>NZ_JBIQNW010000052.1:0-44186 GCF_047228265.1 Nostoc sp. UIC 10607 | reverse complement strand
TCTTTTCCTCGTACCCCTGTTGATGAATTTTACTGTTATAACTCCTCCTAACTGTAAAAAACCTACACTTGTCAGGGAACTAGTGCCCCCTTTTTAAGAGAGTTGGGGGATCTCAAACCACGGTAAATTGAGTGTTTTAGCTTAAGTTGACACTAAACCCTATTGGATTTTACTCAACTCACGATCGCACCCGCACCCGACACCCCATTCATAGATCCATTTGTGGAAGAAACCTTAACAGAATCACCTGCTAAAGAATTGGTGGGTTTGGAATTGCCTAGTACGCTTTGCTTCTTCTTGGTATTACCTCGTCGCGCACCACCCGCCATCTCGTATTCTGGGCTGGTTTTACCGTAACGGCTGCCAACTCCTAGTAACATTTTTTCTGATATCGCTATTACAGCCTTTTCTGCGTTATTCACGTCATCTGTGAGTTTGTCAATGGTAGATAATGCAGTGTTGTAAGCAGCAAGCTTAGACCGGAGATCGTTAATTGTTACGGTGTAAGCTTGGATAGTCAATCCTTGGCCAAAGTCAAGTTCTACACTGATAGATTGCAAACTTTCAATCCGGCGATCGGCTCGTTCTAAAATGCTGGAATTTCTTTTACGACGTGCCATAATGCATCTCTGCTACTAGGTTGATAGTACTGTTTTATACCAAAATATTTCTGATTGTCATGGGAAAATATAGCAAATCAGTTGCGTAGGTGTAGCCCGTCGTAGACATCGCATCTCAAAAATTTTAGTTAATTTCACTTAGACTATATTTTATTTTCGGTATTAAATAGATTCATAAATTTGTTACAACAATTGCTGCAATGATTTAAGCCTTTCTTATACATGGAATAGCATTTGTTGCAAAGTATTAAACAATTGCAGCAACGACTTATACATTTGTAAGAAAGACTTAAGCCTTTCTTATACATGGAAGAACATTTGTTGCAAAGTATTAAGCATTTGCAGCAACGACTTATACATTTGCAAGAAAAACTTAAGCCTTTCTTATACATGAAGTAACATTAGCTGCAAAGGTTTAAATTTTCACAGCCTCAAGCGTAAGAGCGTGGGCGTAGACCGTCGTAGACATCGCTTTCAATACGGTTCGGTTAAGCAAAGACGCGATAAATCGCCGTCTCTACAATAATTTTTATTTGAACATTTAACGCATCTACTTTCTAAACTGTCACTCCTTCCAACTCTTCATCTGTCAACTCATACAACTGACGCAATTTATCCAACTTATCAGCATCAGCTTCCCAGAAACCCCGCCCATGCGCCTCCAACATTCTCCCTAAAATATTGCGAAAAGCTTCAGGATTTGCCTTGCGTAATTTCTCCGCCATCTCTGCATCTAACGCATAAGTATCAGCCGCTTGGTCATAAACCCAATCATCGGTAAAATCGGCAGTACCACTCCAACCAATCAACGCCGTCATTCGTTGGGAAATTTCAAACGCACCACCAGAACCTTGATTCGCCATCGCTTGCGCCCATTTGGGATTCACCAACTTAGTGCGATACTCCATTCGCAGCAAATCATCTAAATTGCGGGGTGTAGTATCCTTCGAGAAACTTTCCACAAAGCTGGTTGTAACCTTCTTACCGCTTTGTTTTTCTGCTGCCTTTTTCAAACCGCCAGTATTAGCGTAATATTCTTGAATATCGGTTAAACCATATTCTACCGAATCGATTTCTTGAACAATGCGATCGCTAGTTTTTAACAATGTATTCAAAATTTCCGGTCTAGCTTGACCTTTATCTTCTCTCCCGTAGCTAAACACATTGCGACTTTGCCAAGTATTGCCTAACTCCTCACCAGATTCCCAGTTACCATCCACAACCCGATCATTTACCAAAGAACCAAAATCACCCGCCGGGTTAGAAAACAATCTCGCTGATGCATTTTCCACACCTTGGGCTTTTAAAGCTAAAGCGTGTTTCCTAATAAAATTCTGATCTTCCGATTCATCAACATCAGTCGCCCGTTGAAATAAATCATCCAACAATTCGATGATATTTACAAAACTATCCCGGAAAATACCAGACAAATTACCCAACACATCAATACGGGGATGTCCAACCTCCGCCAACGGCTTCAACTCATAACGAACAACTCTACCAGTTCCTTCCTTAACAGGTTCAGCCCCCACCAATTCCAACAGAATCCCCAGAGATTCACCCTTAGTTTTAATTGCATCCAATCCCCAAAGCATCACCGCCACCGTTTCAGGATATTTCCCATATTCCTCCAAATGCTGGGCAATAATTTTTTTACCAATTTCCCGTCCCCGTTCATACGCCGCAGGCGAAGGCATCCGATAAGGATCTAAAGCATGAATATTCCTCCCAGTCGGCAAAACCCCAGCCCCATCCCTTAACAAATCCCCCCCAGGCGCAGGCGGAATATACTCCCCATTCAACCCCCTCAACAAATTCGTCAACTCATCCGTAGACTGCATCAACAAATCCCTTATTAGCCTTTCCTCCTCCTCTCTGTGTTCTCCGCGCCTCTGCGGTTCGTCTCCAAAATAAGCCTCCAAATAAGACCCCAACTCCTCCTCACTCGGCTTTTCCCCCAAAGTATGCAACCCCGAAGAAAACAACCGATTCTCTAAAACTTGTAAATATTCGTACAACTCCACCAAATAATCATCAAAAGCATGACTGCTAAACATCCGAATATTCTCCGGCGTAAACGCAATCCCCAACTTCTTCGCATCCTCAAACGGACAATCTGCATCCAACCCAGAGTCCACAATTTTTTTACAAATCCCTTCCTTTAAAACATAATTCTTTTGCGGATCTTCACGATACTCCGAAATCAAATCCCGCAACGCTACCAATTCCTTATATAAACCTGCGCGACCATAAGGCGGTACATTATGAGAAATCAACACACCATAACCGCGACGTTTTGCCAACATCGATTCAGAAGGATTATTCGCCGCATATATATATAGATTAGGCAAGTTTCCTAACAGAATATCCGACCAAGAATAACCCGTATTCCCCAAAGGAGAACCAGGCAACCATTCCACCGTCCCATGCATCCCAAAGTGAACGATAGCATCAGCTTCAAACTCATTTTGCAGCCATTTATAATAAGCTGCATATTGAGGATGTGGTGTTAAATCTCGTTCAAACATTAAGCGCATGGGATCACCTTGTATCCCCAAAGGTGGTTGTACACCTATCCATACATTTCCTAATTGCACACCGCCAACCTGGAATTCGTCGCCATAAGTTTTAATTCCAGTTCCAGTGAGAGATTTCCATTGTTTTTCGATGCGGGAGGTTTGCAGATATCCCAGCCATTTTTCTAGGGTACGGGCGCTAACGGACGCGGGAATATTTTTTGTATCATCTAAAGATTCATCCGCCTCTTTCACCCAGCGAATTAATTCTTCCCCATCTTCTGGTAAATCTCCTACGGTGTAACCTTGTTCTTTAAGTGCGTGGAGAAACTTCAGTAAACTACGCGGCACATTTAATAATGCAGCTGTGCCTACAGCACCATAACCTGGAGGAAACCCATATAAAATGATGGCAATCTTGCGTTCCGAAGCAGGTTTTTGTCGCAAAGACACCCAAGTTTTTACTCTACCAATTAATCGCTGCACTCGTTCGGGAACCAGATAAATATTTTCGCCCACTAAACCACCGAGGGGAACGGTATCAATAGCCCCATCTAATTCTGGTAAAGCGTACAACACCACACTTTGCAATCCGCCGACACCTTGGCGCGTCCACGAGGAAATATCTTGAATTAATAATGGTGCGGCAACAATATAAGGTACATTTTTGGCAGTGAGGATGCGTTTTGCTACTTCTATCTGACGCCCAGCTTCCATTGAACCAGCCGGGCCACCCACCAGAGGAAAGCCAATTGTGGAAACGATCGCATCTACTTTTACTGCTTCACTTGATAGTGAGGGAGTCTCTATATTGCCTAGTTGTCGTTGCTGAATTTCATAGTCGGTTGTCATTAAATCTCGTACCGCTACATGTCCTTCTACGCCGTTGATGAAGATGGGTAAAGGAGTTAAGCCAGCTTTTTCAAAACTGCGAATCAGTTGGGGAATGTATGGTTGTTTGGTGATGACATGTTTGCGGTAGAGTAAAATCCCAACAATCGGTTTTGTAGAGACGCGATTCATCGCGTCTATTGGGAAGACGCGATGAATCGCGTCTCTACAATGGGTTTTATACCATTCTAAATAGTCGCGGGGGGATTCAAAAAACCCTTGATAGTCGGGGTGGAGTAATCCGATGTTGGGGGTTTCAATTAACGGGGGAATGTCGCCGACTTTTAAATTTAAATATTTTTCTGCTAGTGTCCAGAATAATGAGGCGACGTTTTCTGGGCCGCCTGCATTCCAGTAACCATAGATAATTAACCAGTTGCGTAAGTCTTGGACTTTTTGCACTGGGACATATTTCAGTAGTTTGGGGCCAATTTTTAAGAAGCTGATGTAACCAGCGAGTTTGTCTTCTTCTCGTCCGTTGCTAAATTTATCGAGGATGAATTTAACTGGTTTGGGCATTCCTTTGGGTTTGTCGCCAATGGCAAATATACCCAGCTTGGTTAAACTCATCAATTCCAAGGCTGACTCAAACACCAAACGGATGGGAATTTGGGAAATGCGATCGCGCAACCACACAACCTGGTCATAATCAAATAGTAGGCTACCGAAAAACACATCAGCCCCATCCAGTGCTGCTTCTACCTCGGTACGTTTGTTGGTAAGATCGCGATCGCTAAATACCCGAATATCCAACTCAGGACAGCGAGAGTTAGCCAAAAAAGCTGCTTTTCTATACAAGTCAGCATTGAACGATTCAAACCCAGCAACCAAGACGATGCGTTTCATGCCTGTAAGCTACGAAATATTTCTTTACTTAAATTTTAAACGTGCTTTCAGGTTGAGTGTTAAATATCTACCCACAGATTCTGGTCAGTAATTCCTTGAAGGAGTTAGGACTTCACTATCACCGCTGCCTTTTAGATATTTTGATTTCAAAAAAGTTGTGATGTGTTGAGTCAAATTAAGGGCATCATTGAATTCTTTCGACTCCTGTAGCGCTTCATATAGCGAACGAATTTCTTGTGGTGACAGGTTTGTGAATGTACGCAACTCGGTAATATCTAATCTCCGATTAAACTCATTAGCAGTATGCCGCCATTGATGTATAAGCGAAAACAACTCTCTATCTTGACGTTCTGCAAAAACATTAGATGCGATCGCTGTTTCGGTAACAGATATAATTAATCGCGGAAAGACTATTGGTCGTCCCGGCTTATGCGAGTTTGGGTTGAAGCGGCTATCAGATAAAATTACCTCATTTGATCTGCACTCATTCAGTAAAGCACGCAGAAATTCTATCCTCTTTTCGTTAACTGATGCCCATCGTTCGCCAAAAATCCCGGTAATTGTTGCTAATAATCCCAGACCTGTCAGTAGTGACTCAAAACTTCCTCCCTGAGTCCACCATACGGCAGCTAGAATAAATCCTAGAAGTAAAGGGAAAAACGTGATAAAGGTCACTAAGTTTTTCATACTCATATCACATTTTACCGTTTAGACCATATACTATCTGCTACAGAAGAATTCTTGTTAATTCCTGAAGAGTCAGGGGCAACTAAGATTAAATCCATACCAAATCCATTCTTCAAACGTGGTTCCAATACTGTATGTAGCCTATCAACAAGCACAAGCTTACTGTCTGATATAGTTTTATCGATACCATTAGAAGTATATTTCCGAGTCAGAAGCAAACGAATCGTGTCTTGGTCTTCAAAATTCATTACTGACCGGTCAGGTAACACCACTTCAATTTTGTTTCCAGTGAGGTTACGATACAAGATTTTTATTAAAATTCCTCTATCAGTCTCTATAGAACCATCAAAAAATACACTATTCAAGTCGATATGTAAATCAGTGTTTTGCAGCAATGCACTTGTGACAAACTCTTTAAAAGACCTAGTTTTAGCGTACTCTTTCGCTGCCTTTTGTGCTGCTTCTTCGCTTAAATCTTCAGTGGTTGCTACTTCTAGGAGTAGCCTATCCTCAGGTCGCATTAACTTAGAAAGACTTTCCAGCAGTTCTGTATCTCTTTGAAAATTAGCTAATGTGTTTCCCAATAGAGAAAATAGTACAGGACTATCATTGATGACTTTATCTAGTAGTTTTCGTAGTTCGTCAACATTTCTCTCGATTGAAAAGTCAACTTGAATTGGTAGCACATGACTACCTTGCAATTGCGAACTTCGAGTTGCCCGTTGCACACCTAGCCTTAACATCTCCGAACTCATATCAACTGGAAAATAGAGTAAATCGGAATTTGTGTTGAGCAATAAACTTAAAATATTTTGGTCTTTTTCACCTGTGCCGACACCTAAACTTACATAATGATATTTCTGATCTCTAATATTATTAGAATGAATTTGATGCCATCGATATCTAAAAGACTCTATACTCTCTTTCATCACGAGATAGAATCGATCATTGCAAGCATGATCCCATGCGATCGTTGGGCCTATTCCCCAATAGGAAAAACCAGATAAAATCTCTTTTCCATCGCCTGTGGTGGAAAATTCTCCTCTCAATTCCTGCGTGAGTTCTGCAAGTTTGTTAGATTGATCTTCCCCTATAAAGCAGAGAGTCCACCCTAAACCGGGTTCATTGATGGAATTCTCCAGTAACTTCACAAAATTTAAAGATCCCATGTTGAGCCTCGTTTCTTGAGCAGTTTATCTGATTAATCTCCGCAGATGTTTAGAAGCCATCAGGTATTAGTTAATACTGTAAAGCATTATGTGTTAAGCTGCTCAGGTAAAAAAAAGCCCAGGGTAGAGTATGTAAATAGTTTACGACTTTATCAGCCCACATTCACATCAAAGGGTGCGTTCGGTCTAGGGATTTGGGCATCGAACTACTACAGCAGAGCGTAAACCTATGCACCATCTCAATTAACAAGACTTGGGACTTAATAAGGGGCTTAAGCCTTAGACAAAGTTCCGCCACAGTTTACTAAGTACATTTGTCATGGCTTTCTACTTTTACAAAGCGTTATTATCTGAATAACGGAGGCAATTACTGCATTTAAATTTTTTGCAAAAGTTAACGGATTATTCACGATTTGATAACTTATACTAGTTGTATTTTTGGTTATAATATACCTTTAGATTAGTGGATTTTAGTACATAAAATTTGCTGTTCATATTTGCACAAAAAATTATTTTGCCTACTAGCGTAATAATGATTAAAATCATATAGACATTGCTAACAAGTACCTCAATTAATTTATTAACAAAACTTTATCTGGATATGTTAGAAAAGTTTTGAACTAGTGCAAAAACAAGTAACTTGAGGATGAAATCATGAAATTTGGAATTGATAGTGGGCACAATTGTCCACCAGACACAGGAGCCAGAGGAATCAAAGTTGAGGATAATTTAACTCTAGATGTAGGTAATAGAGTTATAGCTAAGTTAAGAGCTTTAGGACATGAAGTCGTAGTATGTAAACCAAGTAGTGCTAGAACAGTCACGGAATCACTCTCAAAAAGATGTGCTACAGCTAATGCCAGCAGAGTAAATGTTTTTGTTTCAATTCATTTTAATGCTTTTAACAGACAAGCCAATGGCACAGAAGTATTTGCAACTAGCGAAAATGGGAGAAAAATCGCTAAACCTGTATTAGATGAAATCGTCAAGTTGGGATTTTTTAATCGTGGTGTTAAGAGTGGTTCCCACTTGTATGTCCTGAAAAATACAGATATGCCTGCGATTCTTGTAGAATGTTGCTTCATTGATTCGCAAAAAGATATGAATCTTTTTAATCCAGAAACAATGGCCAATGCGATTGTCAAAGGCTTAACTGGTAAATTGCCAAGTGTTCCTGTTAATCCAGTGCCAGATGAAGAAGATAATGTAGATGCCACTATTCTCAGACTGCAAAAATCTTTAAATCGACTCAAAATAACTGATAAAAATGGTAAGGCGTTAGTAGAAGATGGCATAACCGGAGCTAATACAAAATCTGCCGTAGAAAAATTTCAGGCTATTGTCGGGGTTCAAGCGACTGGAATTGCTGACTCAGCTACATGGAATGCCATAAATCTAATTTTGGCAAAACGGATTATCCGACCAAACCATGCTGGTGGTGCAGTTGTCAGATACTTGCAATACCGTGTAGGTGTTGAGGCTGATGGCGTTTATGGGCCGCAAACAGAGGTTGCAATTCAGAACTTTCAAAAGCAAAATGGTTTAGATGCCGATGGCATTGTCGGGCCTGCTAGCTGGCAGAAATTAATTGGTTAGATTGAGGGGTAAGTATTGTTCGTAGTTGGCGTTTTAGTGCTAAAGCACCAACTATGAACTTATGACTCTTAGCTAACTCGTGAAGGTTCTAGATGGTATTGGCTATTACGTCAGTTTCCTCAATTTTAAGGATGCTTAGAGAGGATCGAGTTTAAACTCACAAGCGACGCAGAATAGCCCGTCGTAGACATCGCTTTAAGCCGTTGACCTAAAAATAATTAAAAGAAATAACCAGGGCGTAGGAAGTCACCTATGCTGCTGACAGGAATATGTTCAACTTAACCAGGTTTACGTTTGATAACTATCAATCGCACTTGGTCATAGGTAATTTCCTATCGCTCTGGTGCTTTTTTGGCGGTGAAGTTTCGCCAAAAGTATAAAAGTAAAGGGCTTTTCAAGCCTATAACAATTATTACTATTTTGTTGTATAAGTGGACACAATTTTTTTAGTTTTCAAATTTCTTTTTTATGTTATAGCAATGGACAAGGCTAATCACTGGACGAACTAAAAAGCTATTTTTCTACTTAAGAATATTTGGGTTCTAGCACTCACAGTAAAGACGTTACACTCCAACTTCTTTACATGATCGACAGACAAATTATTTGATATCTAAAATTCATCACCCTAGTGTGTAGATATAAGGGAACTCCAAAAAATAAATTATCCTAATTTCTGGACTCAACACGACTGTTGCTGCTCCCTGCTCCCTGCTCCCCTGCAAAGAAAGAAATGGGATATTTTTTTAGTTGGAAGTCCCTAAACTTGTCTTAACCGGCGTTGATCAGTCTATTCTTGTTCTTCTAGGCGCGATCGCAGCCGTTGTCCCTGACGTTCTGTTATGACTAATAGACCCACAAGGTTCATGATTTCGCAGGGATTTGTAAAATGCCAAGGATGAACAGGGCTGTATCTTTTTCGGCGCGGCGAAGAAACGATCGCAGTAGATAAAATACTAATATTTAGATTATGAAGAAAACAACTATAAATGCGCCAAATGTATAGAATAAAGAGCTAATTTGTGCGCCTGTTGGTAAAGTTGGGGGTGGTGGTACTACGCTAGCTTTTGATGCAGATTTTGCCACTTGGGCGATGAAAGGATAATTCATTGGTCTCTACTTTTTTATCAGTGCGATCGCTTCCTGTGCGTTTTCGTTGTGCGCTAAATAACGCTGTCAATTCATCAATGGGTTCTCCCAAAAGAATTGAATCTTATCGACAAGATTCACGACTGGCGCTAAAAGAGATATTTAAACATCAGCATCCTCACAATCCATCTGCACCACACAATTTCTTCCTTGTGCTTTTGCTTGGTAGAGTCCCTGGTCAGCAGCAGCAATTAAGATTGCGGGAGATAATTGGCTATGAGGAGTGATGGTTGCCACACCAAGACTTAGGGTGATGAATTCATTGACATGAGAATAGAGATGAGGCATTTTTAATGCACTAACATTCTTCTGAATATTTCTTGCAACTGCCATGGCCCCTTCGATATCAGTATTTGGCAAAATGACCGCAAACTCTTCTCCACCATAACGAGCGACTAAATCAGCGGGGTGTTTAGCTGTCTGAGAAATTGCCTTGGCAACCTGTCTGAGTCCATCATCTCCTGCCAGATGTCCATGCGTATCGTTGTAAAGCTTAAAGTAATCGACATCACACAAAATCAAAGATAGCGAACCTTGCTCTCGTGCCAACCTTTCCCACTGTGCGTTTAACGTATCATCAAAGCAACGTCGATTTGCCACTTGGGTTAGACCATCCGAACAGGCAAGACGCTGTAATTCATGGTTTGCTTGTTGTAATTGGTGGTAAAGTTCTGATTGCTGAATAGCGATCGCAGCTTGTCCCGCTAACTGGTTAAATAGGTTAATCTCCGATTGTTGCCATTGTCTGCTATTACGGCATTGGTGAGCTATCAATAGTCCCCACAAACGCTCTTGCTGCAAAATGGGCACAACAAGGTTTGCCCGGATTTGCAAACTCCGCAAAAGGTCAACATGACACGGCGATAGTCCCGCATTTTCAACGTCTTTGATCGCTCTGGTGTTACCTTGTTGATAGTAAGCTGCACGTGTAGATTTAAAGCAGGTGTCCATGACGTGAAATCCCAAAATCGACATGCACCCTTCTGCTAAGGATTCTACAGCGACTAATCCACTCCAGTCTGGCTCAAACTTGTAGATCACCACTCGGTCTACCTCAAACAGTTGTCGCACTTCGGCTGCTGTGGTTTGCAAAATCTCGTCCAACTCCAACGATTGTCGAATTCGCTGCGTCACAGCCGCGACAATTCGCTCGGACTCGCTTTGGTGTTGGACATGCCCCTCAACCTGCTTACAATTTGCCAATGCTACATTTAACGCGATCGTATCAAAATGAGGGGTTGTAGTAACGGGCACTGCACTGGCTTTAGCAATCAAATGACCTTGAGCAAGAGTTGCACCTCGTTCTTGCAGCCAGTTCAGTTCCTCAATGCACTCAATTCCTTCAGCAACGGTCTGGATGTTTAATTTTTGAGTAATCTCTAGAAGCTTCTCGGTAATCGAGGCTTTGTACAGGTCTTGATGCACATTTCTGATTAATTCCATGTCCAGCTTGATAAAATCTGGACGTAACTGATGCAGCAAGTTTAGGCTGGAATAGCCAGAACCGAGGTCATCAAGGGCGACTAAAAACCCAGCATCTCGGTAGTATTGAAGCACTGCCTTGAGGTGGGCTAAATCTTGGGGATTATCTGACTCCACGACTTCAAAAACAACCCGCTCATGGGGAATGCTAGCAGCATCAATTGCCTCTACCGTACTACGTAGGCAAAAAGCTGGATCATAAAGTGACGTTGGTGCAAAATTAATGAAGATGTGCCCACTCACTTGATAGCGGCTGAATTGAGTAATTGTGCTAAGGCGAGCCACTTGGTCAAGTTGTGGTAGGAGTCCGGCTTCGGTTGCTAACTCCAGAATTGGCCCCGGTAACACTAAATTGCCTTGTTCATCCAGTCCCCGCAAGAGCGATTCATATCCAAAAATCTGCGATGTATCCTTAATTGAGACAATTGGTTGAAAGTAACTGGTGAATCGTTCCGTTGCCAGCATTTCAATCAGCCAGTCGGATTGGTTGAACTTAATAAAGCGTTGTAATGAGGTTATATCACTAAAATCGTGGAGTTGAGGTTGCATAGCGCCTTGAATGAAAAGGACTTGCGTCTCTTTTAATTCTCTCGGTGCAAGTAGTTGGGCCAGATTACGCGCAATTTCTAGCGAATGTCCGGGTCTACAGTTCAAACTCAGACCTGGACGCTCGTGCATCAGTTCATACTCAAGGGCAAACTGCTGTAGGTAGGTGGTGACTTTTTTCAGGGTATGTGGAACGGGGAACCAGAGAAAGAGCCTACCTGCCTCCTTAGTCCGGCAGCGTGCAACATTACGACAAGCACAGGTTTTGGAGATAGGACATATGTGGCTCATAGCTAACTAATTTGTTCAATCCGATTTACTTTATTATTCCCATTATTTTGCCTATAAAAGATAAACTAGACTTCAAATATATGAAGATTTGATGAGTTAAGTTAATTGAATAATTTAGCTGCTCAGGTAACTCGCCAACATCTCCCCAAAATTATATTAAATACTCAATTAATTGCCGATATATTCTGTGCAATTAATCAAAATAGCGAAAATTTAAATTAATAATTAAATTTCTCAATTAAAGATAAAGTCAGACAAGATTAGGAATAGTTTTTAGCTAGATTAACGTAATTCCGATGAACCTTTCCATGCCTTTAACTAAAGCTAAAGTTTCTCTCACCCGTAAGAGCTACGCTGTATACACAAGTCTTATAACATTGTTGCTCCATAAGCTTTAAATTTCCCCAAACCCGAATAAATTGGCTGGCACAAAACTCTCAATTTCCGCCATTTTTAAACTATCCATTACCTACATCTTTATTAACAATCTTGAACCCATTATTTTATAAGAATAAGAAGACTTATATTTTCTTTTTATCTTGGCAAATTATCCCATATTTTTCGATAAAAACGCAACTTTATGCAGAATAGACAACGTAGCTTTAAGGCTTCGGGATTTGGTGAGCGATCGCTCTGGCAAATGTTATTTGAATTTTCCCCAGCCCTTGCTATACGAACAAAAAGAAAGCAATTAAAATTGCACTGAGAATAATAGCGATCGCAATAGCATATTCAACTCTGCGACTAAAAAATCCTACAGCAGCAATCAGGGTGATCGCTAGCCCGATAATGCCAAAATACTGCTCTTTTTGTAAACTGCGGGCAATTAGTGGGTCTGTGGCTGGTGAGGGTGTTTCTTGAATGGTTTTTGGAGAGATATCTAACGCTGGTATTTCTTGCACGAATAAATTCATAAATTCCTCTGGTATAAATATGCATTTACATGGTTTCTGCACAGCAGCCGAATACTCAGCTATTCTCACTCCTTGCAATCAGAGTTGCAATTGCCTTGACTAACTCCTCTGGTTCGACGGGTTTGGACATATGTTTTTGAAACCCTGATTCGAGTGCTTGTTGCTGGTTGATTTCTCCGGCATAAGCAGTTAAAGCGATCGCGGGAATCTGTTTAGCTTGCAATGCCTGCAATGTTTTAACTTGGCGCATCAGCATATAGCCATCTGTTTCTGGCATCCCAATATCACTGAGCAGAATATCTGGTTCTGACTCTGCCAATACTTGCAGTGCTTCTTTTGCCGATGCCACAGCATTCACCCTAGCTCCAGCCTGCTCTAGGACAAATGTGTGGAATTCACGGGTATCATCGTCATCGTCTACAACTAAAATTTGGATACCTGCAAGGATTTCAGTTGTAGGAGAAGCATTTAAGGTAGCAATTATCTGTTGTTTTGGGGTTAACTTTTTTTTGATGAGCGGTATCCTAGCCGTGAAAATAGCTCCTTGCCCTTCACCTAAACTTTCTGCCCAAATCGTGCCGCCGTGTAATTCTATCAGATGATGGACAATTGCTAACCCTAACCCCAACCCACCAAACCTCCGGGTTGTTGTGCTATCAGCCTGACGAAAATATTCAAACACATGAGGAAGAAATTCAGGGCTGATTCCCTTGCCGCTATCGCTGACGGTAATCTGAGCTTGAGTATCAACGCGCTCCAGTTGAATAGCAATTTTTCCTCCTTCAGGAGTGAATTTAACGGCATTCGATAGGAGATTCCAGATAACTTGTTGTAAGCGACCGGAATCACCCAAAACTTGCCCGCAAGAAGCATCTAGCATTATCTGAATTTGAATATTTTTAGCCTCTGCGGCCAATCGCACTGTCTCTAATGCCCCCTCAATCACAAGCACTAGGTTGACGGGAAACATGTTGAGGTTGAGCTTGCCTTGTAAGATGCGAGAGACATCGAGCAAATCTTCAATTAGTTGAGCTTGTAATTGAGCATTCCGCTCGATGGTTGCAATAGCTTTCTTCACCGCTGCTGCATCAAACTCACGAGTCTGTAAGAGTCTAGCCCAACCAAGAATAGGGTTGAGAGGCGATCGCAATTCATGGGAAAGCACTGCCAGAAACTCATCCTTAATGCGGTTGGCTGTTTCGGCTTCAGTTCTGGCAGCTTTCTCAAGTTGCAAGAGGCGATCGCATTCGGCTTCTGCTATTTTGCGTTCTGTAATGTCAATTACTGAGCCAATATAACCTTTAAATTGACCGTCTACCCCAAACCAAGGATTAGCAGCATCGATCACCCAGCGATACTCGCTATCTTTGCGCCGCAAGCGGTACTCGATACGGAAATCCTCGTAGCGCCTGTTAGCTTCTAGGAAAACATTCTTGGCCTGATTGTAATCCTCTGGATGCACAGCGTTCAACCAGCCAAATCCCAGACCTATTTCCTCGCTCTGACCCGTAAACTCGTACCAGCTTTTGCTGAGATAGGTGCAGTAGCTATCTGTATCAGTTACCCAAACCATAAAGGGGGCATTGTCAGCCATGTTGCGGAACCGTTCTTCGCTTTCACGGAGTGCTTTCTCTGCCTGTTTGCGATCGCTGATGTCTGTAACAAAAATGCTTACTCCAAAAGCATTGGGGTAGAGGCGATTCTCAAACCAGCGCTGCCAAGCCGGATAAAAGTATTCAAATTGAACAACGGTATTTTGTGCAAACGCGCGCTGAACCTGAGTATAAAACTCGCTTTTGACCACATCTGGAAAAACTTCCCAAATGATCCTACCTAGCAACTTTTCCTTTTGGATGCCAACAACTTCTGCTACCTGGTTATTGACAAAGGTATAACGCCACTCTCGATCCAACACAAAAAACTGGTCTTGGATGCCAGCTAAGACAGTCTCTAGGTGTGCTTTCGCCACCTCAGCTTCAATTCGCAGATATTGCTCCCGTTCCATTGCCTCCTGGCGGAGACGAGCCATTTTGAGGGCTGCCTCTACCCGTGCCAACAATTCACGAGCAGAAAACGGTTTAATTAAGTAATCATCGGCTCCTGCTTCTAACCCTTCCACCCGTGCCTCTTCCCCCGCCCGTGCCGACAACAGGATGATTGGAATTTTTCTCGTCTGCGGATCAGCTCGTAATTCTTGCAGCAGTCCAAAGCCATCTAATCCAGGCATCATTACGTCCGTCAGTACCAAATCTGGAACACGCCCACGAGCAGAATTCAAAGCAGCTAAACCGTCCGACACTGATTCCACCTCATAATGCTGACTTAACAGCCGCTTGACGTAATCGCGCATGTCTGCATTGTCGTCAGCTAGAAGAATCCGGGCAGAAGAAGGTGATAGGTGATAGGTGATAGGTGATAGGTAAGATTCTTCTCTATTCCCTGTTCCCTGTTCCCTGTTCCCTTCCTCAGGTAGCCAACGCAGTGCCTCTTCTAGATAGGGTGTTGCCCCTAATGCAGTTGAAGCTAAGGTTCGAGGGGCACTAATCCGGTCTGAAGGCAAATGAGCAGATCCTGTTGGAATTGACACAGTAAAGCAACTACCTGCTCCTAAAACACTGGTGACATGGACTGTTCCACCATGCATTTGCACCAATTCTTGCACCAGCGACAATCCAATTCCTGATCCTTCAAAAGTACGTCCTTGCGCTCCTTTGACACGGTGAAATCGTTCAAAAAGGTGGGAAATTTCTTCTGCTGGGATACCGATTCCTGTGTCTTTTACTGCGAACTCAATATGGTCATTTGACCACTGTAAGCTGACAGTAATTTCTCCAACCATTGTGAACTTAAATGCATTTGAGAGCAGGTTAAGAACAATTTTTTCCCACATCTCTCGATCTACATACACTGGTGCTGGAAGGGAAGGACAATTGACTGATAACTGCATCCCTGCCCGTTCTACCGTTGAACGAAATACACTAGCTAGTTCTGCGGTGAAAGTGGAAAGGTTGGTGGGTTCGTATGAAGCTTGAACCCGCCCGGCTTCAATGCGCGAGAAGTCTAATAGGCTGTTGACCAGTTTCAGCAGGCGGAGTCCGTTGCGTTGCACCATTTCTAACTGCTCTCGTTCTTTGGCTGGAAGCAGAGTGGCACAATTGGCTAAGGTTTCCTCTAATGGCCCCAACATCAGGGTAAGTGGGGTACGGAACTCGTGGCTGACGTTGCTGAAAAAGATGGTTTTAGCACGATCAATTTCTGCCAAGGCTTCAGCGCGTTTGCGTTCTTCCTCGTAAGCTTGGGCGTTAGCGATGCTGGCTGCAATTTGAGCCGCAACCAAATCGATGAATCCTCTATAATTATCGTCGAATAGCCTAAAAGGGTTTAAACCAGCAATTAATATACCAGCTTTTCCCGTTTGACCAGATGGTGCAATTGGCACAGCGATCGCTTGATGGGGCGATCGCTGCCAAACACCACAAGGTAAGCTACTAAAAGACACTGCCAAATCGGAAATCAATTTTGCCTGATGTGTTCTAATCACTTCCGCAAAGGGCCAAACTGAATCAGAATCGAGAGCTACTGTTTCTGGAACTGCTACGTGGTTTTCCCCAATGCGGCACGTTCCAGCCAGAAAAACTTGCTGCTGATCTGGGTCAACCAGATAAATCATTGCAAAAGGCAGGTCATAAGGGTTGCTCTCTAGACAATTCGCACTCAGCGTACAGGCTTCATCAAATGTCCGTGCATCTGCCGTCCTCGCCGCTAGTTCGCGTAAAAGCGCTAACTGACGCTCACCGATGATGCGCTGCGTGTCCTCTGTATTGGCACAGATGATCCCACCTGTGTCGCCCTGGTCATTAGGAACCGGGCTATATGAAAAAGTGTAATAGGTTTCCTCCGGGTAGCCGTTGCGCTCCATAATTAGCAGTAGCGCTTCGTCGTAAGTGCCCTCGTTCTTCAGCATCGCTGATTCTGCTCGAGGCCCAATCTGATCCCATATTTCCCGCCATACATAGGAAGCTGGCTGTCCAAGTGCTTCTGGATGTTTGCCGCCAATAATACCCTTGTAAGGGTCATTGTAAAGGTTAATCAGTTCCTCGCCCCACCAGACAAACATAGGTTGACGGGAAGTCAGCATAATTCGGACAGCAGTCTTCAAACTCTGTGGCCACTGCTGTGTTGGGCCAAGGGACGTTTTTGACCAGTCCTGTTCTCGCATCCGCGCACCCATTTCACCCCCACCGAGAAGGAAATTTACGTCGGCGTTGCTTGCTGACGTTGACTCGTTCTTCATTGATTCCTCTCGATTGGTCATGCGTCGATTACAGGCTATATCCGTGGTCGTCTTTTGGGAAAAATCCCCTCTAAATCAGAGGTTTATGATCCTAAACAGTCATTTTTGAGGATATTCAAGGACAGATATAGCGTAAAATCCCAACTCTGTCGTGACTTTTCAAAGCATTGAGATTGCCTTTTAGCGGCAAGTTGCGGTTTTAGCTATTTTCTATTGTCACCTTTATATCATCTATATTCCAAGCTACCAAGGCCGATTCTCATTCAGAACTCACAAAGTCTACTCCTCTTCTCGGAAGTATGTTACCTTAGCAATTTGACCACGTTCACCTAACTCATTGAGTAAACTACTAATTCGCTGTATTGCTAAAGGAAAAGGTGTTGCACGTGCATTTTCCCGACAATTAATTGTTGCAAAAGTGACATGAAACTCGGCGGCAAATTTTTCTTGAGACAGATTTAACTCTTGCCGCAGGGCACGAACTAGTTTGCCAATATTAGGTTGCTTTGCCACAAGTAGGCTTCCACTCTGAAGCATATAGATCAAAGTTTATAAAGCACTATATATTATCATTTCTACGACAGAGTGTTCTTTTGCGTCTATTAATCCTGAGATAGAGATTTTAATCTCAAGTTAGAGGATGTTTGAAAAGTATTATTGCTAACATCAAAATCTTAAAAAACCTAACCAAGTAATTTATTTTTTGTAGATCAAAAAAACTGAACCAATCGGCCCAAAATTTTCTACATAAGTTTTTTGGTTGTAATACAATCCTGGAGACATACCCCCATCAAATAATATCCCTTCTTGAATCTTACCTAAACAGTTATTGCTAGCAATGCCTTCCAGGACATTATCAAACATATCTGGCAGTAACTCTTGATTAACTTGAGATAATTCAATATCTGAATTAGCTTTCAAGTCATTAACTAATAGTATTACATAGCCTTGATTAGTGATAGCTGCCAAAGAACGATTAGTTGCATTTTTACAAGCAAATTCTCCCAAATCTTGACAAATATCTTTAAACTTACCCTGACGATAGAATCTGCCATTACCGCCCACTAAATTGTAATTGAGAATATCGCTTTTTCTTCTACCAGCCTGGATAGTAGCCTGTCGCTGCTTGGGTGTACCTCCTGATATCCCAAAAGAAGAACGCTTATTCTTAAATGCTCCTGAATACTCGACACCACGAGAAACATTTAAGCCTTGTGGTTTATCATCAGTACCTATATAGTCAGCATTAATTGCAGCAATCGGTAGCTGTCCGTTTAATTTGGCATTATCATCGGCAATGAGGTCACGAAACTGTTTTGGTACATATTCTTTACGCAGTTTCCCCCTAGCATCTTTGGCATAAAGTTTATGAGATATACCAACATTAACTTTGAAATCTAATTCTGATGATTTGGGATTAAAAATAATCACATTGTTAATACCTCTTTGATTTTTTTTACCTTGATTATTGGTTTTAAAAAAATCAATACTGAACTTAGGATCTTTGCCAGGACAAGTTTTAGATGCTTTTGGCAGTGAATTTGCTTCAATTTCTTGACAACCTGATAATAAGCTTGCACCAATTATCAAGATAAATAACAAAAATAATTTTTTTGTAGACATAATAATGCAAAAAAAAACCGCTACAGAATTACTATAGCGGGGAATAATTTAAAATTTCAGTCTGGAGTTAATCTGATCACCAAAACTTAAGAGAACCATTCTATAACAGCTTCTTCTTTGGTATTGGTATTTCGGGATGGTGTCTCACGGTTGAATTTCATCTGAATTGACCGGGTTTGCTCACCGTCAGCAGCTACAGCCAAAATCGGATAGTCAATTAAACCATCCTGGAAGGACATCTGGAAGCGGAATGTTCCATCTGGATTTAGCTGAATTGGCCGGCCACCAATGGTTACGGTAGCATCAGGTTCGGTTGCACCGTAGACTATCAACTCAGCATCGGCAATTAACCAGAACTGGCGCGGACGCATTGGTATGGCGGAAGCTGAGAAGCCAACACCTGACATTCCTGCACCGGAAGCAGTTAAACCAGAGACGGTAGGAACTGCCCACATACCCACACCAGATGGGAAAACGTAGGAGCTAATGGCTTGTTCAGGACGTGCTGAACCTGGTACTTGGTGCTGGGAGCCGAAGATAGAACCAGCAACCCGTAGTGCTTCGGCAGATTCGGCTAAACCAAAGATTTGGTCGTAGATGGGGTTGCCGTTGGTATTCACAGGATTACCACTGGCGGTAGCTGCAATCTTCTTGGCAGGGGGAACTAGTTCGTATTGAGTCTTACCACGCAAATCTTCTTCAAAGTTGACAGTGATGAAGACATCCTCTATCCAGTCAGAAGGATAAACGGGAGGAATGTGTACTCTAGCAGAACGAGCGAGTACTAACCAGCGACCATCAGCAGCACGATAGCCGATATCGATTACATAATCGCGATCGCTAACTGGAACTGGTAGATACCATTCTCTAGCTAGTTCATCAGCAGGATATTCTTGAATGCTGTGGGGGCTTTGGTATTCGATATCGATGTCGGTGACATCATAAATCCGTAGTGCCAGTTGTTGTCCGCCTTGCCGGCGCAGTTCCTCTTTGTGCTCATTAGGAATATCCCAGTAAGTGTAAGCCCACTGAGGATCACGTGGTAATAGAACAATCCGGCTTTCACCATAGCCAGAAGGCAAATCTGCGAGTCCTTCATCAACATCAGCTAGAGATCCACCAGTACGATCTTCCTGACCTAATTCAAACTTTGCAGCTTCCACGGTTTCCTGTGCCTCCAATGAACGAGATGGACTGAACGAATTTTTGCTGCGCTGGACTTCTTGAATTGATGCCAGCAATTGTGATTTACGCATTCGGCTATAGCGAGAGATGCTATATTCGCTAGCAACTTTGCGTAGTTGGCGTAAGGTCATCTCCTCTAGTGGCGGGCGTTCTTTTGCCATTAATTTGGCCTCCAGTAGTTTAAGCGGTAAATGATTTCCCCTGGTTAAAGAATGCTATATAAAATGTCATCCACTCCAGATGAATTTCTTATTCCTGACTCCTGGTTTTGCCCAGTTTTTAAGTTTTTTAGTCTGTTTTTAAATTGGGGTCACTTCTTTCAATTCCTTAGTTATGCCAAAATCAGCATTTCTTCGGGATCGGAGAAGTTCTATTTGTTAAGTCAATATTAACCACTAAGCATATGTAGGGATCAAGTGTTTTCCATAGGTTTTTTGCCTGTTACACGAATTTATCAGCCCTTCCGGGATCTAATTGTCATGATTTTATGACATTGATAGCTAGTTGGATGTCGAGCAATGACCAAAATGTCAATTTTTCATGACATTGCGTTGTGTGTTGGTCAAAAACCTAAATCTACAAAGACAGGAGCAGGATTTAAAGGGGCTTGGCGTGAGGAATTAAACCCACTACTATCTGACTTTTCACGGTATCTGGAAAACCTCTCTCTAAATCTCTTTCCTTTTAGGCTACGGTGTACACACAAGTAGACCCAGAGTCAGTTTACAGGCGAAAAAGGTGGATTTCTCTCGTTCCCATGCTCTGCATAGGAATGGATTATTAGAGGCTGCCGCCTCTAGTCAGATATTAGACCTCTTGCAAAAGTGCTTTTTGCACTCTTGGGGAAAAGGTTTTGGTTAAAGGGGAAGGGGACAATACAAAACCTTTTCCCCTTCCCCCTTTTCCCGACTTATGCAAGAAGTCTATTGAGTCAGAGACTCAATGAATGCATTCCCAGTCTCCGACTGGGAACGAGTCAAGCCTTATCAAGCTAGGTTTTTAGGGCTTGTGTGTACACCGTAGCCTAAAAGGAGAGAGACTTTGAATTTCCCCCTTCCCGACACGGGCTATCCATTAGCCGGATCTTTCTTAACATTGCTGTAAATTAGACTCACAGGGGATTACAGAAACAAATAACGCCATCATGATTGACTTTAAAGACAGAAAATGCGCTAAGGTATAGTGCGATCGCGTAGCATGCCGGAGGTAATCGTTAACTACAAAGATGTCTTCGGAGAATCTGAGTAGAGAAGTTTCCAAGTGACAGCGATATCGTGTAATTGCCGCAGCCCAAGCCAAATGGTTTTCACGCCAAGTTCACCATCACCTCTTCGACCTAAAAAGTCACCAAGATGTGCAATCGTAAATATGATGGTGTGTCAGGTGAAGTAGGATTTTCATTTATAGTGGCACACAAGGATTGCCATTCACTCTTTTCTAAAACTGTGTCACATGACTCTTCATGTGCGATTAATTCAAAAACTTTTCCACGCATCTAACAAACATTTCCACACCCATTCCCAACGCCGTTTCGTCAAAATCAAACCGGGGATGATGATGAGGATACGCCAAATCTTTCTCTGGATTCGCAGAACCTAAAAAGAAATAGCAACCAGGAACCTCTTGCAAGAAAAATGACATATCTTCAGCAGCCATAGTTTGGCATTCTGGCACAATACCCAACGGTGTTTCTACTACTTCTTCTGCTACAGTTCGCACCAATTCCGCCATCTTCATATCATTAATTACTGGTGGATAAAGTGACCAGTATTCTAAGTCATAACTCGCACCATGACTTTGACAAATTCCAGCAATAATCTGCTCGACACGCTGGTTGAAAAAGCCTTTCAAACTAGGATTAAAATACCTGATAGTGGCACTCATTCTCGCTGTATCAGCAATCACATTCCGCTTGGTTCCAGCATGAAGTTCGCCCACTGTCACCACTGCTGAATCAATGGGATTCACATTCCGAGCGACAATAGTTTGCAAGGCATTCACCACCTGAGCTGCAACTACAACTGAATCCACTGTTTGATGTGGTAGTGCGCCGTGTCCACCTTTACCCAAAATTGTGCAGTTAAAGCACTCCACCGCTGCCATCAACGCCCCAGCCCGCACGCCGACTGTTCCCAAGGGCAAATTATTCCACAAGTGCAAACCAATAATCGCATCAACATCAGGATTCTTCAGAACTCCAGCTTCAATCATCGGCTTTGCGCCTCCTGGTGATTCTTCTGCTGGTTGGAAGATAATTTTCACGGTACCGGAGAAGTCTTGGCGATGCTGTTGCAGATAATAAGCTGTACCTAAAGCGATCGCAGTATGTCCATCATGTCCACAAGCGTGCATCACTCCATCATGCTGCGATTTGTAGGGCACTTCGTTAAGTTCTTGGATTGGCAAAGCATCCATATCCGCCCGAATCGCCAAAACTTTCTCTGCACCTAGTTTGTTACCCTTGATGGTGGCAACAATCCCAGTGTGAGCAATGCCAGTTTGATGATCAATCCCCCATTCTTGCAGCTTTTGTGAGACAAACTCAGCCGTCAGTTTTTCTTGAAAACCCAGCTCTGGTTGTTGATGCAATCGCCGCCGCCACTCTACCAATTGTGGTTGCAATGAACGGATCGAAAGTCGGATGTGAGATAGGTCAACAGAAGAGGGATTGGGAAAGGTAGAAACCATTATAAAGACAAGCTAGTTTAAGTAAAGCTAACTTAGGCAGCTAACTTAGTTTATTTTCTTAGTTTATCGTTCTGAATGTGTCAGTGTTTCCCAATCTAAATCTGATGCTACTTGAGCAAGTTTATCTAAATCAGTCAGGTTATCTAAATAGGGCAAGCAGCCTAAAACTGGCGTGTTAGTAAGTGATTGAATCAATTGGGGTGGTGTCCAGTCGGCTATTTCTGCATCCGTTCGGGGTTGTACGCAGTTGAGAACAATCCCTTTAAGATTGATGCGCGATTGTCTAGCTAATGCTACGTTCGCCACTGCTTGAGCGATCGCACCCAATCTCACTGGCACTACCAATACCGTTGGTAAACGCCATTCTCCCGCTAAGTCAGCTACCGTTAATTCCTCAGTGACTGGCGAACCTAACCCTCCTAAGGCTTCTACAAGCACAAAATCACGTTGCGATCGCAACTTAGACAAAGCTTGCCAAACTACTGCTAAATCGACTCGACGATTTTCCCGTGCTGCTGCGATGGGAGGGGCGAGAGGTGCTTGGAAGTACAAAGGTGTAATTTCATCTGCGGTTTGTTCTAGTGCAAATAGCTTTTGATACCATTCGCGATCGCCAATTCCCGATTGAATCGGTTTCATGATTCCCCAGCTACGCTGTGGGTAATATTTTTGCCAATAGGCTGCTAATGCTGTTGTTAAAACAGTTTTACCAGCTTCTGTATCAGTTCCAGTAATCAGTAGTGTGTTTAACATTAATTTCTTTGGCCAGAAAATGGTTGTGTTTCATCAACCGGCGGAAAAGTTGGCGTTTCACCAGTAGTCGGAAGTGGGGTAGGTGTCTCTGTCGGAATTGGAAAGGGTGTTTCTGTCGGAATTGGAAAGGGTGTCTCTGTCGGAATTGGAAAGGGTGTCTCTGTCGGAATTGGAAAGGGTGTCTCTGTCGGAATTGGGAGGGGTGTTTCTGTAAAAATTGGGGTAGGTGTTGGTTTGACTGGTTTTTCTAATGCAACATTGAGATTGTAATTGCTTTCGGTAACTCCTGAAACCAGTGTTAACTCAATACTATATCTACCAGTAACCAGTAATGTGCCTTCATAGGATGTTACTTGCTGGGCATTATTATCAATTGGTTGTTGATTGGGACTTAAGACTGTGAGCAAAACGCTGTTTCCTGGGTCAATCAACGTACTTAACTTGTCACCTTCCTGTCCAAAAAAAGTGTACCGGATTATTTGATTTGTTTTAAGAGTATCTTGAACTGCGGTTGTGTTATTAGATGCTCCTAGATTGAGGCGCTTACTAGATACAACAGGTTGATCGTTGGTGGGTGTGGGCGTGGATGTGAATGTAGTACCACCAGAAATCACTGGTGAAGGGAAATTTTGTGGAAGTGTCTCATCTGGGGTTTTCGACTGACTGCGGATGGAACTTACGAGTGCCCAAGAACCAAATCCCGCCACAATCACTACAGCAGTGGCAATTGCTGCGATCGCTAAAGGATTATCCAAGAGTGAACTAGGGGGACTTGGGGGTATCACAGGATCGGGTTGTTTCTTGGGCGAAGCTGCTGGTGGTACAAAATCAGGACGGCGGCCAACAGCCATTGTCTGCAAGTTAGATGTATTCAGGGAAGGAAGACTGACTTGCTGTAAAGGTTGTAGTGCTTGAGATACACTAGCAGCACTTTGGTAGCGATCGCTCGGTATATGATTCAACATTTGATTCAAAACCAGGGTCAATCGCGGATTAACTGTTACCCACCGCTGCCAATTCCAAGTTAGTTGGTTTTCGTCAAATAGATCCCTTGGTTCTTTACCAGTTAGCAAAACAATTGCACTCACCGCTAATGCATACAAGTCACTACTAGGATAAGCTCCCCCTGTTTGCATTTGCTCACTAGGAGAGTAGCCTAATTTGCCCACGGTAGTTTCTGGCATTGCACTCTCTGGCGATCGTAAACGCGTTGCCAGTTCTTTTACCACTCCAAAGTCAATTAACACAGGTTTAGCGTCACTATCTCGCAAAATAATATTTTCTGGCGAGATATCCCGGTGAATAATCCCTCGACTGTGAATATGCTCTAAAACAGGTAACAACAACTGAATCAGCTGCAATACTTCTGCCTCTGTGAAAGTTTGTCCCACAGCTTGACGTTCAGCCAGCAAAGTTTGGTACGTTTGACCTGCAACGTAGTCCTCCACCAAAAATAAACGTTGGTCTTGCTCAAATCTTTCCCGGAATTTAGGGACTTGTGGGTGTTCAATTTGATATAAAATGGCGGCTTCTCGATGAAAAAGCTCTTGCGCCTTCTCCCAAGCCAAAGCCTCCGTTGCTGTTGAAATCAATTCCTTGATCGCGCAAAGTTCGTTAAAGCGCCTCTGGTCTTCTGCCAGATAGGTTCTACCAAATCCCCCTTGTCCGAGAATTTGAATTATGCGGTAACGGTTTTGCAAGACAGTGCCAACTGTAATCGGTGGTTGCATGATCGAATCATTGAGTGTATTAGCAACTGAAGAGGCAGTCACCCACAAAGATTAAATCCAAGAGGCGACAGACAGTTACCTGCGGCAATATTCTACTATACTCAACGGGTACACCCCCACCAGAGCAAGGTTGTTTCGTACTGTATAACTTACAGAGTCTGCAATCTCCAATTCAATTTTTCTTCTTGGGAAAACGATAAATTTTGAAATATGTAAAATTAACTTGAGAATCCAGGTTATACAAATCACTCATCTCTTTTTCAATCAATCCTTTGGGAAATAGATGTTCCCGATTAACTACGATCAAAACTGTGTCTGCACTATTTGTTAATTTTTCAATTTTTTCTGCAAAATTTTCATCAGTAATGCCTTTTCTTAACTGATTACCTAAATTGTGTGCATCCAGAGTTAGAGGATCACCATAGTATTTAAATAATCTGAGATTGCCAAATAAAACTACAGATTTTGTCGAAGAAGAACGATTTTTTATAATGTACTGGATTGTAGAGCGGTAGTCATCTTTCTGATAGTCATCATTAAAGTAGTAATTACAAAGAGAATAAATATTCATAACTATCAGAGATATGACAGCGATTTGAGCAAACTTAGACACTCCGTAGCGCTTTGACCTAATACCAGTCCTTTGACTCAAAGCTGATGGGATAAGCATGGCAAGTGGGAACCAAAGATAATAAGAGTGACGCGGTACCCAATTAAATTTGGTAACAATAGCTAAGAGCAATCCTAGTAAAAATGTCATAACAAAAACAGAAGCAAAGAAGCAATCAGGATGCTGCTCTCTGTTATTTTTTTTGTGTCTCAATAAAACTTTTATTAAAGCCAGAAAAATTACACTACCGACAATCACCAATAAAAGTATGTGAGGCCAGTAACGAAGCACAACCTGTACTTTATCATCGCCTCGCAACTGTTCCATTGAAGGTCCATAAGTTGTTCCCACTAAAATTCCATGTAACACAAAAATAATATTTTGAATGATGGGGAATCCCAATCGAGAAACTGAAATGCTTTCTGGATCAGTTGCTCCAGATAAAGACAGATAATATAATACTGGCGGTAAAGATAAAAACCCCGCAGGCAGCCACCATTGCAGCCATTGTCTTAAATTTCTATAGATAACAATATGAGATAGACATAGAGCTATAGTGGAAAAGCAGAAGTTAATATTAGTAAAAATTCCTATAGCGGTAAAAATACTGAATAGCAATATTGAAATACCTAGATCACCTTCGCTTTTAACTAATACCTTGCTGAAGAAATATAGTTGAAGTGAAGCTATAAACATTGCTAAGGCATAAATTCTTGCTTCTTGGCTGTAGTAAATACAAAAAGAACTGAATGTCAGGATTAGCAAAGACCATAAAGCGTGCTTTTTTCCATATATCCGCAAAGCAGTAAAGAATATAACAATAGTTGAGCTAATTCCTAAAAGAGTAGAGAGTGAGCGAAGGGCAAATTCACTTTCACCAAATATCTGACGCCACAAAAAGAGAACTATAAAGTATAGTGGTTGAAATCTATCACTATTTCCTACGGCTCTTACGTTCGCAATGCTCTCTTGAAGTGTCGAGGAATCAGAAAGAGTTAACGTTAAGCCTTCATCATACCAAAGACTCTGTTTCCCTAACAGAAAAAAGCGCAGAAAAACACCCAAAATAATTACTATTAAAACAGAGAGATAATATCTTGACCATCTCTGGTTTAACATTTTAATCATATTTTTGTTTCTTTTTAATGACACTAAATTAATCATTACTGCACACCTTATTTAAATCCAATTTTCGTAACAAGTAATCAAGCAAGTTCTTCAAATAAATGTAATGAATTAAGCGTAGTTTATTAGTAATGTTAGGATAAAAGTTTTTTATACTGACAATTTTAATTACATAATTTATCTATTCTTAAAACACTAGAACACCAATTCAGTAATCCTGGAAGAACCCCTCCATCTTGGCGTAAGCCTGCCGTTAGGCATAGCAAAGAGGGGAGTTTGGCTCCCCCTTTCCTGCTAGGGAAGGGGGCTGGGGGGTTAGGTTTTTGATTACTGAATCGATGCTCTAGTCAATGCTTACCTAAAGCAATTGCCCCGATACCGCTCAACATCAAACCCGCTCCTAACCATTGCAAAACTAAGATTTTTTCTCGCAAAATTACAGCACCAGTAATCATTGTGAATATAATTGTTAACCCTATTACCACTGGATAGGCGACAGATAAATTCAGCTTTCCTAAAACTACTACGTAAAAAATCGTACTCAGACCATAACTACAAATCCCTCCTAGTAAATAGATATTTAAAGGATTTTGTCCTGCTCCTAGTTTCAAGAGATTTTGAGCAAGTGTATTTAACCCTACTGTGATTAGAATCAGTAAACTAAAAACTATCTGGTTATTCATGGTGAAAATTTAGTCACTTTACAAGGCGATATTTTTTGATAAAAAGAGTAATTTACAATTTATAAGAAGCTTTCATAGCCAGCAGCACCGTCAAAATTCCAAAGTTCTTCTCCAGATGGATAAGGTATTTGCACCCATTTGCTAGCAAGTTTTTCCCACCATCGAGGCGGGTGCGGTAGGCTAGCAACTTGTATGTAGCCACATCCACAAAGTAGTGCTCCTACAAAATCAGTATGTAAACTATCACCAATGACGAGTACATGTTTTGCTGGTAACCGCATATAAGCTATTGCCTGTCGAAATGCAGGGGGAAAGGGTTTTTTCGCTGGACTGAGCGCTGGAATATCAAGACGATGAGACCAATATTTGACGCGATAGCGACGTTTACCATTTGAGAGGATAAAAAATTGCAATCCGGCTAACTTGGCTTGTGTAATCCAATCTTCTGCACAAGGAGATAGGTAGCGATCATCTTCAGAAATAATAGTGTTATCTAAATCGAGAATTATTCCTTTAACACCACAAACCTTGATTTCGTCAATTTTTATTTGAGCGAGTGTATGGACATGTTGTGGAAGCTTATGGCGTTTCTGTTTAAAACCCAATTTGCGCCACTTCATCAAAAAAACCTTGAAATTTTTCATCCACAAATTCCCTTGCCAAACCAAAATTCTGCTATTAACTCATTTACTAGATTTATGCGATCAGCCCTTGGTGTTTGAGTAAAAGAATCACAAAGCAAGCTATCACCCAACTAATAACAGTTAATAGGATGGGTAAATCTTTCAATAAAACTTCTTCCGGCCTTTCACTGCTTCCACCTTGCTCTATAGTGTTTTCACTAGAACTGGCAATCACCTGAGGATCACTCAGCAGTTGATAGCGAAAAATTCCATACAAAACAAACGGCAAAGTGATTAGCATCCAAGAGGTGCGTGCTCCATGCAAGTAAGGGCCTGCGCTCCAAAGAGCATAGGTGACAACCGTACAAGTAGTTACGACATTTTCCATGCGAGCAAGCAGAGGCAAGGAATAGTATTTGAGGACAGAGCGAGGTTTGTTGCCTTTAATTTGTGCTAACCGTAGTTCTGCTTTGCGTTTTTCAATACCTAAGAATAGCGCCAGCATTGCAGTGCAGATTAAAAACCAACTAGATAAAACAATTCCGGTAGCAGCAGCTCCGGCATAGGCTCGTAGGACAAATCCGGTAGCGATCGCCCCAACATCTAAAATCACCATCCGTTTGAGTCGCAGATTATAGGCGATCTGCAACAGGGCGTATGCAGTTATGGCTGCACCCAACTGAGGCGATCGCAACCACCCCAAAATCAGAGCACTACTCAACAACACTAATGCCATCCCAGCAGCAACACGGATACTAACTAATCCAGCGGCAATTGGCCGCTTACATTTAACAGGGTGTTCACGGTCAGATTCAACATCTGCGATATCATTGATTAAGTAGAAGCCACTTGATGCACAGCAAAATAATACAAATGCCAATAAGCTACCTAGCAGAGATTGCAGATTAATACTAAATGCAAACAATGGTGCTGCAAACACCACCAGATTTTTTGTCCATTGTCGCGGTCGCATCGCAGCTAGATAGTACGGCGACTTCTTGGAACTAGTTACTATGGCAGTTAAAGATTTCTCTACTACTGAAGTCCGTCGAGAGTCCATAAGTATATTTTCCGCTTTTATGTCTCAGGAAAATTAGAGGGAACAACTTTATCTAGATTTAATTAAAATTTGTTTCAGTAAAAAATTTTAAGCATTTTTACTTAACATCTAAGATGATATTACCCTGATGATATTACCCTTGTTAAGTAATGTTTTGGGAGTATAAAAATATCTTTAATCAATCTTTATTCAAACTTTATTAAAACTTTATCTAAAAATTTTCCTGTGTGTGGGTGGATTGTCTCTACTGCGAGTGACTTCTAAATTATGTAATTGTCGTTTTTGTCAATGCTAATTACTGGAATAATAAAATACATTTAATATACTTAGTCGCAGGTGCTATACTGTATGAGAACAAACTTCAATATCACTTAAGTTGTAAATGCTTTACTGTCAGCTATAAATGAGGTAGTTAGAAGAACCTAGCATACCAATGTTTACCTCAACCCAAAAAATTTGAACTATAGACCTAGTGGACGGTCTTGATGTCAGTTAAGCTATCAATAGCTTGTTTGCCAAGAAGATTAGACAATTAGCAAATGATAATTTTATGGAAAAATGTTTAAATTTTGTATGGAAGTTTCAACAAAACTCACAGATGTTTTTTTAGGCGATTTCTCGGTTAAATCTATTAAATCTCTAACTATAGTATTGTTATGAATGCACATAGAGGATCTGCTGTGCTCAGTTCTGCAACTTTCAAAGTGCAACCATCTGCAACGGGACTGACCGAGAATCATCGCCTGCGGCTGTTTTCTGGCTCTGCCAATATACAGCTGTCTCAAGAAGTTGCTCGTTATGTGGGCATGGACTTAGGGCCAATGATTCGCAAAAGATTTGCGGATGGAGAACTTTACGTTCAAATCCAAGAATCGATTCGGGGTTGTGATGTCTATTTAATCCAGCCATGTTGTCAACCCGTGAACGATCATTTGATGGAATTATTAATTATGGTTGACGCTTGTCGTCGAGCTTCTGCGCGGCAGGTGACAGCAGTAATTCCATACTACGGTTATGCCCGTGCTGATCGCAAAACGGCAGGACGAGAGTCAATAACCGCCAAGCTGGTTGCTAACTTGATCACTGAAGCAGGTGCCAACCGCGTTCTAGCAATGGATTTGCACTCCGCTCAAATTCAAGGCTATTTCGATATCCCCTTTGACCATGTTTACGGTTCGCCAGTATTGCTGGATTATCTAGCAAGCAAACAACTCCCCGATCTTGTGGTTGTTTCCCCTGATGTTGGCGGTGTAGCACGAGCCAGAGCATTTGCGAAAAAACTCAATGATGCCCCACTGGCGATTATTGACAAACGTCGTCAGGCACATAATGTTGCAGAAGTTTTAAACGTCATCGGCGATGTTAAAGGCAAAACGGCAGTGTTGGTGGATGACATGATTGACACTGGGGGCACGATCGCTGAAGGAGCGCGATTACTGCGTGAAGAAGGAGCGCGTCAGGTATACGCCTGTGCAACTCATGCAGTGTTCTCTCCACCAGCGATGGAGCGGTTATCCAGTGGCTTGTTTGAGGAAGTCATTGTTACAAATACAATTCCCATACCAGAAAACAATCGTTTTCCACAACTAGTGGTGCTGTCAGTAGCTAATCTTTTAGGAGAAACTATCTGGCGGATTCATGAAGATACTTCAGTCAGTAGTATGTTCCGCTAGCCAATACAAAGACTGTCATTTGTATTATGGGCGTAAATTACCCACATTGTGCTCTTGATCGGGCACAGTGTGGGTTTTTAGCATTTTTAAACTTTCTTTACTGTGATTACAACACAAATAGTTCAAGCTGCCAAGGTGGTTTACAGAAAACTCTTTCTACCCCTGCTTCCCCTCCCTTACCGATACAGCCAAACCCGGAGTAGTGAAAGCAGTTGCTCAGTATCTACAGGTTTGGTGATGTAGTCAGAGGCTCCAGCTTCGATGCACTTTTCGCGATCGCCTGGCATGGCTTTAGCAGTTAAAGCAATTATTGGTAAGGAACGAAACTGTTGTTGTTGGCGGATGGCGCGGGTAGTTTCGTAACCATCCATTTCCGGCATCATGATGTCCATCAAAACTATATTAATCTCAGGATTAGTTTGCAGTCTCTCTATGCCATCTCTGCCATTTTCGGCAAACAGCACTTGCATTTGATAGCTTTCTAAGAAGCTGGTAAGAGCAAAAATATTTCGCAGGTCATCATCTACAATCAAAATTTTCCGATTAGCCAGCACCGGGTCAGTTTGGTGTAGTTGCTCTAGCATTTGCCGCTTTGGTGGCGGCAAATTTGCCTGCACTCGATGTAAAAACAGGGCAGTTTCGTCTAACAACCGCTCTGGCGATCGCACATTTTTAATGATAATTGTCTCTGCGAGTCCCCGTAGTTGGGTTTCTTCTTGTCGGCTAAGTTCTTTGCCGGTGTAAACGATGATCGGCAGTTTTAAAAGCCTGGGTTCTTGCTTTATTTGCTCAATTAGTGTAAAGCCGCTCATATCGGGCAGACCAAGATCCAGTACCATACAATCAAAGTGATGCGATCGCAAAATTGAGAGAGCTTCTGCCCCCGTACCCACTGCTGTACTGTGGACATCGCCATTACCGATCAGTTCGATAATACTTTGGGCTTGTACGGGGTCATCTTCTACGATGAGGAGATTTTTTACCTGACGCTCAATAAAGCCTTTAATCTCAGTCAATACTTGAGTTAGCGCTTCTGGAGAAACGGGTTTTTGGAGATAGGTAATCGCGCCTAGCTGTAATCCCCGTTGTTGTCTTTCATCAACAGAAAGTATATGTACTGGTATGTGTCTAGTATCTGGGTTATGTTTCAGACGATCTAGCACCGTCCAACCATCCATCTCTGGCATATGGATATCTAGCATAATTGCATCGGGCTTAAACTGTTGCGCTAGTGCTAGACCTTGTTTGCTCTGTAAAGCAACAATGGTTTTAAATCCCTGCTCACGGGCCATATCTAGTAAGATGCGGGCAAATTTATCATCATCCTCGATAATTAGCAAAATGCGATCGCCTGGTTGAATTATTTCCCGGTCGTCTGGAATTTCGCTGATGAAGGTGCTAAGTACTTTCGCGGTTGGAGAGATATCTACAGTTGTGGATCTATTTTCGACCCTTGGCACTTCTTTTATGATCGACGCTGTGCGGATAGAGGTGGTTAACTCAGCGGGTGGTGTAGTGAGAGTATTTTGAATATTCTTTTCCTGTCGCCTAGGCAAGTAAAGGGTGAAGGTGCTTCCCTGCCCTGGTTGGCTGACTAGTTCAATTCTTCCGCCCAACAGTTGAGCCAGTTCGCGGCTGATGGACAAGCCCAAGCCAGTTCCGCCGTACTTGCGGCTGGTTGTGCCGTCTGCTTGTTGAAATGCCTCGAAAACAATCTTCTGTTTCTCGGCTGGAATGCCTATGCCCGTGTCGCTAACTGCAAAAGCAATCATGGGATTATCAACTGCGGCTGTCTCATCTGTCATGCGAATTTGTAACTTTACGCTTCCCTGTTCCGTAAATTTAAAGGCATTAGCTAGGAGATTTTTCAGCACTTGTTGCAGACGTTTGGAGTCGTTATAAATTGTCGGTGGTAACTTCTCATCCCGTTCAATAGTAAAATTGAGTTCTTTATTGTGCGCAAGCTGCCGGAAAGTCTGCTCTAAAGATGTTTCCAAATCTGCAAGAGCAATTTGCTCAATATCGAGCGACATAGTACCCGACTCAATTTTTGCCAAATCTAGAATGTCATTAATTAATTCCAGCAAATCAGTCCCAGCCGAGTAAATAGTCCGGCTGTACTCTACCTGTTTGTCGGTCAAGTTGTTAAGAGAGTTATCTGCTAGCAGCCTTGCTAAAATTAACAGGCTATTTAGCGGTGTTCGTAACTCGTGGGACATATTCGCGAGAAATTCCGACTTATATTTGGAAGACAAGGCCAGTTGTTCCGCTTTTTCTTCTAAAGACTTCCTCGCCCGCTCAACTTCCTGGTTCTTGCGAGCAACTTCCCGATTTTGAACTTCTAACAACTCTGCCTTTTCTTCTAGCTCTTCATTTAGTTGTTGTAATTCTTCGTTAGACTGCTTGACAAGAAATTGCGATTCCTCTAATTCGTGCGCCTGTTCTTCTAGGCGTTGATTGCTCTGTTGTAGTTCTTCTTGCTGGCTTTGCAGTTCCTCTGTTAAAGCAACAGACTCTTCAAGTAGTTGCTGGGTTTGAAATTGTGAGGCGATATTATTTAAAAATACACCAAGAATTTCACTCAATTGCTCTAAAAATGTCAGATGCAGATAGCTGAAAGGCCCAAATGAAGCAAGTTCAATTACAGCACTCACTTCTGCCTCAAATATTATGGGCAACACAATAATATTTAGCGGTGGAGCTTCTCCCAAGCCGGAACTGATGCGGATATAGTCACTAGGTACTTCTGTGAGGAGAATTCTTTGTTTTTCTAGGGCGCATTGTCCCACCAATCCCTCGCCCAACCGAAACTGATTTGCCAGATTTTTGCGCTCTTTATAAGCATAACTACTCAACAACTTTAGTGTAGGCTCGTCGTCTATGGAGTCCATCACATAAAAAACGCCCTGCGATGCCCCAACCAGTGGTGCTAAATTCGACAATATTAAGCGAGACGCACTTTCTAGATTTCGATGCCCTTGGAGCATCTGGGTAAATTCAGCCAAATTAGACTTTAGCCAGTTTTGCTCGTCATTTTTTTGAGTTGTGTTTTGCAGATTAACGATCATCTGGTTGAAAGTGCGCGTCAACACGCCAATTTCATCCTGGCGATCGCTATCTGGTAAACTCACCGATAAATCCCCATCCGCCATTCTTTCTGCCAAATCAGAAACTTGTTTCAGCGGTGCTGAAATATGTCTGGTCAGGGCGAATCCGATCAAAGCTAAGACTAAAGAAAAGAAGGGAATACTATAGACAATACTAGCGATCGTTTTTTGAGCAGCTGCTTGCGCTGTTTGAGAGCGCTGTTTCAGCAATGCATTTTCCTCAGTTTTCATTGCCTGGATAACTTTCTGAATCTTATCCATCAGCTGCTTACCCTGATCTGTCAGGACAGCTTTCTGGGCAGATTCTAAGCCTTGGATTTGCCGTAGGTCGATGACATCTTTCATTACAGCCATTCTCTCGGTTATTAGTGGCTGCAAAATATCAAGCCGATTTTGTTGGTTGGGGTTATCTGCCGTTAATCTTTGAAGTTCTTTGAATTTTTGATTCAGTAATTGAATGGCAGCATTATAAGGTTCTAAATAGCGCTGTTCTCCAGTAATAATGTAACCGCGTTGTCCAGTCTCAGCATTTGTCAGTTGCAAGTTAAGGTCTTCAAGCTGACTTAACACCTGGTAGGTATGGCTTTCTTTGCGTGAAGTTTCAATTAGCTCATTGGTGCTTTGGTATGAGATTAGACCGATGGTGGTCAGAGTTGCCAAGCTCAGGGCAAAACTAATTCCAATTTTGGTTCCAATCTTCAAACGTTTCAACATTACTCCAGGCAGTTAATTGCAATTATTTATATTTTTGGCACTAACTATTGGGATTATATTTTAGCTATACAAATTTATGAAGATTTCGTTTACATGCCATATCTCTATTTTTTTGCACGCTAAATAATATTACTTGCATCCTTTAATTAAATACTAAATACATTTATTTATATTATTTAACCCTTTCATCAAAAAATATATTAAATAATCTAATTTTCTAACAATTTGATAATTAGCGTAACATTAAATCTTGAGATAGCGTAGCTTCTTTCAAAAGAAGCACCCATACATTGTTTTAATTGAATCTTGTGGTGGATAATTAAATGCTTGTTATTAGATTATAAATTTAATAACAGACTTTAACTAAAAAAGGGTGGTTTTTATGAGTACAGCCCTTGACCTAACAATTCCAAAATTTTGTAAAGGACAAAAGGTAGAATTTATTGGTGGATTGGGAACCATAATACAATACTGTCTTAACTCTGGATACTGGTCGTATCTTGTAGAAATGGAAATGGGTTCAGAGCCAGAAATGGGTAGGATTGGTTGTGAAACTACAATTTTACTATTTGAAACAGATATGATCTTACCCCAAGACGAGACTGTTGTAGCTTAAATTTCAGCTTAAAATGATCTTTTGAGCAAAAAGTCATTGGAGTATATTAAGTAATTTAACGAGCGCTCAATATTTTCTTGTGATGGTTAAGCAACTTTTAGAACTGATAAAAAGCCTATATCCTACAGTAAGCACAAAGCTCTAATACGGAATTTACAATTTCTATACTGCAAGCCTTTCATTGATTTGGAATGGGTAGTTTACTTACGCCTTACTCTACTGCATAGTAATGGAGAAGCCGAATAGTGAAAATTAAGCTCATTCAACCATAATTTTTATAAATGTTAAATATATATTGTGCTTATTGATGTTATATGCAACATCAATATTATTGTATATAACAATACAGTTCAGTCATAACCTAATTTCCGCCAAATCAATATACTTTCCTAACAATTTCTGGGAACATGCACAATTCTGTTATGGTGTCAAACCCCTTAAGATTAACTTTGAGGTTTAACTAATGCTTATCGGGGAAGCTGTTTTAAGGAGAATTCAGTATTAACCTAAGCCTATTGACTAATAACCTCGCGATCGCTTCTAGTTGCATTAACTACGGATTGGTTATAGATCCGAAAATATTGAATTTTGTTACTCTCTAAAATAGCTCTTGCACCTGCCATGTAAATATCAGTACTATTTATGACTAATAGGTAATTGCCAAGAGCCACTTGATCTTCATAATGTTTGCCTAGATTATCAGGAATTCCTAAAGTAGTGTAGTCATTTTTAAAACTGCTGATATCTACCTCAGCAAGACCATTAAGCGTGTTTATATCCTTAGCAATCACCGAGACTTGACTCATCGGAAAGCCAGCAGTTTTAAGTTCAGTAAGTGCTTTTTCTGTGTCTTGGCGAGTAGAAAAAACACCAACTGCATTTTTATAGCGGCTATTTGGGGTCAAGTATGGTTCATACATGCTAAACCCTTGAATATCAAGGCGATTAAAAATCCTCTTAGCAACACGAATCTCTATGTCTATGCCGGTTACCATCACTAAATAGTAACCTTTACTAACTAGATCGCTGTAATCCTGTACTTGCTCTTTAGGAATTCCTAAACCTAGCAACACACCATGCAAACTATCAGCCGCTGCATTGATCGCACCACCTGTTAAAGTGGTAGCGATCGCTGTTGCTTCCGCTCCGGCTAGCATAACTCTGCCTATACCAGGAATTACCCAAAGGACTAAACCGACTAATAAGCCAGTAAGACCGTTTAAAGCACCACCAGTATTTTCTGAGGATGTATTGCCAGTGCGCTTTTTAACTTCAACACCAGCAATATCACTTTGTTGTGCTGCATTCCGTGCAATTACAGAAACTTTGTGCATCGGGAAATTAGAAGCTTTTAGTTCCTGAAGTACCAATTGTGCATCGGAACACTTAGCGAAAACTCCTATAGTTCTTCGCTCTTTTTCTAATGTCATTTTATCGGTTTGTTGCAGCTTGAAATGATTCCCAATAGTATTAGCTAATTTGAGGCAATTACACAGCTCGACGAGTCAGTAAACCCCAAAGGAAAATCAGTAGCATAGCGCCAAGAACAGCAAATAAAATACTTCCAAGGGATAAGGCTCCTACAGATGCGGCGGCTGCCGAACCACTTCCTAGCAAAGTTTGACCCAAATAACCTCCAACTACGGCTCCAAGGATTCCTAATACAATGGTGGAAAGAATCCCGCCACCTTGGGTTCCTGGATAAAATAACTTAGCTAATGCACCTGCAATTAAGCCTAAAACCAGCCAAGCAATAATGTTACCCATAAAATTTCTCCTTCCTTGAGAATCTGTTTTTTTTGCTTTTGACTATTTCATATTAAAGTTTGCCCACAAAATTCCTGATCTATCTAGAGAACTAATATCAAAAATCTTTAGATATCATTTGAATATTCACCAGGTCGTCTTTGAGGATGAATATATGAATTATTCATAATAATGTATTTCCCAACATAAGAGTGAGAACTCGACTTAAAAATTATGCTTGTCCTAAAATATCAAGCAGATAATTCTGTAGATTCAATTATTCACAAGAAGGTAAGTAGATATTTGAATTTGCAATTTTCTGAAAGCGATATGAGCATTTCAAGACTCAGGACTGAGGACTAAAGAAAGAGCTAGTTGATAGAGTTGGCGACGGGGAAGGGAGGTAAATTTTGCTAACTGACGGCTAGCTTGCGATCGCGATATTCCCTGACTAATTAACTGCTTCAATTCGGCTTTCAATTCCTCTTCTGTCAATTGTGGCTGACTGGCTGGAATTCCCGCCACTACTAACGTATATTCACCTTGGGGTTCTCGTTGGCTGTAGTGAGCGATCGCTTCGGCAATTGTCCCCCGCCAAAATTCTTCATACAATTTTGTTAACTCCCGCCCTAGCACAATTTGGCGATCGCTTCCCCAAACCTCTGCTAAGTCTTGCAAAGTATCTCGCAAGCGGTGGGGCGATTCGTAAAAAATTAATGTGCGAGATTCTGTTTGCAGAGATTCTAAATGTTCTTGTCTCTGTTGACTTTTTGCTGGGAGAAAGCCTTCAAAGACAAACCGATCTGTTGGTAATCCTGCTGCACTCAAAGCGGTAATTGCTGCACTAGCGCCTGGAATGGGAACTACTGGAATCCCCACTTCAATACAGGCTTTCACCAGTTCATATCCAGGATCGGAAATCCCTGGCATTCCAGCATCACTCACTAGAGCGATCGCTTTATTGTTGACTAAATGCTCTAATAATTCTGGGATGCGGCTGGTACGATTATGTTCGTGGTAACTCACCTGGGGAGTTTTAACTTGAAAATGCTGTAGCAGTTTCCCTGTATGACGAGTGTCTTCCGCAGCAATGATATCCACAGTCTGCAAAATTCGCACCGCCCGAAAGGTTATATCTTCCAGGTTGCCAATTGGTGTGCCGACAACATAAAGTGTTCCTGGTTTTGGATCGGTTTGCATGAGGGAAAGTTAGGAGTTTGTAGAGACGCGATTCATCGCGTCTGTGTAGGAGAGACAGGAGAGACGCGATGAATCGCGTCTGTACAAGAGTTAAAAATAATTACGAACATATATGACGAATGGATAATCTAAAATCCAAAATTCAAAATTCAAAATCGGATCGTGGATTATTTGTAGGTTTAGTAACCTTAGATTTGATCTACCTTGCTGACTCTGCCCCTAAAAATAATCAGAAGATTGTTGCTACTGACTATACTGTAGCGGCAGGGGGGCCAGCAACAAACGCGGCTGTAACTTTCAATTATTTAAAAAATCAGGCTACAGTCTTGGGTATAGTGGGTTCTCACCCAATGACACAGCTAATTCGAGGTGACTTGGCAAATTACAAAGTTGCGATCGCAGACCTTGAGCCTACCACTGATTTAGCACCGCCTGTCTCCTCAATCATTGTTACCCAAGCCATGGGTGAACGAGCTGTAGTTTCCATCAATGCTGTTAAAACTCAAGCCAGCAGCGCATCTATCCCGCCAGATATTTTGCAAAATATCGATATAGTACTGATTGATGGACATCAGATGGCGGTTAGTTATTTCATAGCTCAAATGGCTAAAGCCAAGAATATCCCAGTAGTAATTGATGGTGGTAGTTGGAAACCCGGATTTGAGCAAATTCTGCCTTTTGTAGATTACGCTATCTGTTCGGCTAATTTTAATCCTCCCAATTGCCAAACTGGAGAAGACGTTTTTGCCTATCTGAGTGGATTTGGCATTCCTCACATCGCTATTACCCACGGACAAAAACCAATTGAATACTTGAGTTGCACTAAAACTGGTATCGTAGATGTGCCGCAGATTCAAGCGGTTGATACATTAGGGGCTGGAGATATTTTCCACGGTGCTTTCTGTGATTACATTTTAAGGGAAAGTTTTACTAATGCACTGGCACTGGCAGCTAATATTGCTGCTGATTCCTGTAAATTTTTTGGTACTCGGCGCTGGATGAATTTAAAGGGCTGAGTAGTCAGGTTAATAAAATTATATAAGGTCAAATTTAATGAAAGACTTACAAGAAATATTAGCGATCGCTCGTGAGGTAGGTTGGGGCGCAGCAGATATACTGCGATCGTATTATCACGGCACTGCAAAAGATCCTAACTTAGAAGTCCAATATAAACAGAATGAGCCTGTTACCGTTGCCGATATAGCTGTGAGTCAATACATTTTGCAGAGGCTACAAGCAGCTTTGGGTAACGAAGATTTTGCCTATATCAGTGAAGAAACTTACCAATCGCCAAGTCCGGGCGCACAGCCTTCCGCCCCTTGGGTATGGATAATTGACCCTTTGGATGGCACACGAGACTTTATCGAAAAAACTGGGGACTATGCAGTTCACATTGCCTTAATCAAGGAAACACGCCCAGTTTTGGCAGTGGTGGCAGTACCAGAAGCTAAAAAGTTATATTACGCTATCAAAGGCGGGGGTACATTTGTAGAAACCCCTGATGGTTCTGTTCCTTTACAAGTGTCGTCAGGTAAACCAGTTGAGGATTTAACCTTAGTTGTTAGTCGCTCTCACCGTAACCAACGCTTAGATTATTTATTACAAAACTTACCCTGTCAAAATCATAAATCCGTGGGTAGTGTAGGCTGCAAAATCGCCACCATTGTGCAGCAACAGGCAGATATCTACATTTCTCTTTCCGGCAAGTCTGCGCCCAAAGATTGGGATATGGCAGCACCAGAACTGATTTTAACAGAAGCTGGTGGTAAATTTACCCACTTCGACGGTACTTCGTTGCAGTACAACACTGGTGATATCAATCAATGGGGAGGTTTGTTGGCTAGTAATGGTGAATATCACGAAGCACTATGCAAGCAAGCGGAAAAGATTTTAGCGCAGTTCGAGCATAGCTAAATGGGGCATTTGAGGATGAATATTTTTTAATTTGCTTTTAATACAGTTAGTCATGGTATGATTAGCCCCAATACCGATAATAATCTTTACCCCTTAGTCCACAGCTTAATTTTCAAAACACTAAATACCTGGGCGATCGCTAGTTAATTCCGATTTCCTGTTAAAAGTGTAACTTTTATAGTACAACCAACAAAAGCCAGTCTTTGGAAAGTCTGCAAACCTGCCCTAAAGGTTTGATTTGTGAATAAAATTCACTATAAGACGATTTTCAAAGGCTGAAGGCTGTGCTACACTCATGGACATAAAGATTATTTTCGGTTGAGTAACTCGTTTTGATTTCTAAAAACCGTCTCTCCGAATTTAAGTCTCTACACTCCCTGAATTCGGAGATTTATATGTCAATTTACGTCGGAAACCTGTCCTATCAGGTTACAGAAGAGGACTTAAAGCAGGCTTTTGCAGAATACGGAACAGTAAATCGTGTTCAACTACCCACAGATCGGGAAACAGGCCGGCCTCGTGGGTTCGCTTTTGTGGAAATGGAATCAGACACACAAGAACAAGCTGCCATTGATGCACTTGATGGTGCTGAGTGGATGGGACGTGACTTGAAAGTGAACAAAGCTAAACCTCGTGAAGAAAGAAGCAGTTCTCCTCGTGGTAGCTGGGGTGGCGGTAATGCCCGCCGCAACAATAATCGCTACTAAGTCGATTCGTTAAAGTTTCACATTTAGAGTCTCCAGCAGATAAAGCCAAAGGCTCCACTCTGCTGGAATATTTTATTTTGTATCTAGCTTTAAACTATTCATCCACATTAAGGAGGAATGAGAATGACACAAGTAGTTTTAGGGGAGAATGAAGGTATTGAATCAGCCTTGAGAAGATTTAAACGGGAAGTTTCTAAAGCAGGAATTTTCCAGGATATGAGAAAAAAGCGTCACTTCGAGACACCAATAGAAAAAGAGAAGCGTAAAGCAATTGCTAGGCACAAGCAACGTCGTAATCAACGTTCTCGCTTCAATTAACAAGTCTAAGCAAATTTGCCCTTCAATTTCACATCCAGCCAGCATCTCTTCATTGTTGTCATATCTCCGGCACACCACAAGGAATTACGCATATATAAACAACACTGTTCCTAGTAGCACTCTGCTTCCTTTCAGCGCTACTATGCGTATATGTTTTCAATTGCATGAAGTAGGTAGGCATAATTAAACATACAATTAAATCTTAGTTCTAGTGAACAACTCATCGCTCATAGCAAGGTTTATCAGGACTAAAGTCCTTACTACAAACTTTAATTTATTTGTGCTTCGCTACTTAGAGCAATTCCTAGGGGTGCACATCTGTACGTCCCTACTTTATACCTGATTCCACAAAGAAGCACTATAGTTTGTTGGGTTCCATTTGCGGAACTTGCAGCAATAAAAATGTATTCTTCCTATATACCCATAAAGTATTGTAGATATCGTTAGTCTAGTCTACAATTCTTAACTTTAAATTTTCAGGAAAATGTTACGACTTTATCATTTATTGCTAGGTTCTATTTTACTGGTGTCAATACCACTGGGGGCCAAATTTGTTCTCCCCCAATTTTCTCTACCCAAAGTGGTAAAGTCCCCTGCTGTTGCAAAACTTCCCAACCCTAATGAGGGAAATATCTGGCAGAAAATCCTGGGAAATACTGCTGCTCCAACTAACTGGCAAGTTGCTGCTTGTGAGGGAAATGCACCTCTGTTGTGTGTCTTTTCTAAAGGGAAACGTTTGGGTACAGTTGAGATTAACATTTACCCACTAGTAAACAATGAGGATTTCCAAAAGAAACTTGTAGCAGCGGGTATTCCCAATAGTTCCCAGGTGGACTACCAAAGTTCCAAATACCAAACCCAGGTATTACCAGCCCTCAAGGCTTGGGTTGCAGACCACTACGCTGCTTTTGCTAAAGACCGTCAGGGTGAATATGGAAAAGAGATTAGTTTTTCAGCCTACCCACCGCAACCAGTAGCTGTTGGTAAGCTTCAGGGAATTCGCTATGGGTTCGCCGGACTCAAACAACAAGGTGAAGTACAAGAGCAACATATCGGCCATGTTGCCTTTGATGGCAGTAAACTTTACGTAATTACCACTGCCTTTGATCCAGGTACGCAAACAGGTAAGTTTGAGAAACTAGAAAACTTGGCTATTTTTCAACCTTACTTATATGCGATCGCAGCAGATTTGCGTTTACCCTGATAGGGATTGGGGATTGGGAAATCTTATCTTCCTAGTCCCTAGTCCCCACTCCCCATTAACCTAAATCTCAGCCACCGCTCGTTCAATCAAGCGACGTGCTAAAGTTTGCGTGCCGGTGTGCTCATAATAATTCGTTGCTACATCTAGGAACGCTGCGAGGTAATCTAACTTGTCATCAGCAATATCGGCAAAACTTTGCAAGTTGTGGACAACCTTTTGTGGCGTTAAATTATTGGCGCTAACTAGCCCATTCATCCAACCTTTAACTGAGTCAAAACTTTCGCCGATAAAATTGAGTTTACTGCCAGCATTGTTCCCTGGAATCACATCTTTGATGTTTTGGAAAGTGGAGTTTTTTTCTAATTCCTGTGGATTTGTTTGATTAAGGCCAGATATCGCTTTGCTAATGAAGTCTGGGCCTAAGGGTATCAAACCATCAACGCAAACTAATGCCACCATACGGATGAGCGATTCACCACTATACTCACTTAAAGAGGCAACAAAATCGCCAATGCTGTCTCCAGGAATGCCGTTAATTTGGCAGAAGGCTACCAATTCAGCCACTAATTTTAATGTCAGATCGATTGTTTGGGCTTTGTCAGGTTTGGGAGTGACAGAGTTTAAAAAACCCAACAGAGGAATTTTCTCACCGACTTTGTTAGCTAAAGCTGCTGCACCAAGCGCTTTATCTGTACTATCAACGGTTTGATATAACCACAAGGCTGTTTGGTATCCTTGAGATTTGTCGTTGAATAAATAAATTGCTCTTTCACCAATTTGCTGAATTAAATCTTCGTCATCTTCGCCAGTGACGGTCTTAATAGTGTTGACAAAGCCGACAGTATTTTGCCACTCTCCAGGAGTAACAAAATCGAGGGACTTCAACATAGAAATGGTCAGGCCACCGGTTGGTAATTGATCAACCAACTCAAAAATCGATTTGCTCACAAAAATCTCCTTATTTAGGTTTTATTATCTAAATGTTCGTAGTGCAAATCATTTCAGTTTAGCCAGACCATTAAGATTAAACTTCTCTAGCCAATCTGCGCGATCGCTAGCTGTAAATGACGGAACGCGGGAAAGTATTTTTACTTGGTACTTACCTACCAAAATTGCAGTTTGCGTCTTACCAACTTCTACTGCGGGATAACCGCCAATTTTTTTGGTGCTCTTCGAGAACTTTGCTGCTGCGTTTGTGCTGGTGGTATCAGAAATAGACAGCATCGCTATATCTTTACCGCCTTTTTTCAACTTCGCTTCCGCAAAGCCTTTTTTCTCTTGGGTATAGACGCGTTGATAGCCATCGCCTGCATCAGGAAAAAGTTTATTAAATTCGCTACCCTGAGTTGCGGTTTTAGCCACCGCTTGACCCTTTCTTTGTTGAGTGCTTTCTTTTTGCACCTGGTCAAAACGTCCAGGTGTTTTTGGACTACAGGCTGTTGTCAGTAATACCACTGACAGTAGCAAAGCAGCTACTACCCTACGCCCACGATGTAAAATCATTATTGGCTTCTCCTTATAATTGAGCTTTGAGGCAATTATCTGCGCTGCTAGCAATTATTACCCGTAAAATTTACTTTTTGATAATTATTGCCTAAGTTCTAAACTATAGCGGTCTAGTTTTGATATAACACCCATCATTTTGCACTTCAAAAAAACGTACTAATTAACCCAATGCAAAAACGCCCCCCCTTTCGGGAGAGCGTCTTTTACTTATAGATAATCGTGAAAATTGTATCTCAGATTATGATTAACCGTTGATAGCAGGAGCAGTCAGAGCTACAGGAGCAACATCACCAGCAGCCAAATCTAGGGGGAAGTTGTGAGCGTTGCGCTCGTGCATTACTTCCATACCCAGGTTAGCCCGGTTGATTACATCTGCCCAAGTGCTGATAACGCGACCTTGAGA
>NZ_JBIQNW010000051.1:19806-44496 GCF_047228265.1 Nostoc sp. UIC 10607 | reverse complement strand
GAGGAAGTCAGCCGTCAATTGCGATCGCGTTTCAGTCAACGACAACTCGGTTGGGGGTCGAAGCTAACTTTTGTCAATAAAACAATGTAAGTCACCAAAAAGCCTAATCCTTCGTAAGCGATGACACCCGATTAACCCAGACTTATCAATCAGCCCGACAACACGACCGCTACAACCCGCATTCTTTCGTAGGCTGATAAAAATAGCTTATGTTTGCTACGCTATTACCAAGTAGGGGTATGATCCGCACTTAATACTCAGACCTAACTTATAAATCAAGCGATCGCTTCACTTATATGTCCATGATTGAAAAGCCTTACTGTTATTGCAGCTAATAAACAGTTAGTTGCTTTATACTTAGTTGAGCGGCAATTGCTCATTTACCCCGAAAACCACATTGCGAACGCAAATATTTATAAGTCTGCAACTAAATTATTAAACTAAAAGTCTTATCCATTAAGTAGGTGGAAAAATTTATCGTTATGACAAGGGAGTTGGGAATAGTTTGTGTAGACGCTCGGAAGAGCGTCACGCTCGAAGAGACGGAATAAGTCTTTCAGAGAAGTTTACATTTTATTATATAGTTATCTTTAATTTCTACCCACCTACTTATGTAATTAGGTTTGCTCTATTAATACTTTGTATGAGTAAGAATATAAAAGCAATTTCAATCACGATGTTGATATTTACTTCGATATTATCAACTTATATTTTCTTAGGAAAATTTTCTTATATGGGGTCGCAGACATTAATCGGAATAACCGAAGGTGCGGATGTAAACGTTCCATATAATCACAAATACGGCATTCTGGGATATGCATTCGCCAGAAACTATTATCAAAACGGAGAAATTACCGAAAGTCGCATTCAAACCTTTGATCATGTCCGATTTGCCTTCTCTGTCCTCCTCACAATTGGAGTTTGGGGGATAGCTGCACTAATAATTACTAAGTTTTTTATAGGAAATAAGGAAATCACAGATAGGGGCGAATGACACAGGAACCGATTTTTGAAGAAAGCAGTGGCAACGTATTCGCTGACCTCGGTTTAGAGGATGCGGATGAACTTTTTACGCGGGGCAAGATAGGGATTCAGGTACTCCGCCTTTTGAAACAACGCAAACTGAAACAGCGCGAAATCAGCGAACTTCTTGGCATTCCCCAGCCAGAAGTCTCTCATCTAATGAAAGGAGAGTTTCAACGGTTCAGTGAGGGCAAACTCCTCATTTTCCTCAAGCGACTCGATACGGAAATCACCTTACATCTTCGGCCTCGTCACGCGCAGGGCGAATCTACTGAAACTGTGATATCGCTATAGGGAAGGATGGAAGCCTGAAAATTTCTTAATTCTTACGGTACATAAAATGGACTTTTCCAATACCTAAACCATTATCCAGCTGTTGGGCCCTGGATATTGGGGTTTTGCTCCTGTTGCGGCCGAATTGTCTACACTCGCTTCTATACCCTCGGTTGATAAACTGTTGCTATCAGGATGTGATATCAACTGTAGACAACAGCTTCCGCATAGGCGATGGCACTAACTAAGGCGTTCAAAAAGTGATATTTCTTAACTTGCCGATACGCGTCTATGCACCCTTGTAACGCCGCACCCAATATTGAGCAACTGCTATACAGACTTAATTGTCACCAATGTTGATGTACCAATGCAAAGTAAATAGATAAATTTTAGTATCTCAACTTACAAACTTATTTAACATTATTCCTCTCTTAAGTTAGAGATATAGTGAAGTATTAGTAATTATCTTGTTAATTATATAGTTAGATTTAGCTTCTAATTATCGAAATTTCAACTTATTAAGCAATCATGTTTTTTCTTCTAGGAAGACTGCTATTTTTTCCAAATTTAATAGGACAAATGAGCAATGGAAAATATCAAATTTTCTCAACTGAACTTTAGTAATTCTGGAAAGCTTATAGATATTGAAAAATTTCTGCGAGACTTAGATAATACAGAGGCTATGGCTTTGCAGGGAGGAGAAGGACTCAGCATTTCTAACACTTATAACTTCTTTATTTATAAACTTCCTAATTCCAGTGCAGCTCCTGGTGATAGTGCTACTTTGGATGAAGAGGGCGCTGGTAATGCTAGTAATAATGGGGATGGTGGTGCTGGGTCATATGACTATGGCGTGATTGATAAAATATCAAGGTAGCACAGCAATATGAGCTAACTGTAACTTTTCATAAATCATGTTGTTGAGCCTAAAATTTTTTACATACAGCAATCCTGAATTGTTTGTGAATGCTAAAGATTTCTCTTCTTTGCGCCTTTGTGCGACGTTAATTACTACAACGTGACCGCACTTTCTACCCTGGGATTCTCCTTTGAAGTACAAGTTAGACATTGCCCGCCTTGAAGAAAGTGGGAACCCGCAAGGGCGCACTGACTTGTCTGCGTCAGATTCTTATTCAAGGTCTATGTCAACCATCTAATCCCTCTTTTGTTACTACGGGGAGAGTATAATCAGGAGGCAACCTGGAAAAAGTAAGTAACAGGAATGGTTATACCGCGTAGACAGGCAGTAAACACAGTTGCTTTCATAGATAACTATTGCCAACACTATTATTCAGTATTTGAGGATGTGAGGCATTTTGAAGCTTCAGAATTTTCGTCACACACTGAATCTAATCTTCTTCACTATAGCCAACATCCTTATTGGGAGTCTGGCACTACATGGAAGAGTGCCTTAAATAACCTGAGATTGATTATTCAACCCTATATTTTTTACTGTTTGATTCAACCTTGGCTCACAGTATTTAATATTCCTGGCATGAAACGTTGCTTTTTGAAATTAATTAACTTCATGAATAATTTTCGGGCTTCTCCAGTCAGTTTCCCTATAGCTAGTTGAATTTCTTGCTAATTTTTCTTTTCCTAAAGTAACAAAAGAGGGATTATCTATTTGAGTCGTCGTGGAAGCGCAAGTATAGTGACCGAGGTGTGAGAAAAATTCTGGAAAAGTATGCAACGGCTGCGGGACTCAATAGAGCGATCTCACCTCACAGGCTACGACAGGCTACGACAGGCTACGCCACTTTTTGCTGACATGGTTGAAGAAGCAAGGGATTGATGATGCAATGATTCAACCTTACTCAGGACACTCGTCTCGGCAGTCGCTGGAGGTATACTCACGGTTGTCTATAGGAGAAGCTCAAAAAGAATACGATTCTGTGATCGGAAGGTTTCCAGTTTAATAGCTACACTTGTGTGCTTAAACCTGCTATGGACAACATTCTGAGGGAACTTGGCACTTGGTGACACCTACCCTAACACTTCCCCTAAAACTATGATCTTTGTAAAACGAAAACAAGAACCATCACCAATAATTTATTTCATTTTGATAATTTCTTTAATTTTAGGTATTAGTTTTGATATTTGGTCTCAAAATTATAATTTAGTATCAAAAGAAATAAGTATAATAGAATCTGGAAATTTAGTAAAAAAGAATATTTTATCTAATCATCCAGTAGGGAGAATAGCTGAAGTTTTAAGTAATTTTTTTTATGGGTTGTCAGCCTCAATATTTATTCTTGTATTTATTCAAAATCGAATAGATGCTAAGGAGCAAGAGCAAAGAGAAAATAATTTAAATCAAATCAATCAAGCAATTAATATAAATGTATTTGACTCTTTATTTAAAACTCTTATTCCTATAGAAATATATGAAATACTAAAAAAAGATACTATTAACAATAAAATTTTGAGAAAAAATGCTATTTGGATTTATGATTTTAAAGAATTTCAGGGTAAAATAGAACTTATACAAACAATGAAATATCAATTACATAACACAAGTATTGAAGAGGTTTTGAACCCTTTTATTATAACGTTTAAAAAAACGCCAACAGCAATAAATAGCTCTTTAGAAATTGCACGTTGCCAACTAGAGGGTCAGTTATTATTTGAGTGGGATACAAAGGATAAAACTCAAACTAAGGGAGTCAAAAAAGAAACTCATGAAGAAATAATTTTTGAACTGAAAATACCAGCCAAAAAGTATGTTGATGCATATTTTATATTTAAGACAATTTATGAAGAAAGCGTTACAGATTTTTACAGCACAAGATATCCAATAATTAATGCAGACTTAACCGTTACTTTCCCTGAGGAGTATGAATTTGAAATATTGGAATTAATGTCAACAGACTTTAAATGTACATTATGTGAAAAAAACAGACATTTTTATGAAATTAGAGGTGGCATACTTCCTTATCAAAGCTTTCTTTATTTTCTGAAGAAAAAGATTTAAAAACTGTTTGTAGTTCCATGTCTTAAAACTGGATGCTTCATTGACAACTGAGGCATAGTTAAGATAGCCAAAAACCATAATTTTTTCTATTTCAACGATTACAATTTTCAGCATAATTTTGTTAAACATCTAATAATAAATTGCTATTGATTGGCTAATTTATTATTTGTGTATCTGCCGTGGCTGTCCGCACTGCCGTAGCCGTGCCGTAAGCTACAACCTATACAGGGTGGGAATTGCCGTGATTGCTGCCTCCTTCCGTAGACACCCAGAAAAGCCAGTTTTTATATAGTTTTTGCTCACTACGGCATTACGGCAATACGTTCACCAATCAGGCAGAGAGTAGCTATCATTGCCGTCCGAATTTATCTTCTCAGCTTTAACTAATTCAGATAATCCATCAATTAATTCTTGCTCTGAATAACCAGATAACCTGTCTGCCTTCTTAAAATCGCGTAATGTTTTTGGGGTTTTAGTCTTGACATTCTGGAAGTATTCATAAATCTTGTTAGCCACCTCAGATAATGGTTTCGGGTGGTGATTGTGAGCAGCAGTTAAATTAAATTCTAGATCAAATACTCTATCTAGATATTCCTGCTCCGAAGCAATCGAGTTGACTTGATTAGATAATTTAGGCATCAATGCCACAACAAAACCACCAACGGAAGCAATCATAACTGGACGGAGGTTTTGATAAGAGACTGCTTTCACTGACAGATATTTAGATTTAATTTGCTCCCGCTCTTGTTTCCCTGGAATGATGTCACCTCTATTTAAAATCAACTCCAGTACCCCATAAGATTCTTGCTCCCTTCCATTCTTGATATACCTGTTACCTAACAGCAGTAAATTGAGACAGAGACGAGTTTGGGCATCCATCTTTTCAATGCCCAATGCTGCCAGATTAAAAGACTGTAGGGAGGCAATAAACTTAGTATTAAACTCTCTACCAATCAGTAAAACATCAAGTAATTTACCCCCATAATTCCAGTCGGAGTAATGCTTACTTAATTGGTCAGCAATCACTAACCAATCATCCAGAATTAAAATCAATGGTGGTAAGGATTCGCGTTTGGATTCTGGTAGCTGTTTACGCTGTTTGTAGTTAAGATAAAAGCGGTCAATGACTTCTTTAGCTAGGTCTGGGTTTTCCCCGTCAAAAACAATTACCCTTTCTTTCTCTCGCAAACCACAGAAACTATCATTCTTAGCACTAATTACCCAGATATCAGCATTAGGCGAATCCGCCAAGATTTTTTGAATTAAGTAATTGAGGGTTACTGATTTACCACTTCCTGGTGCAGCGACTAAAGCAGTGGAGCTATCGGCTCTGGCTAGAGCTTGCAAAGTATTGAGGGCAAGAGCTTCTGATGGGTCAAGGCTACCATTCGTATTTTGTTGTAATGTTTGCTGTTCAGAGGCAGTCACTTTATCGTCACCCCTGGCGATATCCTGCATTGATTGCCCTGGTAATGCCCCGGCGGGTTGTCCAGTTGCCTGTTGCAGTTGCACCCGTGCTTCGGCTTCTGCCCTTAACCTCACTTGCTCCTGAAAAATAGCTAACTCTTGCGGTGTCATTTTTGACAACTGCGCGGTTCTTACCCGTCGATTCTCCGTCCATTGGTGGAATTCGTAATCTAACTGCGCGGTGTAGCTTTCTTTGTGGAGCCTTAACCCGTACCAAAGTTTAGAAATTAACCAATTGCTACGAATTTCTTCCCTAACTGAAGGCATTAGTTGGACTAATCGCCATTCCCTAGCTTTGGATAACCCATAAGCTCCACCAACGAATAACACTGAAGCTAATCCCCACCAGGGCTTATGAGGGTTACTTGGTTCTATTATTCTTAAGCGAGTAGCTTTGGTAGGCAAGAAGTTATCACGTTGAAACTCTGGGTTAGCTGGGGCATAAGCTTCAGCATAAAACTCAGACTCTGGCATTATGTAACGTTTATGTGGAGTGCAGTACCTTTGACGGTTAACCGGATGAGTGAGCTTTTCGGGGATGAAGCAATATTCAATTAAACTAATCTGAGTTCCTGTAAATGACTTTGCCCCACAAATTAACCCAATAGCCGCCAGCACCCCTACAGTGATATTGTTGGCTGTTCCTGATCGTAAATAATCCTCAAACTGCTTACCTTTCATTGGCTTCTCCCCCTCGTCATAGCTGCAAGCAACAACACTCCCAATGCTGCTAACCCAATCAAGAGCCAAGGTGTTTCAGTCTTGGGAGTTGGTTTAACCTCATACTGTTTAACCTCCTGATAGAACCGAGTCTTACCTGTCTTGGTCGCTCCTGACACAGCCCGATATTCATCAAACGCCACCCACAATGCAACACCTACACTTGCAGTTTGGGCAGTCGCCACCATAAAGTCTTGACCAATGTGGATTCTGCCGTCGTATTGAATTTTGGTTAGAGTGTTGGCGAAAAATAAACCCAGTACAATGCTGCTTAAAGTGCCAGAAGCGATCGCGGAAATTCCCAAACTCGTTAGTAGGCTGACTCCAGCATTAGCAGTAAACACACCCAGAAATGTAGCCAGTGCTTTGTTTAGCAGTTGCTTGTTACTGAAGACATCACGAATGGATTGCTCAAGGCGTAAGCCGTCTTCGCTCTCTGGGGTCGGTTTTTCTTCAGTAGTTTCACCCCACATTAACGGTGTGGACTGTTCAGTGGTGTTTTGGAACTGTGATAATAGGGAATCAATTTCATTCATGTTTACCTCGCCTGGGGTGAAACAGAAAAAGCCAGAGTCTAGAAGAGGCTTCGGGGCGGAGGGGCAGAGGGGCAGAGGAGAGGTTACAGTCCATTCCCCCTTGCACCCCTGCACCTCTGCTCCCCTGCTCTCTTCTGTCTGCTGGCTTTCGACTTACTTATGGTTTAAATGCCCATGAAATTGCGAAACCACTGCCCTACTCGACTAATCCCAGCAGTGCGCGAGTAATTGGGCTTTGGTATGCGATCAGTCTTGGCTTCACTACCGTTTGTCCACAGTGCGCTAGTAACTGCGGTTTCGTATGCCCTATCCGCCGCATCTTGTGTTTCAGGCAGTTTGTTAGAAGCCTTGATTAAATCAACTTCATACTTTGCGATCGCCATAAGGTCTGCTGTGGCCCCAGATATCTGAATCAAGGATGAGCGTTGAGCGTGACGGGTAGCCTCGGCAGTAGTGGCGTTGACGTGTTCTGCCTGCATCTCGGTCATCTCGTTTTTGAAACGCTGCTCGACTGTCTTACTGGTGTTGATAGCCTTTAGTGTTTGCGTTCCGTGCTTCTGGGTGAGTTGCACAAGTTCGGCGTAGGCTTGGTTTACGTCCCCAGTTGTTTCGATAATTTTGCGGTATGCCTCCAAAGCTTTAGGCAGATTAGCCTTAGCTGTGTCAGACAGTCGCGCCATATCTGCAATTTTGGTGATTACCGTTTGGTCGCCAAGGAGGGCTTTGTTGAAGTCCGATTCTGAGACATCAAACAGTCTGCCCATTGCTCCTAACGTACCGGGGGCATTGTTGTGAATATGGTTTTTGAGTTTTGCTGCTCCAAAATTACGTGCCATTTTATCTCCTAATAAGGGATGTAGTCATAGTCGATATTGCTGGATGATTGGGGCAACTTATCCCAGTAACCCATCTCTTCAAATCGGCTATAGATTCTCGTTGCCAGTTGCCTTATGGGGTCGTCAAAATCATCAGAGATTAAATCAAATCTGTTCTCACCAAATGCCAAAGTATTTGCAATATCAGGGTCAATTCCATTACCCAAGAATTGACCAAATGCAGCAGAGTATGGATGGTCATCAATGGTTTCATGAGTTGCTAAGAATTCGGTTCCAGTGAAGGGTGGGTAATCTTCACTCTCGAATATTGGTGTGGAAAGTGCCTCAATATCTGCTGAGATCCTTGCTGCCCATTCTTCAGGATTTTCCGCTTTGAATTGCTCTAATCTCAAAGCGCGGTCAGTCAGAGGCGATTTGCCCCAATCATTGGGATTTTTGTAATCAAGTGTCATTTGTTAGAATCCTTGTGTACTTTCGTTTTTGCGGCGAGAGATACATCCTGATTAGGCGATCGCCAAGCTTGCCGGCAGGTGCGATCGCTTCATCATCAGTTCTCACAAAATTCATTTAATTCAAAAACCTCCCTCTGCACTTGGGTTTGGCTTAATTCTTTGCGTCTGCCCTTTGAGTCATTGAAAATGAAAGGGGCATTGACTCGACAATTAGACCGATGGCTGTAGCGCAGTTGTTGACCACGGAATTGGTACAGGTGATTACGCTGTAAGGCTGTCGTTGAAAGCATTTGTTTGTCCCTCGACTTGGGAATAAAACTCGATATTTAGGATGGCTTCGTGAATCTCGAAGAGTGCCTGAATTGCGTCACCGAGGCGGAGGTCATTTGACGTAGTGAATCGCTCTGATGCCTCCAATTTCATGTACTCTGGCGTTGCCCTCAACATCCTCAAACTCTCTTCTTTCCCTTTGAGAATTGCTAAAATTTGCTCTACAGTCAAAACTTGCTGCATAGATATACGCTCCAAAGAAACTAGGAATTGTGATGCAAGCTATTAAAAGGACTGGGCGGATTTTGAAAGCAAGCCACTGATAATCAGACTCTAATTTGTCCCTATCATTGTCTGTTTTGGTTGACATACATTACTAAGCCCACAGTAAATAACCCGACTCCCAAAGGCGATATAACTGCTGCTACACCACCAATTAGGGAGAGGGTAGCCACACCAGAATAAAAACAAACTTCAGTCAGTAAGTGCATTTTTCTTTCCTTTGAAATGAAGTGCAAGAGAAATAGAAACCGACTATTTGACAATGCAAGCTTTGATGCAAATTCTAAATATTTTCTGCTAGATTCAAGATTTCTTCTACTGCCTTGCTGGTGCTGGGTTGACGCGGGGTAATTCCCCGTTGGGATAAAAAATCATTGGGTGTGGTGTCATTGATTTTTTGAGCAGTCATAGCTAGAGCCAGACTAAGCTCGTCAACGTACTTACCTACTTCATCACTAAACACAGATTCATAGGTATGCCGGAAATTTGCAGCGTTACGCTTGGCAGCGATAAATGCGATCGCAGTCGTTAGATTATGGGACTCAATGACAATGCTTTCACAGAAGTCTGCAAGAGTATTGTTAACTCCAGAAATGATTGAGTGTTGATCTGATATAGACAAGCTAGAGTCATCCGCCATAGGTGCGAGTGCTTGACCCTCTGTCTTGGCAAGCATTGCTTTAGCAACCAAATCAGCCACATCTAACGGGACTTTTGAGACAGACTCAAAGTTATCTGGCATGAAGTCAGCCAGCATGAAACGGTAGGCATCTTCAGCAATTCCCAGGTCAACAGCGGCTTTTTTGATAGTGATATCAGTCATGATTTATGCTCCTTTGTGAAAAACTTGATTTGATTTGTACTGGAAGTTAGAAACTGAAAAGTGGTGAGGGTTGCCACGAATATAGGCTTTTACCCTGGCGGCAATTCGCAGCGAGTTCATCAGGGACTTGATACGGCTCAATACCCATACTTGGTAAGGGCTTAGAGGGACTTCTTTATCCCGTTCGCATAGCTGGCGTTTAGCTTTGTCCGTCTGGATGGGGTAGGCTTGCCGGTAGCTTTCAAGGGCAAAGTATGCAATCTTGTCCCATTTCCAGACGGTAGGACGGGTGACTTGCAGCAACCTGGCTAATTCACTTTTGGTCACTGCAAAGTCAACATAAATGCTGTCTGGTTCGATAGAACTCCCCAAACTAAAAGCTTGTGAACGATTCATAATACAGGCGATTTAGCAAGCGATCTAATTTTTAACAGTGATTTAGCGAGTAATTAGCACCTCATTTAACGCTTTTGCTCGTTATCTGGCTATAACTCAGTTTTTAAAACCACTTGAGACGCATTTAACAGGTGACTTGCGTTTTCTAGGGTGTTAAAAGTATGTTAGCATCTAATTGCCTGCTGTAAAGCATTTAATTGGAATTGATTCAGAATGCAGTCTGAGAAAAACCTCAAAAGCTTCTTAGAAGCTGCTTTACAGCAGGCAAAGAGTAATATTGGAGTAGAATAATGACTCAAAGTATATGTAGATCAGTGAGTAAAAAATTCTCAGTAACCGTTCCCGACTATGTTTTTGAGGATTTAGAGCAACTAGCCCAAATCCAAGGGAGACCTACAGCCGCGTTAGCAGCATTTTTAATTGAAGTAGCTATGAGAGAAGCAAGAGAGCGTGGTGAATTGCCACAAAAACAGCCAAAACAAAACGGTGCAGCATGACCTAAACACTAAACACTTACGACGGGCGACCAGCCAGCAGCAGAAAATGAATACACAGATAATCTTCAGATCGGTAATCACCAGGAATGAGCTTGAGCAATGGGGAGCGTAATCTGTGACAGCAACTCAGGTACTACCAAAAGAAAAAATCCTTCAGGCGATGACCGCGATGATAATAGCTCGTGACTGGATAGGATATCTCAACTTCCGCCGCCAATTGCGAAATAACTACTCTGAAGGATTCGCTGGAACGCTACGACATTTTTACAAATCTCTTCCACAAGAAGACTTAGAAGCATATATCAACTACTTTGGTGACAAGGACATGCTAACCAAAGGAGAACGAAAAACTAGGTTAAGGCAAAGGTATGAAGATATAGAGGTTAAAGAAAAGAGTGAGCGCAATAATAGCACCACTTCGCCTAATGTTAAGCCACGACCGCGCACATAGGGTAAGCAGCATTGGCTTTGAGAAATGCTCTGCCAACCCCATTGTCTTGTATCGACGGAGAAATCTTTCTTACTTTTTGCTTACTTTTGTCAGATTGCAATATGTGCCTAGTGTTACTCAATGATATGCTGACTACCAAACAACATCCTAACCCTAACCAAATGACTAACTCTATTTATGGTCTTTAATCTCTGGAATTTGAGCCAATAAAAGCCAAAAAGCCTGCGAGGTAGGACTCACAGACTTAGGCTCAAATTATTCATTTGATTTTGCTCGTATTTTGTGGCTTCGGTGCTTGCAACACCTACCACACGTCCACCCCGCCAGAAAAGACAGAGTGTAAAACCCCCACTGGAGTAAGAATCAAGTGGAGCCTTTCATTGATTATAAGCTTTATTTCCAACAGATTCCTAAGAAAAAAGTAACAAGCATGAAGGCTTTACCCAAACTACTTGACTCTTTCCCCTCTACCGCACAAGTTACGCCAACTGTTCTGTAGATAGAAGTTAACATTCAGTCTTTTTTTGGCGAGGGCACTGTAACCCCTGCCAGGAAAAGGAAATTGAAAAATCTATCCAGTGTTCTACCATCTGCTCAAAATCTACTGCCAGTAGAGAGCTTAAGTGAGTTTGCCAGCCGAATTGAGCGAGAATTTCTTACCGACTCAGCGATCGCAATTTCTCTCTACACTGATAACATCCGTATCGTCTCCGACATAGAAATTAGTGCTGGGGGGGATGTCTCAACCCCAATCCACGATGCACTGAACTGGAAATATACCAGATTTGGGCATCAAGCCAAACCCACACTCCACGCCGCAATATTTCTTAACGAAGACGGTAGCCCCTGGCAAGGCAAACTCAGTAAACCCAGGACTGACGCTCAAAAAGACAAAGAGCAAAAATACGAAACCCCAGTTGGCAACGGTTCACGGGCTTATCTCCCCACCGTCAACCGAGAAAATAGACGCTCAATAGCCAACCGCTACGGCGTAGAAGTTCCCCCACCAGGAGAAAGTTTTTGGGACTGGCTAGAACTCCACCCAGAAATCCCAATCATCATTACAGAAGGGGGTAAAAAATCCTTATGCCTGTTGTCACAGGGGTATGTAGCCATTGCCCTTTACGGAATTAACGGCGGCTACCGTAGCAAGGATTTATTAGGCAACCAAGTCTTGCCCTATCTAATCTCAGATATAGCACGATTTGCTGTTAAAGGGAGAAAATTTACCCTCGCCTTTGACCAAGACACAAATCCACAAACCCAAAGACGGGTTAACGCTGCGACTTTCCGCTTTAGCCGATTACTGACTGCCGTCGGTTCAATAGTTGATATCGCCATCTGGGACGGTCAAAAAGGACTGTGTAAAGGCGTTGATGACCTGATAGTAAACGCTGGCGTGGCTGCTTGGTCAACTGCCTTAAACCAAGCCCTTTCAGTAGCACATTGGCAGTTGTGGCAACGCTTAGAAAATCGGTTAACTTACGAACCCTCATTAAAACTGACCACAGCCGACTTATCCACCTTAGAGATTAAAGACTTACCCCAGTCAGGAATTATTGCCCTTAACTCAGGCAAAGGCACTGGTAAAACTAAGTTTATGGCCAAAGCAACAGCTAAGTCTGAGAAAGTATTAGCACCGAGTCACAGAATTGCGCTCGTACAGAATTTATGTGCCAGGGCAGATTTAGATTACCGAGGCGACTTAGATAAAGTCAACGGCAATTTTATCAAAGGATCAGCTTATAGCTTCCGAATTGGTTTTTGTGTTGATTCACTCCTAGCCATCGACCCGAAAAAATTTGCTGGTTGTGACTTAATCATTGATGAAATTGTCCAAGTAGTTCGTCACTTATTAACTTCTAGCACCTGCGACAAAGACGGGAAACGTCCAGCATTATTAGCAAGGTTTGCAGAATTAATTAGAGTCGCCCGGAGGATAATTGCTGCTGACGCTGATTTAAACAACCCAACCCTAAATTACCTCTGGGAACTGAGATCAGATCCGGCTCCAATCTACTTAATTTATAACGACTATCAACCCAAACCCTACCACGTCACATTTATTCAAGCCAAAGATAAATCAGCTGTTATAAACGAGTTAATCCAAAATGCACAAAACATCTTGCCAGGTAAGGCACTATATGTCACCACAGATAGCAAAGCCACCAGCAAGACAACAGCACGACTGCTACAAAAAGAAATTCCTGGTATTAGAATTCTGCTAGTTAACTCAGAAACCAGTGGCAACGAGGATGAAAAAAGGTTTCTAAAAAATCCCGATGCAGTATTAGCAGAAGGACTATATGACGTAATTATTTGCTCTCCCACAGTTGCCACCGGAGTCAGCATAGAAATTCCAGATTTCATCGAGAAAGTCTATGGAATTTTCACTGGCGCATCATCCACCGACGCTGATATGTCCCAATCTCTAATTCGCGTGCGAGACAACGTAGACCGCACAGTTTGGTGTGCCAAACGTGGGACAAATTACTGTAAAGTTTCTCGCTCCAGTAATTATCTAGAAATTAAAGCACAATTACAACAGAGAACAGATGCCACTGTTCGTTTAGTCCGCTCCAACCTCAGACCAGATATTGTTGAAGGTATTGCTAATTTCGATTGGCAATCAAACCCTCATGTCAATCTGTATGCCCGAATTAGTGCCGAGCAGAATTATTCGATGATGAATCTAGAGGATGCACTGCTTATAAGACTAAGACATGAAGGGCATCAGATTACAATTGATAATCGAGAATCGGATAAAGCTGTCAAACTGTTACTAAAGTCAGCCAAAGACGAAATCAAACAAATTGAAGCCAAAGACATAGTAGCCGCCGCCGATTTAACTTATCCAGAAATAGCCCTGCTAGAATCCCAAGAAGCAGTTTCACCAGAAGACGCGCTAGCAATTAGAAAATATTATCTGAAAGATTTCTACTGCGTAGACGAGCTAACTCTAGAACATGTACTTTGGGACAAAGAAGGCCGACGACGCGGGGAACTGCTCAACTTAGAAGCACAACTTTATCCCGAATTAGGAGTTGACAGAACAGCCAAATCATTAGAGAAACAAGCTAATTGGAATCAAGCTGTTTGCCCGTGGGATATTTCCGGTACAGCACTGCGGCGACAGATGCGAGAAGCATTTGGATTAAACGACTTTTTAGATCCAAATAAAGAATGGACTAAGGCTGACCTCAAACCCTACGCCGACAAGATTCGTCTCTATGCCCCAGAAATATTACACCATCTCAACCGCACCATCAGCGACAAAATGAGTGATGTTCAGGTTGTGCATCAGATGTTATCGCAGTTGGGAATCAAAGCGGCTTTTCGCTGGTCGAGGTTTGAGCCGGGGTTTGAAAGGCAAAAAATTAAAGTCTACCGACTTGATACTGAAACTTGGTCTAACCTGATGTCCATATTAGCTAAACGTGCTGCACGACGCGAACGCCTTCAAAATCTTGGAGAGTCTGATGGATCAGCTATGTCTTTTAATACTCAAAATAATCTAGGAGATCCAAATCAACATCACCCGAAATCCCTTATAGAAACCCTAATTGGGCAAGTATGTACCGTCACGGGAGATGATGACCAGTTCTTGGTACAGAGCAAAACATTAGATAGTAGGGCCAGATGTCATAACTTAACCAACAATACAGTGGTTTTATTGCCGTTCACTGAACTTACACAAGTAAATAGGGACTGAAATAGACTTGACTAATTTTAAAATCATATTTGCACTGCCATATTCAAAAGCAGTGCTGGTTCGAGCGTGGCTAATTTCTCAATAGTTTTGTGCATTCACTCTAGCCAAAATGAAAAGTTCATTATCAGACTGCGCCTGGTGACACGAACCTTCTATTTCCGCCTAATTACAAGCTTATTAAATATTGAAAAATTCCCAGCCCAATTACATGAAGAGCGAATATCACCAACGTTGGGAAGTCGAGAACACGATTGATGAACTCAAAGTACACCTTTTAGGACGAAAAACTCATATTCGTTCTCAAAAACCACGAGAGGTAGTGCAAGAAGTTTACGGTTTATTATTAGGCCATTGGACTGTAAGAACATTAATTTTTCAAGCTGCAACCAGCGCAGAAGTTGCGCCCTTGCGTCTAAGTTTCACAGGAACGTTGCGAGTTGTTCGCCGTGCCCTTCCTAAATTCCAGCGTTTGCAACCACACGAACTTCCCTTTTTTTGAGTTGGTTAACTCTAGAGATTCTTGATCAAGTTTTACCTCAAAGGGTTCATAGAAGTAACCCAAGGGTTGTGAAAAAACCTGTATCAAAATTTCGCTCAAAAAAAGTAGAACACAGAGGTACTGGGACAATAACAAAGCCTCATGTCTTCCTTATTCTAAGCACTGCATAGCCTTAACTGAACCGTATTGATCTATTGCAGATTATATTGACAAAGCCATTGCAAGATTATGTCAAAGGTGTGACTAAAAATAATATATCTGTTCCGGCAGCAATGTAAGTTCAGGCACAAGCTTAGACTGGTTAATGTTCCAGAACTATAAGAAGCAGATACATATTGTTCGGTTAAACTGCACAATCATATATTTGCTTACCGCGTCTGCTGGATAGGAATCTCAATTATAAACTCTGTACCCTTCCCAAGTTCAGAAATACATTTTATTTTTCCCTGATGCTTATTTACTATAATATGGTAACTAATGGATAATCCTAAACCAGTACCTTTACCCACAGGTTTAGTAGTAAAAAAAGGGTCAAATAATCTAGTCTTAACTTTCTCTGGTATTCCTATCCCGTTGTCTTTAATACTGATAATTACAAATTCTTCATTTTTAACTTGAGTATGGATAATAATAGAATTAAGGTGTTCTGTAACATTTTTTGTTAAATACTCTTGTTCGCGTTCAGATAAAGCATCAATAGCGTTACTTAAGATGTTCATAAATACCTGATTTAATCCTCCTGCATAGCATTCAACAAGAGGTAATTTACCATATTTTTTGATAATTTCGATTTCCTGCTGTTTATGATTTTGTTTGAGACGATGCTGTAAAATTAATAGCGTGCTATCAATTCCTTCATGAATATCAACAGGTTTCATTTCTGCTTCGTCAAGACGTGAGAAGTTCCGCAAAGTTAGCACAATCTCACAAATTCGCTCAGTGCCAACTGTCATTGAAGATAAAGTTTTCGGTATATCATCAATAATAAACTCTAAATCGATCTCATCAATCAGAGTAGTTATTTCTGGGTTGTAATTACAATTTTCTTGTTTATAAAGGCTAATTAAAGTTAGTAATTGCTGACTATATTCTTTAAGATGTATCAGATTACCATGAATAAAATTAACTGGATTATTGATTTCATGAGCTACACCAGCAACTAACTGACCTAATGATGACATTTTTTCAGTTTGAATAAGTTGCACTTGAGTGTGTTGCAATTCTTGCAGTGTTTGTTTTAGTTGAATATTTTTATGTTCTAATTTTGCCGTTCTCTCTGCCACTTCCATTTCAAGTCTAAAATTTGTTTCTTCTAAAGCTGTTTGAGCAATTTTTTTATCTTTTAAGTATTGCTGTAATAAATGCAATACTAAAAGCCATGCCGGAATCAGCAGTGCTAAACTTAGAATAGATTCTAAAACTGCCCAAAATATTCTTTGGTAATATTCATCAATCTTCTGTTGTAACTGAAGTGAGATATTACGGTTTCTTTTCGCAATACGATCAGCATAAATTCGCTTCTGAGTTTCATATTCGCGGCTGGAAAGTACTTGTTGTGCTGTCTCTTTTTGATTTTTATTAACTAAATCAAAAGATTGATATTCCATTGTAACCAAACGCTGATTAGCAGCATCAATTTTTTGGGCATCCTCATTTTTATATGCTTTAGGAGCCACGTCTCACCACTTGGTTGAAGTCGCATATTCAGGTTCCTCATTTAGCTTTTGAGTTTGGAACCCTTCCAAATGGAAATATTTTATTTTATATAGATTACATTGCCCGAACTGAGCTTTTAACCGATTTGGCATATCTTGATCGCTATTATGAACCTGTTAACCAAACATTTTTGAAATTGCAGGAAGATTCACGCCTTAAGGCATTTACTAGCAAAAGCGCCTATATTCCAATACGGTTCAGTTAAGGCTAAAAAATAAAACTGGTGTAGGTTGAGTTGAGGAACGAAACCCAAGATTATCAAGGCTTTGTTGGGTAACACTAAAGTTCAACCCAACCTACGGTTCTTCTTAACTGAACTGTATTGTGCTGAATCGGAGTCATCTTTTTGTTTCTTGTAATGGCAGCGTTAGAATACTTCACTTATTTGCTTTTTTGTATACGATAAGTACTCTATCTAAGTAAAGTTCATCTGTTACTACTGAGATGGTTCGTATAAGCTGTTCGCCTTGAACTTCAATGCTATCAGCTATTTTCGTGTCACCATCATCGTATCTGAGCTTTTTTTTACTAACTTCATCGCTAGGTACAGCCCACGATACCAGATCATCAACCAATAAGAAGGCTTTAGAGTCATAGAAACTTAGATGACCGTTAAACGGTATAACTTCAGACTCCAATACCCCTTCTCTGTCAAACCAATAAACTTTTGGTTCGCCTGTTCTTTCTTCAAAGAATTTACCATCTGATGAGATAGTTAGAGTTAGCCCTTCGGTTGCTTCTACCTGAGCAATTAAATTATTGCTGTTACCATTCAACCAATTTTCGACACCATTCGGATCTGGTTCATCACCGATAAATTTAATTTGGGCGTTTAGAGAAATGCTTCCCGTTAACAGCCATGTTCCAATTAATAATTCTATATTCATAGGATTTTTCTAATTACAGGTTTGATTCAGGCTGTTGCTGCTGCGCTACTGTCTCTTTACTTTGTCTCTTGCCCTTTGCACTATTTACTGTTGATTTATCCGGCTCACTACTAGCTTGCTCTGACGCAGTATTTACAACTGTTAGCTGAGTTTCAGTAGCCGGATTTGATGACGGATTATTATCGTCGCTTGAAGATGTCTTTTTCTGGCGACGGCTGCTTTTCTTCAACTCGCCTAATAAATACTTAATCCGTCCACCACTCAAATTGATGCCCAGCCCTTTCAGCATCTCTGACACTTCATCATAACTGTAGCCATACTTGTCAGAGGTCAGTTTCTCGATATACCTCCTCATTTTCCGAATAGCTTCTCTATCCGATACACTATCTCGCTCTTTTGGCTTGAGATCCTTCAAGGCAGTAATCGCCTTATCAATCTTGCCTTTAGTAATCTGACCAGAATCTTTTGGCTCAACCATTGCTATGAAATTAAATTGATTATTATAATTCCCTTATTTTCCACTATTTTTCAAAAAGTATAACTCCAGATTTTCAGATGCTTTCAGCTACGCTGATTAGAATTTTTGTTGCTGCTACGCCTAAACATCATTTATTAGATGCTGATATATTTCTACTGTTCCAGCGTACCTGTTGCTATGTTCCCCCGATGTTGACTGTTGCTGACTTTAGCCAAGACACTCCAGCTACGCCGTCGCAGTGATTCAGCAAACACTGATATAATCATGAGGTTTCAGCTACGCTGTCATCGTTCTTTATCCCACCCGAAATCATCCTAACCCGTCCCCCCAGCTACGCTGTTATCCACCTCGCCCCCAGCCTCTCGCTGTGCCTCCGTACATACGTAGCAGACAACACCTCGTTATCTCCCGTATTTGGGCTAGAAGCCAGCCATGCCTCAAAGCTTACGCTTTGTCTCGCTGCGCTCGAACGGCAGACTGGTTCAAGTGGGGAAGCCCCCCTTGAAAAACCCCCCTCGCAATGTCCCTCAATCTTCTCGACTTATGGCGAACCGCAAGCAGTCAAAAGCTCTAGTCAGAAAGCATATTTTCCCAGTGAGATTAAGTGATATCGAATTGGATCTGCTGCGAATAAAATCACAAGACGCGGGGATGTCAGCGAGTGAACTGATGAGACGTAATGCGTTGATGCGTCCATTACCCAAACGACTAAGTAAAATTAGTCTACAAACATATTGGGAATTAGGACAAATCGGCAACAACCTCAATCAGCTTGTCAAGGCAACTAACACAGCCTTAAAAATTGGACGAACCTTACCTGTTGATCCAGAACTGCTAAGAGAACTTTTAGAACTGCTGCATCAGTGTAGACGAGACATTGCCTCGGATGATGTTGATGATGACGACTCGGAAGAAGAGGAAGAGGATGATTGGGAAGCAGACCAAGGGTAGAGGTTTTCGCAAGTTGTTGGATTATTTGGAATCTCGTGAAGATGCTAAACTAATCGGCGGCAACATGAGCGGGAGAAATGCCCGTGAATTAGCGCGGGAATTTAAGCTGTCGAGACAACTAAATTCTGATGCAGACCGAGTTGTTTACCATGTCTCACTGTCAGCAGCTAAGGGTGATAAATTAGATGATGAGAAATGGAGTGAAATTGGCGACCGCTACATGAAGGAAATGGGTTTTGATGCCAATCAGTTTGTCATCTTTCGCCACCATAACACTGATGATGACCACATCCACATTGCCGCCAGCCGCATCAGGATGGATACAGGGCTAGTAGTGCATGATTCTTGGGATTATGTTCGTTCTGAAAAAGTTCTGCGACAAATCGAGCATGACTATGAGTTAGTGCAAGTCCAAGGCAGTAGAGAGAAACTAAATCGCACACCCAGCACCGGACAAATCAGACGCATAAGGCGAGAACAAGAAGAATATGAACTAGGTAAACTTGAGCAACCACCAGGACGTACTATTAAAGAGGAAGTTCAGCAGACAATTGATAGGGCTAGTGTTGATAATCCCCAAATGCCAACGCTGATCATGCGGCTGCAACAAGCTAGTGTCAGTGTGAGAACAGGATTCACTAGGAATGGTAAGTCTAAAGGAATTTCTTATGAGAAAGATGGGCAGGCTTTTAGTGGTACACAGTTAGGTGCAGCTTATACCTTCCCCGGTTTGCAAAAACATCTTGGCGTTGACTACCAACCAGAACGTGATGATGAACCTATTCATGAATTGCTGCTCAAACCTGTTAAACCACTTCCAGTTGACCAGTTACAAAAGCTCTTTCAAGAGATTGAACGCAAACACCAACAGCCTCAATTCACCCCACCACCAGAGGATAAAGTTGTTTGGCAAGTGTTGCACAAGTACTTAAGCGAGAAACGCTATATACCAGATTATATTTCGCAAGGATTACATAATAATCAGTTGCTTTACATGGATGAGCAACGAAATATTTTGTTTATCAAGCGTGATTTAGATGGTGAAAAAACTGGCGCATTAGTTTGGTCAAAGCCTAGAGAAAATCATCGTGCTGTGGAGTACGACCAAAACACTTCTACACAAAAAGGTTGGTTTTATCTGAGATTGGGAGGGCAACCAACGGACAAGGTAGAAAACGTCTTTTTGTGTTCTACACCGATTGATGCGATGTCAGCAGCCACCTACCTGATCTCAAGTTGCAAGGGGCTACCACCAACTAGAACCATGTTGATAGTGGCTGATGACCCGAATAACCTACCTATGGAATTTCTCAAGAGTTTCAATAGGGTTGTCGTAGCATTCAATAATGATGAACAAGGGAATAAAACAGCTAGTGCAGTATTAGAATTGTTGCCACAGGGTAAGAGGCTCAAAACCCATAATCCTGATTGGAGTCAAGAACTAGAAGCTCATCTCAGGGAGGAGCAACAAAAGCTCAGACAGCAGGAACGTGGTTTTAGCTTGTGATCCACGCTCCCGTAGACCGAACTCGTGACCGCTACGCTCTCGGAGTCGGTGGCTCTTACGGGCAGAAAGATTACTGGTTGGGCCAACTAGATCCTGCATCCCGCAAGAGCCACTCCGCTGCGCCGACTCCGAGCCACGAGTTCTTAAATTCTGGAAATAAAGACACCTTGACCACTGGCAGCTAGACAGCGATGTACTATTGAATCTGAATCCGTAAAACCCATTCACAGTAAGCATTTGCGATTTGCGGATGAGTCTATTGAAAATGGTGGGAATAATTTTGCTGTAGAAGTGCGGAATTTGCTTTTGTTTTTTTGTAGTTATCTAGTTTAGAGAATAAAGCAGAAAATTAAGCATCTATCTTTTGATAGATTTTATGCTTTTTGCTATTTTTCTAATAGACTTTAATAACTCGTCATGCAATTATATTGTTATTAAATCGAAGTTAAAGGAATAGACGCTATTTTCCACTGCTACTAATTATTATGGAGCAACTATGGACCCTATCACTACAGCAATTGTGGCTGGTGTTGCTAATCTAAGCAAGGATGTAATAAAAGACGGCTACAACGCCCTGAAAGATGCTTTAAAGAAAAAATTTGGTGATAAAAGTGACATCATAAATGCAGTCGAAGGATTAGAAAAAAAGCCAGAGTCTGAAGGTCGCAAAGCTACGCTGCTTGAAGAAGTTGAAGTCGCTAAGGTTAATGATGACCTTGAACTTCTTCAATTAGCGCAAGATTTACTCACTCAGCTAAAAGAACAACCTGGTGGACAGCAAATAATCACTCAAACTGTCAGTAATGTTAAATATGCTGCTACTTCTGGTACTAGTACGGCTAGTATTAGCAACATCACTGAGCATGAACCATCTAAAGATAGCTAAGAAGATAATTTGATGGGCTAAAAGAGGCAAAGCAGACGTGTCTGAGCAAACTGATATCAACCAAATTATTAAAGGGACTGAATACGCTGCTACCTCTGCAACAGGTGATTCAAATATCACCATCATTAATTACTATTATCGAGAAGATGTCAAAGCAGCACCTGTTGAGTCTACTAACGCTTCTCTTAATAAAGATATCCCTTGCCCTTATCGTGGGCTGTTTCACTTTAGTCCCGATGACGCTGAGTTTTTCTTTGGACGTGAGTTGTTTGTAGAAGAACTAGTTGAAGCAGCTAAAACCCGTCACTTTATCCCTGTGTTTGGCGCATCGGGAAGTGGGAAATCTTCAGTAGTGTTGGCGGGTCTAGTGCCTAAGCTGCAAAAAGAAGGTCATTGGAAGTTTACTCATTTTCGTCCTGGTTCCGACCCTTTTCATGCTTTGGCTTTGGCACTTGTTCCTCTTTACACGCTAAATCTGGATGCTACTGACCGGATGGCCCAAGCTCGGAAGTTGGCTGGCTATTTTCGTGACGCTACTCTTCCTCTGTCTGACGTTTTTGCCCAAATTAAACAAAATCATCCCAACGACCGGGTGCTGTTGATTGCCGACCAGTTTGAAGAACTCTATACTCTCTGTAACGATGAGGCCATCCGCCGTAGTTTTTTAGATAAGTTATTAACCAACTTTCAATCTCCCACGAACAATTCCTCATTTGCTACTGTGCTGGTTGCAACCATGCGGGCTGATTTCTTAGGGAATGCTCTGTCATATCGCCCATTTGCAGATGTGTTACAAAATGCTGACATCAAATTGGGAGCAATGAACCGTGAAGAACTTTCACAGGTGATTGAAAAGCCGACTCAAACGTTGAATGTCACCTTTGAAACGCGATTGGTGGGACGCATCCTGGATGACGTAGAAGATGAGCCGGGAAATTTACCTTTGCTAGAGTTTGCGTTAACGGAGTTGTGGAAACGGCGAATAGGTAAACGATTAACTCATGCAGCTTATGAGGCAATTGGTCAGGTAAAAGGTGCCCTAGCCAGCTATGCAGATGAAAAATATGGCAAGTTGAGTACGACTGAGCAAAAACAAGTGCGACGCATTTTCATCCAACTAGTTCGTCCTGGTGAAGGCACAGAAGATACACGACGGTTGGCAACAAAAGCTGAATTGGGCGAAGCAAGCTGGTCTTTGGTGAAACAACTGGCTGATGGGCGATTAGTAGTAACAAGTCGCAATGCTGCTGAACAAGAAACAGTGGAAATTGTGCATGAAGCAATGATTCGCCATTGGGGTGAACTGCGGCAATGGATGGTTGTTGACCGTGACTTTCGCGCTTGGCAAGAGCGACTGCGGGCGACAATGCATCAATGGGAAAAGGCGGCAAGAGATGAGGAGGTCTTGTTGCGAGGTGTACCGTTGGGGGAAGCCGAAGGTTGGTTGAAAAAACGATTGGAAGAACTGAGCAAAGAAGAGCGAAATTTTATCCAGATGAGTCTGGTACTGCGGGGTAGAGAGAAAGAAGAACGAGAACGCAGAAGGCAGCTTACAATTATAGGACTGACAAGCGGCTTAGTAGGTGCTTTAAGCCTAGCTGGCTTTTCAGGGTGGCAATGGTGGCAAGCAGAATTGCAAAGAAAGCAAGTAGAAATGGTTCAGTTAAGTCAAGGTGAAGCCCTTAGTTATTATTCACAGGAACTTTTTCGTCAAGGTAAAGAACTGGATGCATTGATAGTAAGTTTACGGGCAATAATACCACTTCAGCGCCGAAAAGCTAGTATTCCAATGCAATTAGTGGGTGTGTTGCGACAAGTAATTTACGGAGGAAGAGAATATAATCACCTCTCTGGGCATAGTGATGCGGTCATGGGAGTGGCATGGTCGTCCGATGGTCAAATTCTTGCCTCTGCCAGTATTGACAAAACAGTGAAATTGTGGAGACCTGATGGCTCTTTGATTACTACTCTCTCTGGACATGACGATGCAGTCTTAAAAGTAGCATGGTCGCCTGATAGTCAGACTCTGGCCTCTGCCAGTTCTGACGCAAGAGTGAAACTTTGGCGGCGGGATGGTTCTTTGATTACCACCCTCTCTGGGCATACTGGTGCGGTCATAGGATTAGCATGGTCGCCCGATGGTCAGACTCTGGCCTCTGCTAGCCAGGACGCAAAAGTGAAACTTTGGCGGCGGGATGGTTCTTTGATTACCACCCTCTCTGGGCATAATAATAGAGTTTATGGAGTAGCATGGTCGCCTGATGGTCAAACTCTTGCCTCTGCCAGTTATGACAAAACAATAAAACTTTGGCGGCGGGACGGTTCTTTAATTACCACCCTCTCTGGGCATAGTGATGCAGTCTTGGGAGTAGCATGGTCGCCCGATGGTCAGACTCTGGCCTCTGCTAGCCAGGACACAACAGTGAAACTTTGGCGGCGGAATGGTTCTTTAATTACCACCTTTTCTGGGAATAGTAATGCTGTTATCTATGAACTGGCATGGTCCCCTGATAGTCAGACCCTTGCCTCTGCCAGTTCTGATGCAACAGTGAAACTTTGGAGACGGGATGGCTTTTTGATTACCACACTCTCTGGGCATGACGATGCAGTCTTGGGAGTGGCATGGTCGCTCGATGGTCAAACTCTTGCCTCTGCCAGTGCTGACAAAACGGTGAAACTTTGGCGGCGGGATGCCTCTTTGATTACCACACTCTCTGGGCATAGTGATGTAGTCCGAAGAATGGCATGGTCGCCCGATGGTCAAACTCTTGCCTCTGCCAGTGATGACAAAACGATAAAACTTTGGCGGCGGGATGCCTCTTTGATTACCACACTCTCTGGGTATAGTGATGCGGCCTATGGAATGGCATGGTCGCCCGATGGTCAAACTCTTGCCTTTGCCAGTGCTGACAAAACAATAAAACTTTGGCGGCGGGATGGCTCTTTAATTACTACTCTCTCTGGGCATAGTGATGTGGTCTATGGAATGGCATGGTCGCCCGATGGTCAAACTCTTGCCTCTGCCAGTTATGACAAAACAATAAAACTTTGGCG
>NZ_JBIQNW010000051.1:0-19709 GCF_047228265.1 Nostoc sp. UIC 10607 | reverse complement strand
TAGGTCTATGGAATGGCATGGTCGCCCGATGGTCAAACTCTTGCCTCTGCCAGTTATGACAAAACAATAAAACTTTGGCAACGGGATGGCTCTTTAATTACTACTCTCTCTGGGCATAGTGATGTGGTCTATAGAGTGGCATGGTCGCCCGATGGTCAAACTCTTGCCTCTATCAGTTATGACAAAACGATAAAACTTTGGCGACGGGATGGCTCTTTGATTACTACTCTCTCTGGGCATAGTGATGCGGTCTTGGGAGTAGCATGGTCGCCCGATGGTCAAACTCTTGCCTCTATCAGTTATGACAAAACGATAAAACTTTGGCGACGGAACGGTTCTTTGATTACTACTTTCTCTGGGCATAGTGATGCGGTCTTGGGAGTAGCATGGTCGCCCAATGGTCAAACTCTTGCCTCTGCTAGTGCTGACAAAACGGTGAAACTTTGGCGACGAGATAGCTCTTTGATTACCACCCTTTTTGGGCATAGTGATGAAGTTTTGGGAGTAGCATGGTCGCCCGATGGTCAAACTCTTGCCTCTGCTAGTGCTGACAAAACGGTGAAACTTTGGAACCTGAATCTAGACGATTTATTGGTTCGAGGATGTGATCGGGTACATGATTATCTGAAAAACATATCCGATGTAAGTGAAAGTGATAGGCATCTTTGCGATGGTATTGCTACTAAGAAATAAAGAAGTGATACTAGTGATTTACAGCAATTTTCACTTGATTGAATTACACGCAAGTCAGCCAAAATCACTGCAATCAAAAGCTTTTATCTGTTATGTATGATATTTAATCATGCAAATGACTGTAAATAGGGGTGTTGCAAAAACTGTTTAAATAGCGTCTACTCACGGTCAAACTTTTGCCAACAGTATCGATTTAAGGACTGCTGGTATACTTCAAAACACCGTTAATATTTTCAATTCCATTTAAGGTTATGGAAGTAGGGTTGGGTGTGCCATCTCTTTTTTTACAAGTCGCTTTTAATTCGTTTCCTTCGATGTGAATATAATTGCAACTAAACTGGTAATTACTAATTTTAGTGGGGTCAGTCTGTTTTAGAGTACCATCGATATTTTCAATTCCTAGCAAGACTATTGAAGTTTTGTTGAATTTCCCATCGAGTCTAGCGCAATCGGCTGATAGAACGTTACCAGAAATTGCTATTTCGTTACAGGTTTGCTGATAATTGCTAGTTTTAGCATTACCAGAGCTAGTAATTGCAACTAAAATAGATGTTGTTAAAAAAGCGACTACACCAAGTAATTTTCGGCTCATGATTTTTTCTATTGCTTACAAAAATGTTGCATATCTTCAGAAAACCATATTTTTGGTGGAGCTACGCAATATTCTACAAAGTGGCGTAAATCTATGCCTGATGTTTATCTCTCCAAATTATAAAAAAGAAACTTAGATGCTAGTAAGACATACTTGATAAATCGTCTTACTATTCTGATTATGTGTTACACAGTCGGCAGTGATGACACGGTGCGTTCATTGAAGGCGATCGCAGAAATTAGCAATCACTCTCATTAAAGATAAAACTTGGTATGAGTTGTATATTGATGGTGAGATTTACCCCATCCCTAAATAAACAGTACCGATTGCCCGATCAACAGTTATCTTTAATTGTAACGGGGCAGGTAAACAAACTCACTTATGAGCCGAATCATCGCAGTTTTTAATCAGGCGGGAGGTGTTGCCAAAACCACCCTTACCCAAAACTTGGGCTACCAAATAGCGCAATTGGGTCATCGCGTCCTGCTCATCGACATAGACCCCCAAGCCAGCTTAACTATTTTTATGGGCTTGGTTCCAAGAGAGATAGAGCAAACTGTCAACAATGCCATTGTGGATGAACAACCCCTGCCAATTCATGAGGGGATTCACGGCATGGATTTAGCACCTGCTAACATCTCTCTTAGCACGGCAGAAATGCAATTGGTTAGTGCTTCCATGCGCGATTTTCGCCTGAAAGAAGCCATCGAACCAATTGAATCAGATTACGATTTTATCTTAATAGATTGCCCTCCCAGCTTAGGGCTACTAAGTTACATCTCCCTTGTAGCTGCCACTCATGTTCTCGTGCCTCTGGAAACCCATTTCAAAGCCTTTGAGGGAACAGGCGAATTACTAAAAACGGTTGCTACAGTACGCAATAAACCTAACCGCAAACTACAAATAGCTGGATTTGTACCAACAAAATACGATGCCCGTAACTCCCAAGACACTCGTACCCTAGCAGCCATCACCGAACAACTAGCAAGCGCCGGAACAATCTTTGCCCCGATTCCTCGCTCTACTGCTTTTGTTGATGCTTCAGAAGAACGAATGCCCCTTGCAGTTTACGAACCAAAGCACCCATCTGTCCAAATCTTGAAAAAAATAGCCGTTAGTTTAGAATCCTTAAAATGAGACGCACTACTAAAGCAAGCCAACCTCTCAAAAGCAAAATTGATGTACCTTGGGACACCACAGGCGTAGCGAATGCTGGTTCTCCTCAATCCATGCCGTTAGACCAGATTGTTTTGCCAGCCACACAACCGCGCCGTTACTTTGACTCCGAGGCATTAAAGCAGTTAACTGAATCCATCAGGCAGCATGGCATACTGCAACCCATTTTAGTACGCCCTCTTGATGGGGAGAAACACGAATTAGTAGCAGGAGAACGCCGCTATCGTGCTGCCTTAAGTATTGGGCTGAAAGTTGTCCCCGTCGTCATTAGAGAGTTAGACGACAACGCAGCCTTTCAATTTGCACTTATAGAAAACTTACTTCGAGAAGACCTCAACCCAGTTGAAGAAACTGAAGGTATCCTGCAACTGCTGTCTCTCAAACTAAGTCGAAGCGTTGAGGAGATACCCCCATTACTGTATCGTCTACAACGCCTACAAAACAAAGCATCTACAGTTACCCATAACGTTATGGGCGCACACGATAGCGAAGGTGTTGAACCTACCCATAACGTTATGGGCGGAGTTGAAACTGAGTCCATTAATAACGTTATCAGCGATGAGGAAGGCGATATTGAATTATCTACCCATAACGTTATGGGCGAAACCGAAACGGATGATTCCGACCTCAATCATGAGCCTGCTGTAAACCAAGACCTCAAAATCGTTGAATCTGTGTTTGAAGGCTTAGGGTTAATGACTTGGGAATCTTTCGTTAAGAACCGTCTACCCTTGCTCAACCTCCCAGAAGATATCCTAGATGCACTAAGGGAAGGTTCACTAGAGTACACCAAAGCCAAAGCCATCGCCCAGATTCAGAAATTAGATGAGCGCGTTGCATTTTTAGAACAAGCTCTTGCTAACAACTGGTCTTTAAGTGAAATCAGACAGCGCATTATTGAGAAGAAAACCCCAGCCTCTACCGCAAACACCGAGTCGAACGATTATAAAGAGCGCTTTACTACTGCGACTACTAAACTAAGAAAATCGCGCATTTGGTCAGACCCGAAGAAGCGCAAGCAAATAGAAAAACTACTTGCACAACTGGAGACGCTGACAAATGTTGAGTAACCTTACATACCAAAACCAGGGCGTAGAAGGCAAAATGCTCAAATATTTTTTATACTAAGCTTTAGTGCCTAAGATTCATGTTTAAGTGACCATGCTAGAGTCAGAAAAACTTATCCAGATAGTACAAGCTTGGTTAGGCTATATCAGGTTAGAAGAACTGACTCAAGCTGAAGTTGAGCGTTCTTCAGATATCTATTCAAAAGTAGTAGATAAGGGAGTGCAGCTTGTTGGCAACAAGCTACTGTTAGATAGCGAAGTATTTACGCAATTCCAGCAACAGCAGCAAGCAGCTAAAAGAGGGAACAAAAATGATGTTCAGATGGCTGTTGCTTTCCCACAAATCTATATAATCAACGGCAAGGGCAAAGACCAAAAGCTGAAATACTTGCCTCTGTTCACCATTGATATTTCACCCATATTCAAAGGTAATTACCGCAAAACAGGCTGGGACTTGACCGAGTACGAGTTTCAGCCAGTGGTTGTTAATTTGATGCGGCTGTACGGGCTAGAGGAGGAGCAAGCCGAATCACTGATTGTTGCTTCAGGAATTGGAAAATTTTTAGAAGATACATTTAAAGGAAGATTCCCAACGCTTCGAGACTTTCTTGAACTGGTAGATTTACCCGAAGTCAAGTACAAAACCTCTCGACAACCTTATTTGCTACGCTGCGACTTTACACCCTATAACGCCCTCCTAAAGCAAGACTTGCAAGAAATATTCAAGGAACTTCAACAACCGGACTCTAAGGCTGAATGGCTAACTGAAACTCACCCAGCAATGCAGTACATCTGTGGTCAGCCACAATTACCCAGAGATGAGGTGATATTCTGGGGCGCTTTCCCCGACCATGCACCTGATGAATTTCAAGCGTCTGTCCTCAAACACGCCCAAGAGAACTTACTAACTGCTGTTTGTGGCCCACCAGGAACTGGAAAAACAGAGGTGTTTCTGCATCTCATAGCACAGCAAGTAGTGGATCGTGCGTTACGGCTTGTTCGCGGTGAAGATGATGCAAATAATTTAATACTTTTTGTCGGCACTAATAACAGTACCATTAAAAAATTCCAACAACGACTGACAAAGAATTCTCCTGCTCAACAGTTTTATCTTCCTGGCGGCAACCAAACTAATATCCGTAAGTCAACTGCAGCCGCTTCCATGCTGACTCCGCTTCATTGCTAGGAGCGGTAGAAGATTCACACTCTAACCATGCTTGATGAGCGATTTTTGCAATTAACCAGAGTGTGTCTGATTCGCTCATCTTCTCTAGTCCTTCCCCCCATGTCTCACACATATCTTTAATCAGTGCGTTGTCGTGAGAGAGGGAGTAATATCCTACGGGGTGCGCCATTTTGATATCCTTAATTTGTGTTTTTTCTGTCACACAGTTTTTTTGGTTGCAACAAAAAGGCGTTTCATGTTTCACGTTTCATACCGTGGTCATGCCGTTTCTGGGTTGTTGTGAGGCTGAAACATTGATGCAACCGTTGAAACAGTTTCATGAAACGTTTTGTGAAACACTAAATAAGCACAACTGCCAACAATCATGTGCTTCAAACTTGGGAGTAGAACTCGATATTTAGGATTGCTTCGTGAATCTCCATCAAGGCTTGGACAGCATCACCCAGACGCAGGTCATTCGATGTACTGAACCGCTCGGAGGCTTCGATTTGGCGGTAATTGGGAGATGCTTGCACGAACCTTAGAGTCTGTTCGCAACCCAGAATGATGGTCATTATTTCGGTAGTTGTTAGGCTTGGCTGTGTCTGCACGCTATTTTGGTCGCTCATGACTTCTTTCCTTGACTTTGAGCTTTTATCGGTGCGGTTGGGGCTTAAAAGCTCCCTATTGGGGCAAATTTCTTAGCTTGTGATGATGGCTGAGGTTTGATAGATGGTGGCTGATTTGGGACTTGTGTGGGCGTTTGAGCTACTAGAGATGACTGTATAGGTAGTTGGTGTGAGTGCTTTAAGCAGTTAACTAAACAATCACCGTAATTAACTAGCAGCAGGGTAAAAAGTTGAGAGAGGTTATCGATTCCAGTCGCTTCTAAGATTTCTTCGGCTTTGGGCTTGTACTTGGGATTAAGAACAATTCTTGTTTGCGTCATTGGCATTACTCCTGATAAGCCATTGCAATGATGTTGAATAACTGCGGTGATGGGGCAATCTTGAAGCGATCTCCTGAAGTTGCACAGATAGGGGCAGCGATATCTGCACTCCCACCTACAACCAAGACTTCTCCCAACTCTGGTAGGTGTTGCGCCCACTTTGAGCGAATTTCTCTCCGGGCTGACTCTACCCACTGGTCACAGGCTTTTTCAAAGATGGAGGAGAAATCAAGTTTGTCTGTCCCGTAGAGGCAATCACCTCGTGCGATCGCGTCCATGATGCCCTGTAAACTGGGGCTGTAATCGAGAGAGTAGACTTCTTTCATCTCTACCGCTACTTGCTGGGCGAGTGCCTTAGTTCCGGGTAGAATCACCTCTGCATCATGGATCATGGTTCCGTTGGGCGTGTAAATTCTGGCTATAGCCGTGCCTCCCCCTAAATCCCAAATCGCGTTCTTCGCTTCGGGGAAGCTGAAAAAACCTTGATTTAAGGCGTAGTGGAATGCTGGCTCAGTCTCATCAACTGGGACAACTTCACCCACGGTATAGGTGATGTATTCGCCATTGCGTTTAAATTCTTTGGTCAATGGGTGGTTAGCAATTCGCTTCACTGCGGCTACATCATCATCATTGAGAGTATTCGGCAGTGCCACAATCATCTGTTGGATGTGTACTGATGTTTGTCCTGGATTTGGCTGGATTGCCGCTAGTGCCAGGATAGATGCTAATTGGCATTTGTCTGTTTGGAAAGTTGGCTCACCACCTAGTTCTTGAGCTAATCGCCCAATTACAAAGCGTTTACCGTCAATTTCAATCAATACTGACTGGTCATCAGCCTTGAGCCGTTTCCACTGGTATTCACTGACTTCTTTCACGACACTAAGCAGACATTGCACAACGTTATTGGGGTCAATCCATTTCACAAAACGGTTGCCCCCATCAAAAACTACTCGCGGTCTTATCTGTCCGTGCTGTGGACTTATAAACCCGTTACTCGGCGGATATGATAAGCCGTAAGCTGGCTGGATATATGCGTTTGTCATGGTTCAGATTTTAGAGTTAATCCTTTGATTGATAAGCGTTTGCGGTCAATTCTAGGCGGCTACTCAGTCCACTACCTATTTATCCTTGGTGTGGCATTTCACGCGCTTCATCGTCCGTTTTGCGCTCATGCCTTAACTTTAGCAGATACTATCTGCTAGTAAGAGATGTTATCAGACAGAAAAAATTATATATTTTCCAAAATGTATTAGTTACACTGATGATATTGTCTGCTACTATCTGATCTGATGTATAAAGGTAAAAAGTTTAGCGTTGTTACCCCTATGGGGATTTACAAACTCATAACGGAATTAGCCAAAAAGGAAAGCCGTACAGTTTCTCAGATGACAACACTTTTAATTAAGGATGGTTTGCTAAGTCGGGGTTTGGAAGTACCAGAGGATGAGTAGCGATCGCCCTTAACCCTCACCCAGTACATAAGTATTTATGAAAATTATTTATGTACTACTAAGTTAGTAAAACTGATACAGTCTTAATCCTCAAAATGCCTGCCAAATAAACTGAATTATTTTTAAAATCACTACTAAAACTCTGAATTTTAGTAAAATATTTTCTGCTTTTTAATAGTATTTAAAGTACTGTACAAAGTTTGGTATGCCTTGGCTTGAGGGAAAAAGATAAATTATTTTATTTTTTAAATTTGAGATATTTATTATTTATTTTTCTGGAATATCAATTAGTATGTAATAAGGCTATACCCTTAGTCCATCTTTTCTAAGTATGTTGTCACTCAATATACATAAGAAAAGAATGCCTCCCCAAGACTCAACTTGTTTCAGCAAGTTGTTTAACAGTTAGAGAAGACACCCATTCGCAAAATATTCAAATTTCTTTATAACCTAATGCTAGCAGTTCCGAGAACTTCCTACAACAGGTTATAGAGAAATTTGATTAAAACTTTGGTAAATCTTCAGGGGAGGTAAAGCCCACACAAGTTACCTCACAAGGATTTCACAATGGTAGCCACCTTTAACAGTTCTGAGACTACTGCTACAAATGACGTTCGTGGACATCTAGATCAACTGACTCTAGCCCCACTATTATCTGAACCCAGGAATCAGGCGACACAGCCCAATAGTGTTGAGCAAATCTGGACTAACGAGAGCGTTAAACAGCATTGGATTTCATTTGACGCTTTCAAAGATTTTATTAAGCAGAAGTTTGGGCGTGACCGACTTTGTGCAGAGCAGTTTGACGCGATGATTGAGTTTACAGACTCACCGCACCGGATAGCCGAGGCTTTAAGGTGGAAAAAACCATATTCCGGCGTTGTGTATGCTGCGCTGATGCTGAATGCAGATGGTAGTGTCTGGCATTCAATTTTGAGTCTACCAAACGATGATGGCACAAAGCCTTACAAACGGCTAGCTCCATCTAAGAACGGAGATCAGTGCTTCTATCCTCGCGTCGTCCCCACTATTAGAAGGCTCGTTGAGCAACAGCTTGGACTTGAGAAAGGCAGTATCCCTGATGATGTGGATTTCTATGAATGGTTAGCCAATTCTGAGTTACCTGTAATTACGACCGAAGGCTCAGAAAAACTGTTTAGTCTAATATGTCTTGGATATCCCGCCACCACCAACTACGGCGCGACCTGTGGGGTAGATAAAAAGACCAAGCGATTCAAGCCCAGCTTACAGCGAATCATGAATCGCCCTAGAACCTTATTAGTTGCCTATGACATGGATTCTAAGCCCTCGGTCGTAGCATCTGTAAACAAGGGGATTGATGCGCTGTCTTATGCGGCGCAAAAAGTAGGCTCCTCCGTATCGCGCCCCACCTGGGACGAGTCACTAGGCAAAGGGATTGACGACTTGTTGCTGACACCAAACGGTGAAACGCTTTGGGCCCAAAGCTATAACTTAGCACTGTGTCAAGCCATAGTCACCAAAATGCTGGGCATTGGGGCGGTAGACGAGGTAAATAGTTTTGAACAACTCGAACAAGTTTTTCAACTCTACGGCACTATTGTAGAGTTAAATATTTTGAAAACTCGCATGAGTGCGGATAATTTAATCGCGGCACTAAATCAGCAAATCAGAGAATTGACCCACGGCAAAGATGCCGTTGAGTCCAAGTCTCATCAGTCAAAGTCTTATCAGTCGAAGTCAAAACTTATCCCGGCTGACATACTGGCATTTGAATTAGCAGAAGATTATCTCCAACGCCTCAAGTACTGCAACGAATACAAGGAATGGAAGTACTATTTAGGTGACGATTCGGGATTGTGGAAATCGCTGGACGATCACATGATCGAAACAATGATTCAGGGAATATTAGATGCCCGTTCAATTGTTGGCTATGGCACTGATAGCTATATAGTCAATATTCGCAAATTCATGGCGCGACGGTTAACTGTTGAAACGTGGCCCCAAAGAACAGACATCGTTCCATTTCTTGATGGTGTACTGGTGCTGGCTACTGGAAAGTTTGAGAAACACTCACCCGCTAATTATTTAACCTGGACACTGCCCCATCGCTTTGATAATCCCTCTCTTCGAGATTGGCCAACGATTCGCGGTTGGTTCCAGGAAGTAACGGAGGGCGACTCCCAAAAAATACAGACCCTCATCTGTTTTGCAGCTGCCACACTTCGCGGTATGTCTCATCTCCAAAAAATTCTTTACCTCTGGGGCAATGGCGGCAATGGTAAAGGCATTTACTCGGATATCCTTCAGGCGTTAGTCGGCTCAGAGAATACTTGGAGTGGCAAAATTGAAAACTTGGATAATCCTAATTTTCTGGTAGACATCAATAACAAACGCTCAGTCATTTTTGAGGATCAAGATAAGGTCAATGGCGGTTTGCAAACTTTCAAAACCCTCACGGGGGGAGGAAGCACCAAAGCCAAGGAAGTTTATAAAAAAGCTTGTGATGTTAGACTCGCTGCCACAGTTTTAATTACTTCCAATTATGCGGCGCTCCAAGGCTCTGGGGTCGGCAGATGGCTCAAAAGGCGGTTGATTGTAGTAAACATGAATTACTGTCCACCAATTGTAGATACTCACCTCAGAGAAAAGCTCTACCCAGAGATCGGAGCCTTCACCCAGTACCTACTTACCATTCCAGAGAGTGAAATAATTAACACTCTCAATGGAAAAAACTCTACTGGCTATGATCTCGCTTACTGGGAAATGGCACAAATGACTGACTCCATCGCGGCTTGGGTGGAACGGCATATCGTGCGAGATCCTTCCGGGGTGGTCAAAGTCGGCTCCAACAAAAACGAGTGGCAAAGCAGCAGCTACCGCCCCGAAATCAGCACACTGTTTGGCTCCTACCATCACTACTGCCAAAATTCCGGGCAACAGGGCAAGAGCTTACCCAATTTCACCCCAGACTTACTGCAAGTCTTAAATCATGTGCTGGGATGGTCTGATGTTAAGCAAGAAAAAACTAGAACTGGCAGTCATTTTTACGGTATCCGGTTAAGAGGCGCTTTCGATGAGGCTCCGTTCCCTTCCGAATCTTCAATCACTTCCAATCAAGCTGGTGACAGCGCTCCCTTGTGGGGTGTAGGGGGTAGGGTGTGGGGTGTAGGGAAGGAGACGGAAGGGGCTTCGTACCCCTCCCAATGCAAGCACCCTTATGAGGGCGGGGCTTCTGACCCACTGGTTGTTGGGGCAGGCTGTTTCCCCACACCCCACACCCTACACCCCACACCCGCCCCAACGGGGCTTGGTGATGGAGGTGTGACGGACAAGGTTATGGATATGGTGATGGACTCAAAGCCTTATGGTGACGGATGTGATGGACATTTACAGAAAAATCTTTTTGTAAACGAGGTAAATAATCATCCATCTAATTTTTTGAAGAGTGAAAGTTTGGGCGATGAGAAAACAGATTTTGTAGAAAGTTTGGGCAAAACTCTATCACCTCCGTCACAACCATCACCTGAGATAGCTACAACCCATACACCACTTGCATTACCATCCATTTCCCCAAACCATCACCAGTCCGTCACCAATCCGTCACCGGCTCCATCAGCATCCGTCACCACCCGCCAACCAGTTAAAGGAGATCGTGTGAAGCTACTTTCAAGCGGCAAAGAATATAAAATCTCTTGGGTTTCCTGTGGTAGTGATAAAGTTCTTTTGGTTTCTGCCCGAACCGGACAACCGCTCACTGCACCTTCACCGTTGCGTCCTGGCGCTGCGGCGGGTGGATTAAATCTCATTGATGTTAGTGAACTGGAGTTTTTGGATACTTAGGGCAACTAATAATAGGATCTCGCACGAGATATGTCGCTTGAGATCCATCGCTTGTGGGCAAAGAGTTATCCATTTATAAACGGGGTGAAATGAGCAGTCGATACTGTTGGCGAAAGTGTTACAAACGCATAAACAAAAGTATTACAACTAAAAGCCGCAACGACAGATTGAAGGTTTGAGCTTACTACATATTTGTATTTACAAATATGTAGTACATTCGCCAACAGTATCCTTCCGTAACTTTACCCCCTGATGGTAGAGTCATGAGTTTTGACCACAAATTTTTGGGGAAAAAAATGAAAGCTAACTGAGCAAAACTTTTATAACCAAATTACCAGACATGAAGCGCATTTGGCTTCATGCCAAATTTGATGAAAAAACTGATTTAACTTGCTGCAAAAATATCTCATAATCAATAGGCTTGAGGATAATTCCTACTACATTTTCATCTGTAGATAATCCTTCGGAGAAGCCGGTGAGAAACAAAACAGGAATATCTAAATGTAAATCTTGCCGAATGTAGCGAATCACATCATGTCCAGTCATATCTGGCATAATTCTATTTAAAATTAATAAATCATAAGAATTACTTCTAATTTGATTGATTGCCTCTGTCCCACGATGTGCAACATTTATTCTATAACCTTCTTGCTCTAGTATCATTTTGATTAATTCAGTATTATCAGGAATATCATCGCACACCAAAATATTTTTGACTGCTTGATTTTGGTCTGGATTTTCAGACATAAATTGAAAAATAATTTCGAGTGTGAGTAATTATGGATAATATCAACAAAATCATCTTAGAACATCTGCGTTCTGGGGGAAAAACAGCTGGAGAATTAAAGGATGCGTCTGATTGTAGTTACAGCATCCTTGATAAAGCCTTACGAACGCTCATTGATGCAGAAGAGATTGAACCAGGATGGAGTAATGACGATTTACCTGTGAGAATTTACAAACTTAAGCGCCAAAAAGAATCTGCTCCCTTTTGGAGAATTTAGCAATTTATTAACAGTAATTGAAGGATTTTAATTGAAAATATTGTGGTATCCTTCAGCCGGAAATGAGTTTCTCTTGATGCCGCCCGGAATTAGAATAACTTCAGGGGGATGCGGGTGACTCGTTACCAAACGAAAATGCTTTTTTGCTGTGCTTTAACTGTTTCCAGAGTGACTTAATCTGCTCGTAAGCGTCTTCGGGAGAAAACAGCCAAATATTAGCGTTCGTAGAATCTAGAAATTTCTCAATTTATTCTTTGTTACTCGACTAGAAGTAAGTGGCGATTTGACTTTATATATCCTCATCCTTTCGGCAGAGGATAGCTATCACAGCAATAGTCATGCTGTTTAATAGCAACTATTCTTCTCACCTTTTCCTTTGTGTTTAACAGAATCAAATTTTTGCTTCGAGGATTTATCCAAGGACTGAAGAGTGATTACTGGGCAGAAGTTACCACCCAATGCCCTGACTGCATTTACTATTTTGGGCCTTTTCAAAGTTTTGTTGAAGCGAAAGCTGCCTGCCCCGGATACGTTGATGACCTTAAAAGCGAGGGAGCCTTGGGGATAAAAGTCGTCGTTAAACGCTGCCGTCCTGATGTATTGACGATTTTTGATGAACAAGTGAGCTAAGTAACAATAGGCCCTTGAGGATTTTCGTCAGCCGAAAATGAACTGTAAACTGTATCAGAGTTGTCATGAGTGAATTAATTTTTGAGCCAGATAAGATTTATGAGTTTGCACAGATCGACAATTTTCGAGTGTCCTGGCGATTGAAATACGTAGAAACAGTTTTCAACCCAGTCAATAAAGAAATACGTTTACATTTTTATAAGCTAGAATCTTCTGTTGAAAAACAAAAAGATATCTACTTGAGTCAAAGCGATATCTACCAACAAGTAGGCAGCATCAATGAAGCTAGCGAATATGAAGTGAGGTATGAATACTAAGAGCGGATTACACCTGATGGTGGGAATAGCGTTGCAACTATAAGCAAATTTTATCAGCCAACGCCAGAATCGCGGTTGTAGCGGTTGGGATTGATAAGCAGAGATTAACTGAGTCGAGTGGGTTCAACCCGGTCACGAAATATATAGGCTTCCAGACGTTTACATTGTTTTATTGCCGAAAGACCATGTAAGCTAGACCCTATGAAAATAAACAGGTTCGGCAGGGCAGAAATTCTCACACCCGATCAAATCAATGTCCTATTTACTGAGGGCTTTGTCAACCCGCGCGATCGCGCTTTATTCGGCGTGTGCCTTTATGCTGCTTGCCGAATCAACGAAGCTTGCACTTTAGCCGTGAAAGATGTGTTTGGCAGCAACGGGGTTAGAGGGGTGTTAGTGCTACGGAGCGTCAACACTAAAGGCAAGCGAGACACCAGGGAAATCCAAGTGCATCCCAAGCTCAAGCAGTATTTAGAAGAGTACAACCCCAATCGCCGCAAAGAGTTCTTGTTCCCTGGTCGGCATGGACTCTTACATATCCATAAAGTCAGTGCTGACAAAATCCTCAGAGATACCTGTGTGCGGCTGGGGATTGAGGGGGTGAGTACCCACAGCTTCAGGAGGACTGCGTTAACCCGGATGAGCGATGCTGGGATACCGTTGCGCCACATTCAGGAGATATCGGGGCATCGGACTTTGGCAGCTTTAGAGCGTTATCTGGGGGTAACTGAGAAGCAGAAGCAGAACGCGATCTCTGCTTTGGATTTTTGAACCCAGTAGGGAAATGTTCATTTTCCTACTTTTGACCCTACAGGTGACATCATCGCCAAGATTAAAACCTTATTGCAAGAAAAATACTGGTGGTTGACACAAACGCCAAAAGCTTTGCAACATAACATTTTCCAGACTAAAGTCAGTCAAGGATAGTGAATTCCCAATGGCTGAAATGGACTTTTGAAAGAGGTTGGCGCAAATAAGGATATAATCCCTATTAGGGATTGAAACTCCTAAAACTTGTGAAAATATATACCTCCTCAACTTATGCGTAGAAGTCTTAAATTTATAAAAATATCCGTAATAAGTATTCTGGTTATATGGTTTTATTCTCAGTTATTTTCTGCTTTATCTTACGCTCAAACTGCTAGCCAAGCCAACAGTAAAACGGGTCAGCCATTGATTCACACAAGCCAGTTATTGAATGGAGCTATACTCGCAATTATCTCTGCTACTTTAGGCTTTCTAGCAAATATTTTTCTTGAAGGAATAAAGAGAAAAAATCAATCAATAAAGCAAATCACTTATACAATAGATATAAAGGAAGGGATTGTTGGAAAGATAGAAAAGGATATTAAGAATAAAGTTAGTATTTCATATAATGGCAAAACAGTTAAAAACTTGTATTATGTTATCTTTGACGTGGAAAATACAGGAAACAGTCAGATAACAAATCATCAAATAAGATTTGAATTTCCAAAAGGGAGTGAAATTATTGACACATTTGTAGTAAACCAACAACAGGAAATGGATCTTCAAATCGATTCTAGTTTGGGTGAAAATCAAAAAATATATAAGATAGGTACACTAGCTACACGACAGAATAAAAAATCTCAGTTTGATTCAATAGTAGGCCAACTAAATCCACAAAATAAAGAAACTAATCTTCAAAAGGAAGAACCTAAGCTTTCTAATGTAGGGTTTAGATTCATAGTAAAGACTAATGACGATTTAAAGTCTAATGATGGATCTCCTATCTTAAAATATTACCAGAAAAACAATAACAATGAAGAGGTTAATTTTATTGAAAGAGGAGCAAAAAAAGTTTCAGATGAAATTGGTCATATTCAAGAATTTTTAAAATTTTCATTTATAGTTTTTATTATTTTACCATTATTAAAAAATCTTATACAAGACAATATATTTATTTTGGAAGATTTTAGATTAATAATTAGCCTCTTAATTTCTTTAATTATTATCGTAGTTTCTGTTATTTTTATTCTTCCTCGTATTAGTAAGTTTCTAGAAGCTGTTGTAAATATATTATCAAGTTCATCAAGAAAGTATCCAGATATTCAAGCTGAGAAAATCGCGTTTCTTGCTCTTGAAGGTGCTAATGTGAATGTTGAAAAGTTCACAATGGCAGCCGAAGAAAATACAAATCGAATTTCTTAACAGTGTAGGGCAAATCAATTTAGGTACACAAATATAGCTGTGGAGTTACAGAATTTATCGTATTAATTCATATTGATTAAAAGGATTTAAGTTAATTATCTTGATTTTGATTGATACCTCATGTTCTTTGGCTACTCAAATTAGCATTAACTACTACGTTGCATAAGAGAAAAATAAATTATTTATGGAAACTATGACAATGACAACGACAGCAATAGCAATTGTATCATTGATACTATCAAAGGCATTTGACAAAACGGCTAAAGGAGTTCTTCCAATAATATATGAACAGTCGAGTGAGTTGCTGGAGCAAATCAAGATTAAATCGCCGACTACAGCTGATGAACTTGAATCAGCCAATCTACAAACAAGTAATTTGGTCAACATAGTACATGAAGTTGAATTAATAGCCGAGAATGATGAAGAATTTGCTCAAAAATTAAATAAAGTCAGCAATGCAATGCGTAAGGAATTATTAGCTATAGAGTTAAAAGAAAGAGAAGAGCCGAGTTTACCTAACTCCAAATCTACTTTCCCTCTTGAAAAATTTGCTGATAAAGTGGGAGTTTATATTAATAATGGTGGAACATTGAATATTGAAAACTTTAACTTTTAGTTAATTATGAAATTAAGGTAGTTCAGGTTAGGAAATTATTCGGATATCAGCTAATATCTTAACTGATTGACAAATGCGCTTTATCTTAAACTCTCTTTGGGTTGATACTTTTTCACACTGCTAGCCGCGACCGAGCAAGGAAGTTGAACAGCATGGGCTGCTTCAAACCTTCCCCAACAAGGATTTTTAGCTAAGTTATATAATTTTTATTAATTTATTTTCTTACTTCCACCCAATTTTATAAATAAATTCTGCTGATTATTTTTAGGGCATTGATTTTCATCTATGCAGCCATAAGGATAGGGGTCAAATGAGCAGTAATTCCAAAAGTTACGCTAAGGAATTAATAGGCTTGTATGTTAAAATTCTATGCGATTTAGAAACATACCTATTCTCCCCCTTCCCTCTGTTCCTTTTGCTTCCGCCTCCTTCATTTCCCGCAATTCTTCTTTTTCTTCTTCCCCATAATTCAACCAATTTTCAGTCAACAAATTTTCAATTTCTTTTTCTATTCTTTTTCTTTCTTCTTCTTCCTTACTTTTTTTACTTTTCCATTCTTTAATTTCTTCTCTGTCTTCTCTTTTTTTACCTGTTAATATCGCATTAAACAAAAAAGCTCTATCAAATTTCTCTAAAATTTCTTTGTCCAATTTATTTATATTATCTTCTATTCTTTTTATCGTAGATATTTTTTGTATCAATTTAAACTCTTTTTTAATATCACTAATCCATTCCAAATCATATTTAGATTTACCTAACATCTTAGGAAACATAAACGAAGATGATCTAGCTCTATGACTCAAATCATCATTTTCTATTTTTTCTTTAAAATTAATTTCTAGTTCTGATAATGTCCATACACAATTTTCTAAATATTCTCCTTCTTCAATATATATTTTTATAATATCAAATATTCTCAAGTTTCTTATTTTTCTCTTTAGTGTTTTATATAGTTCTCTTATATCTTTAGCTTTATTAGTCAACACGTATTGAATAATTTCTTTTGCTAAATATTTTTGAGGGAAGCTACCTTTTATGCTTGAATTTAGGTCTGATTTAGGGTGATTTAAACGCATATCATCACCTATCCAATTCAATTTTGAGAAAAAATATTCCACGTTTTCGAGATAATTTATTTCTGTACTACCACCTATGTCATTCCAAATTTGTTTTTGAATACTAAATCCAAATTTTCCGTTACTGCTTGCCAACCAAAGTTGGTCAATTGTATGTAAGTCTTTCTGAGGTAAATTTAATATATCTGTTTCTCGAAGCCAGCCTTTATTTTCTCGTTGAGCCAACCATAGCAATTTTTTAAAAGTTTCTTCGTCAGCTTCCTTAAACTTTTGATTTTTCAACAAATCATGTAATTGAGTGTAATCTGCCTTTGTAGACGGCAGAGATGAGTAAGGTAATAGAGTGTAAGGAATAACTGGCCATCCTGTAACTTGCACTAGCACTTGAGTAGGAATAAAAAACGCCGCTTTTACTTCTGGTCGGTTTCTTTCTGCCGTTACAGCCATTCCTACTACACCGTTTACCTCCTTCTCCTTATCCCATATTGGCGCACCACTAAAACCAGGCTCTAATGTGTAACCATGTTCTTTTACACTCTCTATTTGCACCTTACTTTTGCCAACTTTACCTTTGATTTCACCCTCGGACCAAACTCCTTCGGACTTGTGCTTTGGAAAACCAAAAACTCGGAAACGATGATCCCATAAATTTTCTTCAGCTATAAGTTTTGCTGGTTGAGCATTAGGAGGAGAGCTTGCTAATTCCAATGCTGCAATATCTCCAACTTCCTCATTAGGATTGGCACGCAACCAGAATACTATCCTGGCTGTGAACAATTGTTTCGCCCCTAATAAAGGAAAATCCAAGCTGACTTCTGCATTAGGCATTTCAGCAGTATCTCTGTCAATCCCTAGAGCATCTGCTACCACATGGGCGCAGGTAAGAATATATTTTTGGGAAACTAAAAAGCCAGCACTAACAACCTTGCCATTGATTGAGTAAATCCTGACAATTGATGAATTTATATCTGTGGACATATTATGGCTCCCGTTTCCACTTTAAAGTAACTTCATAATTAACTTCACCATTCCCAGAAGCGATAACGGCTCCAAGTTCTGCACTCATTTTTATGCCAAACTTGACTTCTACTTCATCCGCAGGCTGATTGAGACTATTTACTTTAGTCATAATGATATTTGCTATAGGTTTAACTTGATCCAGAGCAGACTCAAAAGTTTTTTTAGCTTTTTCCAGGACTTCATCTCGCAAACCGATACGATCATCAATTAGTCCAGGCTCATCCACTTCTACAAGAATCGAGTCGCCATTTTCCAAAGGAAATTCAACAATACGCTTCACAAGCTTACCTATCTACATTGTTTTTCAACTTAGCTCATCTTCAGCACCTCTAGGACGCAAGCTGCTGGAATCGTTTCTTGATATCGTCCGCGATACTAATGTGCATAATTAGGGCGGTTTTTGTACCATTTTAATGATTTTATAGTTAGTTACGCTAAAACAAGACTACAAAAGTACAAAAGACATTTACGTATTTTCTTGTTTGGAAAAAAAGCTGAATTACTTCGGAAAATTGATAAATATCACTCTTTTAGTAGATGTAAAAAAATATTCTATGCGGGTTAGTGCCATCTCAGTTACAAAAAACCGTTGCTGATGCCATACATTCAAGGCTCACGAAAAGTGCGAATTTCTCCATGTAGCCGAATGTGTTCAACTAACCGCTTGGTTTCACCACCTGCTAATTCTAGTTCCCTGAGATTGCCCACCAAAATAAACAATTCCCTTGCCCTACTAACGGCTGTATTCAGTAAATTGGGTTTGCGGTTGAGGAACCAAAAACTATGCTCCTGGTTACACTGGTAAGGAGAGAAGATGATGGCTGCTTTTTCTCCTCCCTGGAAGGTGTGAACTGTGCCAATATCATCCCAAGAAAAGTTTCGCCAACGGTTAGATAGTCGATACTTGAGCGCGTTAGCTTGCTGCGAAAACGGCGACATCACCCCAATTGTTTTTGAGTTGTCATCCGAGTTAGTAGAGTACCCATGTTTTAGCAAGGACGCAATTATAGTTTCTACAGCATCAATTTCTTCTGGATTGGTATTATGGGTGTGGCTTCCTTCAACGTGGTAAGCCAGCAGATGCTTGACCGTTGCAGTCTGCTGATCACCTGAAAGGATTTGCAGACCACCGGGATAGTTGGGGCTGCAAAACTGAATAATGGGTGGGGTACAACGGTAATGATTAGAGAGAATAATACCATTGCCTAAGTCGCCTTCTGCGCCACTAGAGCCAGCAGCGCGATGATAAGCTGTAGCTGTATATTTTGCGGTGGGAGCATAGCGATAATAGTCTTCATTCCCCATGCCCCGATCCAGAAAGGCAGTTTTCAGATATTGCTTGATGGTATCGTCGCTCATGTTAACGATTGGCTCAATTTGTTGGGGGTCGCCAGCAACTACTGCCCGTTGCGATCGCACCAGCAAGGGAAATAATTGATGTACAAGAGTTGTCCCTGCTTCATCCACCAGTGCCAGCTTTACACTATTGGGTTGGAGAATTGGCAGCATATTACGTATTGATTGCAGACTGGAGCTAATGACGGGGAAAATCAAACTCAAGTCACGGAAGATAGCATCACTATCACTTTCCAATTTGAGCAATGCCTCTCCGTCTCCTGTTAAGACGCTGCCATAAGTTGACAATGCTCTGATAACGCTATCTTTGCGACGGAGAACTTCTTGCAACAGAAACGCCCAGGCACGTTGAAACAGTTCTAGCTGCAATAAGTGGTGGTCACTGTAAAAACGACTGTAGAAATCCCCTTGGGGGTAACTATCGATTTGTTTTTGGATTTCTTGATGTCTGAAAAGTTTTAACTCTAGTTCTTTATTTAAAGCTGCAAGCTGGGCTTGAATTTCAGTGACTTTTTGGTGAAGATTCTGCCGGGAGCAATGCGGTTTTGTCAGATCCGGTAAAAAACAAGCGATGCCTTCGGCGGGCGCAGCCATCGCAAAAATCAA
>NZ_JBIQNW010000050.1:43128-46198 GCF_047228265.1 Nostoc sp. UIC 10607 | reverse complement strand
CCTGGTTTCATACCTATCTTTACAGCAATACTAATGAATACTCACACCTGTGTAAAAAACCTACACCTGTCAGCCCCATCCCTTTCCCTCAGCACAGCCAGTCTCCCTGGAAATGCCTGAAGGGACAATGGAATCGCAATCTGCTTTTTACGTGGAACGCTCATCTGATGCACTTGCTTTGCAGACTATTGAGCAGCAGGGTGTGACAATTACAATAAAAGGCCCCCGCCAAATGGGCAAAAGTTCCCTGTTAATCCGCACAATTAATACTGCTGTGAATGCTCTTAAGCGGGTTGCTTTGCTGGATTTCCAATTATTTGATAAAGCCGCTTTAACTAATGCTGATCTTTTCTTTCGCCAGTTCTGTACTTGGTTAACTGATGAACTGGAAATGACCGACAAAGTTGATGAGTATTGGAATATGCCCTTGGGTAATAGTCAGCGTTGCACCCGCTATGTCGGCCGCTATTTGCTGAAAGAGTTTGGCAACCCCATTGTCTTAGCAATGGATGAAGTGGAAAGAGTCTTTGATACAGATTTTCGCTCTGATTTCTTTGGAATGCTGCGAAGCTGGCACAATAGCCGCGCCACTAATCCCATCTGGAAGCAACTGGATTTAGCGCTGGTTACTTCCACCGAACCCTACCAGCTAATTGATAATCTCAACCAATCCCCCTTTAATGTTGGGCTAGTAATTGATTTAGAAGATTTTACAGCAGCACAGGTTGCTGATTTAAACCGCCGTCATGGTTCACCCTTCAACGCCAGGGAAGAAAAGCAATTAATAGCGTTGTTAGGTGGACATCCTTATTTAGTAAGGCTTGCACTTTACTTAGTTGCTAGCGATCGCCTCCATCCTACCGAATTATTTGCCAATGCGATCGCAGATAATGGCCCCTTTGGCAATCATTTGCGTAACCACCTCTTCCGGCTGCATAACAAACAGGAGTTGGTTCAGGGTATGTTCCAAGTAATTCACCAGAACACCTGTGTAGATGAGCGTATCTTTTTCCGCTTGCGGGGTGCAGGTTTAGTGCGCCGGGAAGGGCGTGTAGTGTTTCCCCGTTGTCAACTTTACACCGATTATTTCCGGGAGCATCTGCGTGGCTAATCCAACCATTTACACTGTTGGCGGGACGGTACAGGCTGGCGGTGGTATTTACATTCCTCGTCAAGCCGATGAGGAATTACTCGGTTTATGTCGGTCGGCAATATTCGCCTATGTTCTTACGCCGCGCCAAATGGGTAAGTCTAGCCTGATGGTACGCACGGCGCAGACTCTAATGGACGAGGGAATTCGCTCGGTAATTGTTGACCTTCAGGAATTGGGGGCAAATGTCACAGCCGAACAGTGGTATTTTGGCTTTTTGGTCAAACTGGAAGACCAACTGATGTTTGATACAGATGTGGTGAGTTGGTGGCAAGAACACCAGCATCTGGGAGTATCGCAACGGCTGACACAGTTTTTTGAGAGGGTTTTGCTGGCTGAGGTTGAGGGGCAAGTTGTGATTTTCGTGGATGAAATTGACTCTACCCTCAGCCTGGATTTTACCGATGATTTTTTTATCGCCATTCGTTATCTCTATGTTGCCCGTGCTACTAACCCTGAATTTGGGCGGCTTTCTTTTGTCTTAATGGGGGTAGCGACTCCGGGCGATTTAATCAGCGATGCCAAGCGCACACCATTTAATATTGGACAGCGTGTGGATTTAACTGATTTTACCTTTGAGGAAGCTTTACCCTTCGCTGAGGGATTGGGATTACCCAGCGATGAAGCCAACCAGATATTACGCTGTGTGTTGAAGTGGACGGCAGGACACCCATATTTAACGCAGCGTCTCTGTGGTGCCTTGTTGACAAAGAATCGGGAGTCTGTTGTAGAGACGCGATGAATCGCGTCTCCCCGGAGTAGAGATATAGACAGAATAGTGACCAGTACATTTTTTGGTGCAATGAGTGAGCAAGACAATAACTTGCAGTTTGTCCGCGATATGCTGACTAAACGCTCACCAGACCCGGAGGTTTTGACTATTTACCGCGAGATTCGCTGGGGTAAGCGGGCGGTTGTAGATGAGGAGCAGTCTTTAGCTAAATCTCACTTGAAGCTATCGGGGGTGGTGCGGCGGGAGAATAATGTTTTGCGGGTACGGAATCAAATCTATCGGCAAGTCTTTGATGACAAGTGGATTAATAAACATATACCGTTTAACTTGCGGGATAGGTGGGAGCGTCTAAAACCTGCACTGCTTTATGTGGCTGCGGTAGTGGTAGTATTTTCGGTTTTAATGACGACAGGAGTGGCTGTGTATGTGAATGACCAACGTCTGATTGCCCAAGATGCCCGCTATAAAGAAGAACAACAGCGTCGAAAAGCAGAGGAACAACGCAATAACGCAACGCAAGAAGCTGGAAAAGCGCGAACACAGCAGCAAAAAGCAGAGGAACAACGCCAGGAGGCAGAAAAGCAAAAGCGCATTGCTAATCAGCAAAGTGAAAGAGCTAAAAAAGGAGAGGAGCAAGCAAAGTCTGCACAACAATTAGCTGAAGAAAGGGGAAAAGAGTTAGCAAACGCACTTGATAAAACAAAAACTGCACAACAATTAGCTAACTACAGACAGGCAGACGCTGAAAAGCAACGAGATTTTGCAAAGGTAAAAGAACAGGAAGCGACTGTCGCTAAAGCAGATGCGGATAAACGTGGGATAAATGCCGAAATTCTCGCCGATAGCCTCAAATCACAAAACCTGATGGCAGGAAATTTAGAACTTGATGCTTTAGTAGCAGGTTTGAAGGTAGGAAAAAAACTCAAAACACTAAATAAAAGTTTAGAACCGGATACCCGCATTTTGGCAGTAGCCACTCTCCAGCAGGTAATTTATGGAGTCAACGAACATAACCGACTAGAAGGTCATAGCTATTGGGTTAATAGCGTGGCATTTAGCCCCGACAGTCAAACCATTGCCTCTGCCAGTTATGACAACACGGTAAAGCTGTGGAATCGCAATGGGCAACTGTTACAAACTCTCCAAGGTCATAGCGATTCAGTTAATAGCGTGGCATTTAGCCCCGA
>NZ_JBIQNW010000050.1:0-43032 GCF_047228265.1 Nostoc sp. UIC 10607 | reverse complement strand
GTGGAATCGCAATGGGCAACTGTTACAAACTCTCCAAGGTCATAGCGATTCAGTTAATAGCGTGGCATTTAGCCCCGACGGTCAAACCATTGCCTCTGCCAGTTATGACAACACGGTGAACCTGTGGAATCGCAACGGGCAACTGCGACAAACTCTCCAAGGTCATAGAAGTTCGGTTTTGGGTGTGGCATTTAGCCCCAACGGTCAAATTATTGCCTCTGCCAGTTCAGACAAGACGGTGAAACTGTGGAATCGCAACGGGCAACTGTTACAAACTCTCCAAGGTCATAGCAATTCGGTTTGGGGCGTGGCATTTAGCCCCGACGGTCAAATTATTGCCTCTGCTAGTGATGACAACATGGTGAAGTTGTGGAATCGCAACGGAGAACTGTTACAAATTCTCCAAGGTCATAGCAATTCTGTTAGGGGTGTGGCATTTAGCCCCGACGGTCAAATTATTGCCTCTGCTAGTTTAGACAACACGGTGAAGCTGTGGAATCCCAATGGGCAACTGTTACAAACTCTCCAAGGTCATAGCAGTTCGGTTAATAGCGTGACATTTAGCCCCGACGGTAAAATTATTGCCTCTGCCAGTTATGACAACACGGTGAACCTGTGGAATCGCAATGGGCAACTGTTACAAACTCTCCAAGGTCATAGCAGTTCGATTTTGGGCGTGGCATTTAGCCCCAACGGTCAAACTATTGCCTCTGCCAGTGATGACAACACGGTGAAGTTGTGGAATCTCAATTTGGATGATTTAATGGTTAAGGGTTGTGCTTGGGTGCGCGATTATCTGCAAAATAACCGCAATGTTAGTGAGAGCGATAAGCGTTTATGTGATGATGTTGGCACACGCAGGTAATAAACCTCTCCCTGCCTTGAACTAAAGTTCAAGTTTCTCTCCGATTCGGAGAGGGAAGGTTTTGCGTAGTAAAACCAGGGAGAGGTCTTTGATTGAGCTACACAAAGAGATTTCTGTAATGAGCAGCCCCAACTTAGAATAAAGCGATCGCCTGTATGATTTTATGATGATGGTGCGATAAATCTGCCAGACACCACGAACAAGCAAAGCTTCATAACGAAACTCATGTGTTTGTTGATGAAACTCATGTGTTTACGTGTTACCACTTATATGATTTTATAATAATGGTACGTCACCAAAGAATCTGATGGTGCGTAGGCGTAGCCCATTGTAGCGATCGCTCTTGCTTTAATATGGTTCGGTTAAGGTTTTTAATGAAATAATGAAAATTCTAGATCGCGTCTTTGTGATAAATCATCACAAAGACGCGATAAATCCCCGTCTCTACAATAATCAGTCCTTCGTAGAGACGGCAATTTATCGCGTCTCTTGCCTTAACCGAACAGTATTAGCTCTTGATGTAATCTGAGAAAATACGTCGTAGCGATCGCTAATTCACCACCAATATTACAAATACTTCTGCAACAATAACCCTAACTTTTCCTTCGTCGCGGCTGGTGCTTTATCCAACTGAGTCAAAATCGCATACTGCAACGCCGAATGCGCCTCACTGGTTGGCGGATTCTCACTCAAGCGCCGCACAGTTTCTTGAATCACCTTTTGAGCATTCACAGCATTCCGCAGCAAATTGCCAATCACCATTTCCACCGTCACACTATCATGATCTGGATGCCAACAATCATAATCTGTCACCAGCGCTAAAGTTGCATAAGCAATTTCCGCTTCCCTTGCCAACTTCGCCTCTGGTAAATTCGTCATGCCAATGATTGTTGCATCCCAACTGCGGTAAAGATTCGATTCTGCCTTTGTGGAAAAAGCTGGCCCTTCCATGCACACATAAGTACCGCCGCGATGGAGAGTAACTTCTGGTAAATTGAGAGATGCGATCGCATCTGCCAACACAACAGCCAAATTCTTACAAATCGGATCGCCAAAGGCAATGTGAGCAACAATTCCCTCACCAAAAAAGGTTGAAATCCGATTTTTTGTTCTATCAATAAACTGATCTGGCACCACCATATCCAGTGGTTTAGCCTCTGCTTTCAAGGAACCAACAGCACTAGCTGAAATTAAATACTCCACACCCAATTGCTTCATCGCATAGATGTTAGCGCGAAACGGTAACTCAGAGGGTAACAGTGTATGATTACGGCCATGACGCGCTAAAAAAGCTACTCTTGTACCATCCAAAGTTCCCAGAATCAAAGCATCTGATGGTGAACCAAAGGGAGTTTGGATATGCACCTCTTCTACATCTTTGAGCGCGTCCATTTTATACAGACCACTGCCACCAATAATCCCAATACTAGCTTGAGCCATGATCCTGAACCTGTCCCTTGCTGATCTGCTAAGTTATTTTACCGAAAAGGGGAGTAGCAGAGAAACCAAAAAACAAAGTGATTATATGAAATTAATTGTCACGATAGTGTGTAATCGATGATTCATGTATACAAAAGTTAAACAGACGCACTTCTGAGCAGTGAAACAAAGCAAGCGTTATACTTTTGGGAAAAGGCTTATTTTAACCCCTGCTTTAACATTTTTATAAATCAATGACTCTCAATTTTCGCTTTGCGGTAGTCAGCGACTTACACCTGGCACTTCCTCACACAATCTGGGATCATCCCAGTCGGTTTCATCTGGTGGAAGTAAGTATCTCAGCATTTAAAAGTGTACTAGAACATCTAATCCAACTCGATTTAGATTTCTTGTTGTTGCCAGGAGATTTAACCCAACACGGCGAACCAGAGAACCATGCTTGGTTACAACAATGTTTAGCCCAGCTACCTTTTCCCGTCTATGTAGTTCCTGGTAATCATGACGTTCCTGTGCTGTTGGCTAATCAGCAATCAATTGCTTTTGCGGATTTTCCCTACTATTACACGAAGTTTGGCTATGAAGATCCGCAGCAGATTTACTACACGCGTCAGTTATTGCCTGGAGTTAAGCTGATTGGACTTAATTCTAACTCCTTTAATGACCAAGGTGAGCAGGTAGGGTGTTTGGATACCAAACAACTACGGTGGTTAGAAGAAGTATTGGCGGCATCTAGTGATGAATTAGTTCTAGTGATGGTGCATCATAATGTGGTAGAGCACTTGCCCAATCAATCAAATCATCCACTGGCAAATCGCTATATGTTGTCCAATTCAGCAGAACTGTTGCAGCTGCTAAAGCGCTACGGAGTCAAACTAGTATTTACGGGGCATTTGCACGTTCAGGATATTGCTTACTCAGATGGAGTATATGATATTACCACTGGTTCTTTAGTGAGCTATCCTCACCCTTATCGGGTGCTAGAGTTTCATCGTGATAACCAAGGTAAAGAATCGTTGCAAATTCTATCCCATCGGGTAGAGTCAGTGCCTGATTTTCCCGACTTGCAACAGTCATCGCGGCAGTGGATGGGCGATCGCTCTTTCCCATTTTTAATTAAGTTACTAACTCTTTCTCCATTAAACTTACCGTTATCGCAGGCAAAAAAATTAGCTCCTAGTTTGCGAGACTTCTGGGCAACTATTGCCGATGGAGATGCGATGTTAGATTACCCCCACTTTCCGCTAGAGGTGCGGCGCTACATTCAGTCCTATAGTGCATCGGCGCAGCCCAACCCAGGCATGGCTACTAGTGGAACTCTTACTATGATTGATAATAACAGCACACTTTTGCTGGGTTAGGAGTGATGAGTGTCCGTGTGAAGGTAACTTTTTTTCTGGGCTAAAGAGCCTCTTCTTCTCCAGAGTGGCTTTTTAGATAGCGATCGCTCCTATCATAATTCTCCTATCAAAAGTCACCAAGACACTTGCAACTCTTGTACAAACGCGATTAATCGCGTCTCTAATTACCGATATCTTCATTCCAAAGTTCCGGGTTAGTTTCAATAAACTCACTCATCATTTGTTCGCAATCGTCAAGATTAAGATCAATTACTTCCACACCGTGAGATACCATAAATTCTTTAGCACCAGGAAAAGTTCTGGATTCTCCGACGATGACTTTTTTAATGCCAAATTGTACTATTGCCCCAGCGCACAGGTAGCACGGCATTAAAGTTGAATAAAGTGTAGTACCTCTGTAGCTGCCAACTCTCCCAGCATTACGAAGACAATCGATTTCCGCGTGGGTGACAGGATCTGCGTCTTGCACACGTTTATTGTGTCCTCTGCCGAGAATTTTGCCATCCTTGACGAGAACCGAACCAATGGGAATTCCCCCTTCTTGTCTGCCTTGTTTTGCTTCTTGAATAGCAGCTTCCATAAACTCATCCATATTAATTCTCCTTTTATGACAAAACAACTAGTATTAATGGATCACGATGGCGGTGTAGATGATTATTTAGCAACTATGCTGCTGTTGACAATGGATCATATTGAACTCCTTGGTGTCGTAGTCACTCCAGCCGATTGCTACGTTCAACCGGCTGTTAGCGCCACACGTAAAATTATCGATTTGATGGGATTTTCTCATATCCCGGTTGCAGAAAGTACTGTGCGCGGTATCAATCCATTTCCTACTCTCTATCGCCGTGATTCGTTTATCGTTGACCATCTCCCCATTCTCAATCAAAGCGAAACCATCACTACGCCTTTGGTTGCCGAAACAGGTCAAGATTTCATGATCAAGGTGTTGCGGGAGGCATCAGACCCCGTAACGTTGATGGTAACTGGGCCGTTAACCACAGTAGCAGTGGCTTTGGACAAAGCACCAGACATTGAAGTAAAGATTCACAAGATTGTGTGGATGGGGGGTGCATTAAATGTCGGTGGTAATGTGGAAAAAAGTCTGGAATCAGGACAAGATGGTTCTGCCGAATGGAATGTTTATTGGGACGCAATTTCAGCAGCGCGAGTATGGCAAACCCAAATTGAAATTATTATGTGTCCTTTGGATTTAACTAACAATGTCCCAGTTACATCGGAGTTAGTATACAAAATGGGACGACAACGCTACTATCCCATATCTGATTTAGCCGGACAATGTTATGCACTAGTTATCCCCCAAGATTATTATTTTTGGGATGTCTTAGCAACAGCTTATCTAGGACATCCAGAATTTTATCAACTGCGCGAATGGGAAACAGAAATTATCACCACTGGTCTTAGTCAGGGGCGTACTAAAGTAGTTCCTGGTGGTCGAAAAATTTCTGCGATGGATAAGGTAGATAAAGAGGCTTTTTATGCTTATATCTTGCAGCAATGGGCAAGATAAAAAACTAAAAATTTGGTGGCTGGCGTGATACTCAAATTGAATCGCCATCTGCTATTTAGATGTCGCCATTAAGTAAAGAAGTTTGTCATTAAAATGAAGATCCTGCAATTCAGGAGGTGGAGGAACAAGCGGTGGGCCTTCAATGATTACAGGAATAATTTCGGGGGAACGCAATCCATCAGATCCTTGCCGATCAAGGGCATACAACACTTCTTTAAGCACCCACGGCGATTCTTTCGCAGCAGTAGACCAAAATAGTAGAAAGAGATCACACTCATCAATGTTGCGATAAAGTTCTTTTTCCCAGCGATCGCCCGGTTCTAAATTTAGGACATCTTGAAAAACTGTAATACCACTTACAGCCAGTCCTTGCACCCTTTTAAGAACTTCTATTCGGTCTTTAGAAGAATAAGAGACGAATGCTTTTCTATAATATCGAGCAACTTCTCCTACTAATTGAGGGTTTTTGGATGTAGAAGATGCAGAAGGAATAATTGATAGTTTGAATTTTAGATGTCCAAGAGGAATTGTATTTTGGCTGACAGTCACAGTTCCAATGACTGTTTTCTGAGTGATATCACCAGGAACCGTTACACCAAATTGAATAGAATTTGCTTTACCATTCCAACTCAACCGTTGAATCGGATCGTCCACTTCTAGTTTTGGAATTGACAAGTTAAAAGTGAGTTCACTTCCTCGTTTAATAGGTACTCCTAAACTTCTCACTCCTAATTGTTTAGCTTCAGGATCAAATTGTTGAGCATACTGTTTGGCAAATTCAACTTGTTCAGGAAGATGAACAAAGACTTGGACAAGAAACATATCATCTGGAGTTACAGAAGCAGGACTAAAAACACTACAATCAACCAAATCTTTCTTTATATCAGCAGGTTCTGAAGATCGTTCTTGAATAGTTGGGGTTTCTTGTAGCTGCGCTTTAAGTTGCTTAATAACTCCTTCTTCAATCTCGATGCTGTCGCCACCTTTACTTAATGGAATACTTAAGTTTAAAATTTCTTGTCCTGCTTCTAATTCGAATGAATTTTTAATGTTGTAAGTGTCGCATCGTGGCGGTTTTGGCTTCTCCATCGGTGTCCCCATTGGGGAGTTTGGAGGGTATTGTGATAAATTGCGTAAAGCAGATATCTGAACATACTTCTTATAGATAAACCACATATCTTTACCCTTGATAGAGTCTTTCAAGATCATTCTGTAATATTCTTTTTCCTCAGTATAAGAAATGACTTTAAGAACACTTTTAACTGGAATGAGAAGTTTTTCGTCTTCAGCTAGTTCCATTAGTTCGCTTGGACGAACTTTAAGGAAAGTATCAGCAGTTACTGTAAAGATAAACATAATAATTAACTTTTAGATTATTAAAAGGTTAGAAATTTTAAACCTAAGAAAAGAGCCGCAACAGTTCCAGCCACAGCAATTTCCCCTTGAATAATTTTCTCTAAAACTGATTCTACAGGAATAAGTATAACTTCAATTTCTTCAGTAATATCTAATTGTTGTTCTCCAGCTTTGCGTACATTTCCTGCTAAAAATAAATGTATTTTATTGGTATCTTTACTCGGCTTATCGTATAGAGTTCCTATTTTTTTAAATTCGTGAGGAATATAACCAGTCTCTTCCGTCAGTTCTCTAATTGCTGCTAATTCTGCACTCTCTTTTGTAGGGTCAAAATTGCCTGCTGGCAGTTCCAAGAAAAATTCACCTACGGCATGTCTGTATTGCCGGACAAAAATTATTTCTCTATTACTAGTGATAGGTAAAATCATCGCCACGTCTGGTTTAATACTGACAAAATAATCATCTATAATCTTGCCGTTGGGTAATTCTATTTCATCCTGCCTCACCTGACACCAAGGATGAGCTAAAACCATTTTTGATTTTAAAATCTTCCATTTTTTTAAGTTGTTCATAAATAAAAATAATGTATAAAACCTTTAGTCATCAAGCAATGAATGTAAAAAAGTATAACAGATGCATCTAATAATCTAAACTTTGAACTTACACTGGCTTTTGCATAACATAATATGTATAACCAGTATGCAAATAAATATAAATTTATTTACAGTAAACAAAAGGTTTCCGTTGACTATTAGTCGAGGTACAACGGCACAGACAACGAATGTATGGGTGAGGATTTCACAAGATGGGATCGAAGGCTGGGGGGAAGCATCGCCATTCGGTGTGGGTAATCATCGGCAATCAACTGATGCAATCAAAGACGCTTTACAGCAAGTTGTGCCACTGTTGCAAGCATTCAGCCCCTTACAAAGGCAGCAAATTGAGCAAGTTTTAACACAAAAGCAGGTTCCTTCCGCTGCAAGAGCAGCCTTGGATATAGCAATGCACGACTGGTTGGGTAAGCGCGTAGGATTACCCTTGTGGCAAATTTGGGGACTCGATCGCAATCAAATAGTCCCGACTTCTGTCACAATTGGGATTAATTCACCTGAAGGTGCCAGAGCGAGAGCGCGAGACTGGTTACAATTTACCGATGTCCGCCTTTTCAAGGTAAAGCTAGGTAGTCCTGATGGCATAGAAGCAGATAAAAAAATGCTATTAGCAGTGCGAGAAGAAGCATCTGAACCAGAATTATTTGTTGATGCTAACGGTGGCTGGAGTTTAGAAGATGCGATCGCAATGTGCAATTGGCTGGCTGAATTAGGTATAAAGTATGTAGAACAGCCATTGCCACGAGGGCAGGAAAAAAGTTTAGCAAAACTCAAAGAACACTCTCCTCTGCCCATCTTTGTCGATGAAAGTTGTTTCACAAGCTCCGATATTCCCGATTTGGCAAACTACGTGGATGGTATTAATATCAAACTGATGAAATCAGGGGGACTAACCGAGGCAATGCGAATGGTACATACAGCGCGAGCCTATGGGTTTCAAGTAATGTTTGGTTGCTATTCTGACAGTTCGCTAGCTAATACAGCAGCATTACAGCTAGCGCCATTAGCTGATTATCTAGATTTAGACAGTCACCTCAACTTAATCGATGATCCCTTTATGGGTGCATTGCTAAAAGAAGGGAGAGTTTTGCCAAACGATTTACCAGGATTGGGGGTACAACACAGTGCGACTACCACTTAATCAACGAGTAGCTATCTTGCTACATGAAGGAACTACTGGAACACAGGGCAAAACGGGGTTATCTATTTTACGTTATAGTGAAGCCCCAATTGTAGCCGTAATTGATCGCGAATGTGCTGGCAAATCCCTACCAGAATTAACAGGTATCAAGCGTGATGTGCCGATTGTGGCATCTGTAGCCGCAGCCCTAGAGTACAAGCCGGAAGTTTTGGTAATTGGCATTGCTCCAGGTGGTGGTGCTGTACCAGATGATTACTGGGTGGAAATCAAAGACGCTCTAGAAGCTGGAATGTCGCTGGTAAATGGTTTACATACACCAATGGCGAACATACCAGATTTAAATGCACTGCTCAAACCAGGGCAACTAATTTGGGATGTACGCAAAGAGCCATCTAATATAAGTGTTGCTAGTGGAATGGCACGCACCCTTCCCTGTCGGCGGGTATTGACGGTGGGAACTGACATGGCGATCGGTAAAATGTCAACTAGCCTAGAGTTACATTGGGCATCAAAACTGCGGGGCTGGCGTTCTAAATTTCTTGCTACAGGCCAAACTGGGGTGATGTTAGAAGGGGATGGCGTGGCTTTAGATGCCGTGCGGGTAGACTTTGCCGCTGGTGCTGTAGAACAGATAGTCATGCGCTATGGCAAAAACTACGACATTCTGCACATTGAAGGACAAGGTTCACTGTTACATCCTGGTTCAACAGCAACCCTACCCTTAATCCGTGGTTCGCAACCAACCCAACTGGTTTTAGTCCATCGCGCTGGACAAACTCATAACCGCAATAATCCCCATGTACCAATTCCACCTTTATCAGAGGTGATTCGACTTTATGAAACTGTCGCTAGTGCTGGTGGTGCTTTTGGAAGTGTTCCTGTAGTGGGTATAGCGCTTAACACAGCCCATCTAGATCAGTCTGCGGCTGAGGAAAGCATCGCTCAAACAATAGCAGAAACCGGGTTACCTTGCACAGATGTAGTCCGCTTTGATGCCAATGTGTTATTGGATGCGGTGATGAAGAATTAAACGTATAAGCGGTAAGTCAAGAGATATGGCGCTTTCGGCGGCTGGGGCAGCTTCGCCTAAATTCCCTATGCCCTGGGACTTCCAACTAAAAAAATATCCCATCGCTTTCTTGGCAGGGGAGCAGGGAGCAGGGGGGGAGGAACAGTCGTGTTGAGTCCAGAAATTAGGATAATTTATTTTTTGGAGTTCCCTAAGTCAATACAGTTCAGTTAAGCATTTCTTTCTTCCCTTTTTTCTCTTCCTTTGCGTCCTACCCTTCTCCTTCGGAGACGCTACGCGAACGGGCAGCCACTTCTCTACGAGACGCTCCGCGAACGTGTCTATGCGTCCTTCTCTAACGAGACGCTCTTGCTAGCTTGCTTCCCCGTAGGAGTATGCGGTTCGTTAAAAAATTGACTTTGTTTGACAAAGAGTTAAGCCTTAACCCAAGTGTATTGCCTGATAAGTAATTTCTATTAAAATCATCAACCTTTTTTTGTCAAGCCCTCTTGACGTTTTGTAACAATATTGTTAAATTTAGTTACATAAGTAAATAAAAAAAGAAAAAACTATGTACACAACTGTAAATGAAGACGGCATCCTCAATAACTACGCAGCTGAACCCAAGGTTTACTACGCCGAGTACCCGGCAATTTGGGAACAACGTAAATATGTTTTACAAAGTCTTTTTGCGACTTTAATTGTCACGACTTTAGTTTTGGTTGGTTTTAGCGTTAGCTAAGATTTTCCGATTTCAGTATCGCTGTATCTCATTGTCATTCATACTTCTCTCTTACCTCGGTTAGTTTCGCCGGGGTTTTTTGTGTTTTACACATTTAGAAAACCTCATTACCCGTAGTAGCTACAACCCTCAGGCCTATGAAGGAGTGGGGCATCATGTAGAAATTCAAATACGGGTGAAAAAGCTACTCGAAGAGAAAAAAGCAGGAGAGGAAAAAAATAACGTTTTTGATGAATCAAAAAACAGAATTATTCGTCACTTAAACTATCAATTCCCTACCTATTTCTACTGGAGGATGATTTATGTCATCACAACTGCTTCGATTGATATCTTTGGGCAGCCTTGGCTTATCTTTGTGTCTGGGCAATTCGGCAGCAATGGCTCAATATGACTCTACTGGCGATGGCGTTGTCGTACCAACAGTACCATCAGGTGGATCGTCAGTCCCAATAGACACATCAACAGGTATACCACCTTCACCCTCAGCTGACGGTACAACTCGGTTTACCTGTCAGACTTACAATGGTCAGTACACTGTTATGTATCAGCCACAAAGTCAACCAGGTCAATTCTTTCCTTGGGCGGCACCTGCGGCTTTGGGCGGTGGTTGGGATGCACAAAGGCGTTGTGCAGCAATTGCCAGTCGTTTAGAACTTTATCGCCCAGATGGCTTACAAGAACTCCAGACATCTGTAGAAAATAACGAAAATATTGTCTGCGTCACAACTGAAGTTAACCCAACGTGTAGAATTGTGTTGACAGTACCGCGTGGGAAAGATGCCATTGTTATCCGCAATAGCATTTTTCAAAACTTGACTACTGCTGACAGCGGACAGCAGACTATAGCCGTTAACACTTATGGCAATCGCAGTAATGGAGCCAACGAAGTATATAATTTGGGACGCACACTTCTAGGCAGTGGTAATAATCGGGTTAGTTCGTCTAGAGGTGGGATTAATCTGAAACCTTTCCTCGATCGCAAAGATGGTGGTACTGGAAATAATTTGCGGAGTGGAGTAGCTATTCGTCGTCAGTCTCAACCTAATGGTGCTCGTCTAAATCCTGGTAAGTTCCGCTAATTGATAGTTCAGTAGTTGATACAAAACAGTTCAGTTAAGAAGAATTGTAGGGTGGGCAAACAGCCTACCCTAATTTTTGTTGGACTAAGAGTTTTAAAAGTATTGGGCGACTAGAAGTCGCTGCTAGACAAGCAAAGTCTACCTCCGTGGACTAATATCAAGTCTGGTAAATTACAGAGAGACGGCGGATTCATCCCATACATTGAAAGAATGGGCTTTCTCGCCGTCTTGGTCAATAGTCATTACTATGAAAAAGCCACGAAAAATCACTAATGACTTCAAAATCCCCTAGCTGTAAAAAATGAGCAAAGCAAAGTTTTTACAGCCGGGGGATGAGTTAAGAATTACATTTGTTGTTTTAACCTTTTGCTAGCTGTTTCTTAATCTAGCTGGGATACTTTGAGGGTGCCCAATTAAGAACTAATACTAAAAAGTTATGTAGCTGTCTTCTGACAACCTCTAGGAACAGTGGTTTAGAAGACGTATTTTTTCTTGTTCATGTTGATATTGCGTTCACCGTACCCCTACTTTTAAAGCTTTATACTCCAAATTTTCCACGCATCCTTCGGAAGCGTCTACGTGCGCCTAGTACAAGGGCGTACTACTAACAGATGGGCTAAATGGTTCTGTGGTTTCCGCAGACAACCACTAATCTCCGCAAAATTTGAATCTACCCAAGCACTAACTTATGGTAACTAATAATACAATTCGCTTTTCCCAATTCAATGCTTCCCTAAACCGCAGCGCTCAAGGTCAATTAGTTACCGATTTGTCAACCCCCGATAATGCTCAAGCAAAAGCTATTGCAGAAATAATCCAGCTTAACAACCCCGATGTGCTGCTAATCAATGAGTTTGACTACTCCCAGGAGGCAGTTCAACTATTTCAGCAAAATTATTTAGCCATCAGCCAAAACGGTTCGGCTCCCGTTGACTACCCCTACTTCTACATCGCTCCCTCCAACACGGGTATCGCCTCTGATTTGGACTTGAATAACAACGGTACAGTAGTTACAACCCCAGGTACACCAGGATATGGCGATGATGCCTTTGGATTCGGTGATTTCCCTGGTCAATATGGAATGTTATTGCTGTCCAAATATCCCATCGACACCACCCATATCCGCACCTTCCAAAACTTCCTCTGGAAGGATATGCCCAATGCTTTGCTTCCCGATGATCCTACAACACCACAGCTAAATGATTGGTATTCTCAGGAGGAACTGGCAGTTTTACGCCTTTCTTCTAAAAGTCATTGGGATGTACCTATCCAGGTGAACGGGGAGACAATTCATGTCCTCGCCAGCCACCCCACACCCCCAACCTTTGATGGACCGGAAGACCGCAACGGTAAGCGCAACCACGACGAGATCCGCTTTTGGGCAGATTATATTACTCCTGGTAAAAGTAATTACATATACGATGATGAAGGGAAAACGGGCGGGATTGCCGCTGGGTCAAGCTTTGTAATTGCGGGCGATCAAAATGCAGATCCGTTAGATGGTGATAGCTTTGACAACGCTATTCGCCAACTGTTGCAAAACCCTAATATCAATACTAATGTCATTCCTAGCAGTCTGGGTGGACCCCAACAAGCAGACTTACAAAATGGTGAAAATGCTAGCCAAAAGGGTAATGCTAGCTTTGATACCGCAGACTTTGCTGATACAGCTCCCGGAAACCTGCGGACTGATTACGTTCTACCGTCCGCTGACCTGACAATTGCCAACTCAGGAGTATTTTGGCCACTGAATACTAACTCGACGTTCCCCTTGGTAGGTACTTTTCCCTTCCCCAGTTCTGACCATCGCTTAGTATTTACAGATGTACAAACTGGGCCAAATGAACCAAGTAAAACCATTCCTCGTGCAGGATTTTTGGGACAAACTACTTTTGTTACTGGCTTTATACCTACTGGCGCGGCGGGAACTGTGGATGGGGTACAGACTCCGGTGGGCGGACTATCTGGTGTCACTTATGATGCTGCGAATAACCGCTACTACGCTATCTCAGACGATCGCTCCCAATTTGGCCCTGCCCGCTTCTATACTTTCACTACTGATACTGCGGTGACTTTTACCAATGTCACACCTCTGAGAGATATTAATAAAAACTTATTTGCAACATTTAGCATTGACCCAGAAGGCATTGCTCTAACTAACAATGAGACTGTTTTCATCTCTTCTGAAGGTGAAGTTAATCTTGGTGCAGGTCGGGTTAGCGATCCCTTTATTAAGGAATTTTCCCTGACAACAGGGCAAGAAGTACGGTCGTTATTTGTGCCCACCAAGTTTTTGCCAGTAGTTCAGGATACCAACGGCAACGGTATTGTAGATGCAGGTGACACGCAGACATCAGGTGTTTACAATAATTTGGGATTTGAAAGCCTCACCATCACACCCGATCAGAAAACCCTATTCACCGCTACCGAAAACGCACTTTCTCAAGATGGATTAAGAGCTTCACTCACCAGTGGCAGCCCTTCTCGAATTCTGCAATACAATCTTGTTAGTGGACAACCAGAAAAAGAATACCTTTATATTACGGATGCGATCGCGGATGTGCCCAACCCTAGCATAGGCTTTGCTGACAATGGTTTAGTGGATTTACTTGCGATCGACAACCGAGGAACCTTGCTGGCGTTGGAACGCTCCTTTGCACAAGGTGTAGGTAACACTATCAAAATTTACGAAGTTTCCCTGCAAGGATCAACAGATATTAGCTTCTACGATTCTCTCAATAATCTGAGTACTGAGCAACTAGAAGCTATCCAACCTGCTCAAAAACGTCTGCTGTTGAATTTAAATGATCTGGATTTGCCTAACGGTACAGATAACATTGAAGGCATCACCTTTGGCCCAAAATTAGCAGATGGTAGCCAGTCGATTGTGCTGGTAAGTGATAACAACTTCAATCAAAGCCAATTTACCCAAATCCTCACGCTGGATGCAGACTTAGTTCCAACTACTGCACCCACGGTAGAAACTCGTCCCGATTTGTTGGATGATGAAACACTCCCAGTCGATCAACGTGCCGATGCTGATGATCCTGCCATCTATATTAATGCTACAAATTCTGCTGATAGCCTAGTATTAACCTCAGTGAAAAATGGCGGCCTGCGGATTTATGACCTGTCTGGTAATTTGTTAGAGACAGTTAATCCTGGTGGTATTCGCTACAACAACATAGACCTGCAATACGGTTTTAAATTAGGCAATCAATCTGTTGATATTGCCGTAGCTAGCGATCGCAACAATGATAAACTAGCAATCTTCAAAATTAACCCCAACCCTGGCGCTGACGGCAATTACCTGGAAGATATTACCGACAGCAGTCTTGGTACTCTCTTCCAAGGGCTACCTTTTGCAGAACCTTATTCCTCATCTTCTCGGAGTGCTTACGGACTGGCATTGTACCGTAGTCCAATCACCAATGATTATTATGTCTTTGCCAATCGCCGCGAAACCGGAGATGTCGCTCAGTTTAAGCTGATTGACAAAGGTAATGGCAAAATTGGTATTGAACGAGTCCGAGAATTTACTGTACCAACAATTGGCGATCGCGATCCCCAAACAGAGGGTATGGTAGTAGACCAGGAAACTGGTTTCCTCTACATCGGCCAAGAAAATGTCGGTATCTGGAAGTTCCAAGCAGAACCAGACGGTGGGACAACTGGCAAGCTAATTGATCAAGTCAGAGATTTGGGCGGTACTAACCTAACCGATGACGTAGAAGGACTGACCATTTATTACGGCAAAAATGGCACAGGCTACCTATTAGCATCTAGCCAAGGTGATAATACCTTTGTTGCCTACACTCGTGAAGGTAACAACGAATATGTAGGTAACTTTGCCGTTGGAAACAATGGGCCAATTGACAGCGTACAAGAGTCAGATGGTGCAGAAGTAATTAACGTGCCACTGGGGCCTAATTTTCCATTTGGTTTATTTGTCACTCAAGATGGTTCTAATGAACCTGCCACAATAGTCAGCGATGAAGGTGAAGAAGAAAATATCAGTTCTAACTTCAAGTTTGTACCTTGGGAAAATATTGCCAATGCCTTCCCTAATTCTCTAACTATTGACACCACTAGTTACGATCCACGCAATCCTGTTGCCCAACCCAAACTGACTATCTATGAATTTGAAAATCTACCCAAGTTAGGAACAACCTCTGAAAATCAAGATATTTTATTAGGTGGTTTTTCTGGGTTGTATTTCCAAGGGTTTGCAGCAAATGGCAACCTGAAGTTTGTCACTCACACAGACAGAGGCCCCAATGGAGAGCCTGATGGTGTAAACAGACCATTTTTATTACCCGACTTCCAACCAGAAATAGTCAGCTTTGAACTCAACCGCACCACAGGTGAAATCACTATTACCAAGAGAACGGGGCTATTCCGTCAAGATGGGACAACGCCATTAATGGGATTGCCTAACCTGCAAGCTGTAGGAAACGGTTTAGCATACACAGATGAAATTGCCGTTGACTTAGACAACAATGTTCTCGCTAACGATCCTTTGGGTGCTGACTTAGAAGGAATTGTAATTGCGAAAAATGGAGATTACTGGATGGTAGATGAATACCGCCCGGCAATTTATCACTTTGATGTTAATGGTAAACTGATTGACCGCTTTATTCCTCAAGAAACTGCCACTGCACCCAACCCAGATCAACCCCCTAGAACATTTGGCACTGAGGTATTGCCAGAAGTTTACGCTCAACGCCGCAATAACCGAGGATTTGAAGCTGTCGCCCTGGAAGATAATAAATTATATGCCTTTATTCAGAGTCCAATTGATAATCCAGATGTCGCCAATGATGCAACTTCCAAGAGTTCTCTCAATCTGCGAATTCTAGAGTTTGATATTGTCACCAAGCAGGTAACAGCAGAGTATTTATATCTCCTGGAAGGTCTCCCTGCAACTGATAAAATTGGCGATGCAGTCTCCTTGGGTAACGGCAAATTTGCCGTAATTGAGCGAGATGACAATGCTACATCTGCTGGCAATAAACTAATTTACCAAATTGATTTAGCCGGGGCGACCAACATCAACAACCCTGCTAACTTTACCTTGCCATCTGATAAAACCATTGAACAACTTACTTCTGCCGAGTTAACTACTGCCAATATCACCCCTGTCACCAAAAGCCTAATAGCTAATGCTGCTCAGTTGGGTTACACCGGGGTAGAAAAATTAGAAGGTCTAGCGCTGGTAGCACCCAACACTCTAGCTTTGCTTAACGACAACGACTTCAACGTTACGGGTAATACGGCCGCTGAAAAACTCGGCATTCTCGAACTACCCAATAATCTGACAGTCGTAGAGCCTACTTTCCCGAACGGTTTTGGTTCTAGCAACAGCGATACCGTCAATCTTGAGCCAGGACAATTCTTTAGTGCAGGTGACGGAGCAGACTTTGTAGAAGGTACTGAAGGTAACACAATCGAGGCTGGGAACGGTGATGACACTGTACTTGTAGGGAGTGACTCTTCAGTATTTGGGGGAGAGGGTAATGATCAGATATTTATTGGCCAAAATGGCCCGGCTAAAAATACCAATGCTGATGGTGGCAATGGTGATGATTTGATTGTCGTGGTAGAAGCTAGTGGTATTAATAATCTGTTTGGTGGGGCAGGTGATGATACTCTCACAGTAATTGAAGGTTCTCGCCAATCATTATTCGGTGGTTCCGGTAATGATAACCTTAGCAGTGGCGGTAGCAATAACCGTCTCTCCGGTGGTTCTGGAGATGACAAACTTTTCTCAAATATCAATGATTCGCTATTTGGTGGCGATGGTGATGATGTGCTATTTGCCGGTCAAGGAGGTAGTAATCGCCTGAGTGGTGGTGCTGGTGCTGACCAATTCTGGATTGCTAATGGTAGTCTGCCAATTAGTAATAACATCGTGACTGATTTCACAGTCGGGATTGACAAAATTGGGCTTGGCGGTGTTGGCGTAACTCAATTTTGTGGGCTAACGCTGTCGCAACAGGGTAGTGACACTTTGGTGAAAATAGGAAATACTGAGTTGGCTTCATTGTCGGGAATTATCTCAACTAGCCTGACTGCAAATGACTTTGTTTTCTCTCCTAGCGTCGTGGCTTAGTTTGTTACCTAGCGTTAACCCAATCCTAAATTATTTCTAAACAACAAGATCCCCGACTTTTTTAAGAAGTCGGGGATCTAAATATTTCATGTGTTGCAAAGATTTTCATGAATTTATAAGCCAATACAGTTCAGAATGAGCAACAAAACCCTCATGTAGAGACGCGATTTATCGCGTCTTCAAAGACCAATTACCTACAGCAATAACCCTTAGCTGAACCTTATTGATTTATAAGCCCTTACAATTAATCATTTCTTCCAGTTAGCTTATTGTTTTCTTAATCTTCTCATGAAAATATATTTACTGCTAGCTAAGTTCTCTCATACTACTATCAACAGATTTCAATTCTGTATCTCAGTCTTCTACACTCATGACTAACTAACACCAATTAGTAGTTGACATCAAATTCTCATTTCTCAAGCTTTCGATAACTCTGAAAGAATACATTTTTTGTAAATGCATTTATTTTCAGTGTTGATGACGAAATCGGACTTAACGGACTTGCCCGACCTGTAGTGTTGTAATTCTGAAATTTATCCGTAATTCCGGTTTTTAGCATGAGAACATGATTTTTTTTTTCCACAAGTGATGCAATGAGAGAACTTAAATAGTTTGCGAACCAGTTAAATCCAAATACCCAACCAACATTCTAATTATGGCAATTGAATTAGTAGGCTTTGCCTCTTTACCTGCTGATACCTATGGTGATGGGCCAGTTTCTGGTGAGGAAATTTCAGGGAATGGCAGAACGGGGCCTTTCCCAGGACAGCCAATACAAGGCTTCAGTGGTGTACAGTTTGCTAATAATAACTCTTTATACTTTCTGTCAGATAATGGTTACGGCAGCAAAGATAATAGTGAAGACTTTCTGTTACGCATCCATCGTCTAGACCCAAGTTTTAAGGGAACAGAAAATGGAGATGGCACTGTTAAAGTTTTAGACTACATTCAACTATCTGATCCCAATAACAAGATTCCTTTCCAAATAGTTAATGAAGGAAGTTCTGAAAGATTACTAACTGGCGCAGATTTTGATGTAGAATCATTCGTCTTTGATAAAGACGGGACAATTTGGGTTGGAGAAGAGTTTGGCCCTTACCTACTGCATTTTGATGCCACTGGTAAACTGTTAGAAGCTCCCATTGCTACACCTGACTTCTTCAAAACTCTAGATGGAGGAGCACCTAAAATTCTTGGTCATAGAGGTGCAAGTGGAAAGCTTCCAGAACATACACTAGAAGCTTACAAACAAGCAATTGCCGACGGTGCTGACTTTATTGAACCTGATTTAGTAGTTACAAAAGATGGGGTATTAATTGCTCGCCATGAGCCTGCTTTGGCAATTTTGAATGCTGATGGCACTCTTAATTTAAGCAATACAACCACAGACGTTTACGATATTACCAAATATCCACAGTTTGCCGATCGCAAGAAAACAGTCAGTCTAGATGGAACTGAAATCACTGGTTGGTTTGCTGAAGACTTTACTTTAGAAGAAATCAAGACCTTAAGAGCGATACAGCGTGTACCTTTCCGCGACCAATCCTTCAATGGTCAATTTGAAATTCCCACCCTCGCCGAAATCATCGACTTGGTTAAAGAAGTTGAAGCCGAGACGGGTAAAAAGATTGGCATCTATCCTGAAACTAAGCATCCCACCTATTCTGCCGAAGAAGCTACTTACGTAGGCACTACCGAGAAAATTAACAGAAACATCAGTGAAATCCTCATCGATACACTCAAGGCTGAGAATTTCACCGATCCCAGTCGCATCTTCATCCAGTCTTTTGAAGTTGGTAATCTCAAGGATCTCCACGATCGCATTATGCCAGAGGCAGGCGTAGATATTCCTCTGATCCAGCTTCTAGATGCAGCAGGCATTGAGCTAAACGGTGAGATCATAGAGACTCAGCCTTATGATTTTGAAGTCAGTGACGACCTTCGGACTTATGGTGATTTACGGACTCCAGAAGGTTTGGCTGAAATCGCTACCTATGCTGATGGCATTGGCCCTTGGAAGCGGTTAATTGTCAGTGTCAAAGGCACTGATGCTAATAACGATGGTTTGGCAGATGATGTCAATGGTGATGGAACAGTAAATGATGCTGACAAGACACTGTTACCTCCCACTACCTTAATTCAAGATGCTCACGATGCAGGTTTACAGGTTCATCCTTACACCTTCCGCGATGAAGACCTGTATTTAGCAGCAGATTACAAAGGTAATCCAGAACTAGAATTTCAGCAGTTCTTTCAACTAGGGGTAGATGCACTGTTCACAGACTTCCCAGATACAGGGGATAAAGTCCGAGATTTCTTGAGTGATCCTCAGAATAACTTAGTGCGATCGCCACAAAACCCCGATGTTCTTTTAGGAGATGCTTTTGCTAATTTGGGTGGCTCTAAAGGTTTTGAAGGTGGAGCAATCAACGCCAGCAAAACTAAGCTTTATATGCTGCTAGAGGGTACGGTTCAGGGTGATCCTGCTGGTGCTTTGCGGATTAACGAATTTGATATTGCCAGCCGCGAGTACACCGATAATAAACTTTACTACAAGTTGGAAAATCCCGCGTATGCGATCGGGGATCTAGCAGTAATTAATGACAATGAGTACCTAGTCATTGAGCGGGATGGTGGTCAAGGAGCTTCTGCTCAATTCAAGAAAATTTTCAAAATAGACCTGTCTAAAACAGACTCTAATGGCTATGTAGTCAAAGAAGAAGTTGCAGACTTGTTGAACATCCAAGACCCTAACGACCTCAATGGCGATGGTAAAACCACCTTTGATTTCCCATTTGTAACCATTGAAAATGTTTTGGTTGTTGACAAAAACACCATTTTGGTAGCTAATGACAACAACTATCCCTTCTCAACAGGTCGTCCTGGAGGTGATCCTCAGAATCCAGTCATAGACAACAATGAAATTATTCTCTTAAAGCTGGAGAATCCTCTCAATCTTGCTCCTGGTGTAGGTCAACCAAAAGCTGAAGAAATTAAATTTGGCTCCACTACCAGCGATGATATTACAGCCCAGCCAAATCAAACCTTATTTACAGGTGATGGAGCAGATTTTGTCGAGGCTACTCAAGGTAACACAATCCAAACCGGGAATGGGGATGATACGGTGCTTGTGGGTAGTGGCTCTTCATTGTCCACAGGAGAGGGTGACGATCAGATATTTATTGGTCAAAATGGCCCGGCTCAAAATACCAGTGCCAATGGTGGTAATGGTGATGATCTTGTTGTCGTAATTGAAGCTAGTGGTAGTAATAATCTATTTGGGGCAGCCGGTGCTGATACCCTGACAGTAATTGAAGGTTCTCGTCAATTATCCTTCGGTGGCTCAGGTAAAGACACCCTCACCAGTAACGGCAGTAATAACCGTCTTTACGGTGGTTCTGGAGATGACAAACTCTTCTCTAATGTCGATGACTCTCTATCTGGTGGCGATGGTGATGACACTCTATTTGCTGGACAACAGGGTAGTAATAGCCTGAGTGGTGGTGCTGGTGCTGATCAGTTTTGGATTGCTAACGCCAGTCTGCCAACTAGCAAAAACATTGTGACTGATTTTGCGATCGGGATTGATAAAATCGGGCTGGGCGGCATTATCCTCAGTAATCTCACGGTATTGCAACAGGGTAGCGACACTCTAGTGAAAACTGGAAATACAGAGTTGGCTTTATTACTGGGAATTACCTCAACAACCCTTACAGCAAATGATTTCGTTTTTTCTGTTAGTGTCGTGGCTTAGTTCTTAATTTTTCAATTTCATACAGCTAATTTAGTACAGTTTTGCAACCTCATCTTGCTTACAGGATGGGGTTTTTTAATTTGCGGAAAGAATACAATACGGTTCAGCCACTTTAGTACCTACTATAAACTTAAATTTACATCTTTTTTGTGACACTGACGTAAGCCATGTATATGTAAATGCGATCGCTAATCAAGCCTTTGCATAAGTACTAAATTGGGATTTTGTACGTGTATTCGCTGAGGTTTTCCTAAAAATTAGACAATAAGCTGTATGGTACATTCCTCACCTTGGTAGCAAAGAATATTACCTTTATTAACTATCTTGCTATTTCAATAGAAACAGGTGTGAGGCAACCAAATATCATACTTCAAAACAATTATGACCGCATCATTTACAAATGCCATTAACTTCCTAGCTGGAACAAATCCCACTTCCGTTACGGTGGCAGATATTGATGGTGACAGTAAAAAGGACTTGGTGGTAGCTAACTCCGATGACAATAATGTCTCGGTGCTGCTGAACGATGGTAATGGCAGCTTTGGCACTGCCACTGACTACACAACTGGTGGAAGTCCTAGTTTGGTTGCTGTAGCCGACTTTGACGGTGACGACAACCTAGACTTTGTAGTAACGAACTTTGCTGACAACAATATCTCGGTGCTGCTGAACAATGGCAGTGGCGGCTTTGGCGCTCCCACCAACTTCACAGTCGGGACAAGTCCTAGTTTCGTTGCTGTGGGAGACTTTGACGGTGACGACAACCTAGACTTGGTAGTAACGAACTTTGCGGACAACAATGTCTCTGTGCTGCTGAACAATGGCAGTGGCAGCTTTAACGCTGCCACCAATTTCACAGTTGGGACAAGTCCCCGTTCCGTTGCTGTGGGAGACCTTGACAGTGACGGCAACCTAGACTTGGTGGTAACGAACTCTGATGACAACAATGTCTCGGTGTTGCTGAACGATGGCAGTGGTGGCTTTAATGCTTCCACCAATTTCACAGTTGGGACAAGTCCCCGTTCCGTTGCTGTGGAAGACTTTGATGGTGACGGCAACCTAGACTTAGTAGTAGCGAATTATAGTTCCAACAATGTCTCTGTGCTACTGAACAATGGCAGTGGCGGCTTTAACGCTGCCACCACCTTCGCAGTCGGGACAAGTCCTCGTTCTGTTGCGGTGGCAGATATTAACGGTGACAGCAAACTGGACTTGGTGGTAGCTAATTCTGGTTCTAACAATGTCTCTGTGCTGCTGAACAATGGCAATGGCGGCTTTGGCACTGCCACCAACTTCACAGTCGGTTCAAATCCTGAGTCCCTTGCTGTGGCAGACTTTAACGGTGACAGCAAACTCGATTTGGTGGTAGCTAACTCCAGCTCTAACAATGTCTCTGTGCTTCTAAATAGAGACTTGATGTTGAATGTTACCAGTGTAAATGAGAATGTGGCTGCGGCAACTTCTGTTGCCACTCTCACTACTAGCTTAGACACCAACGAGGTGTACACCTATAGTTTAATAGCGGGTACTGGCGATACTGATAATACTTTCTTCACCATTGTTGATGATAGCCTACAAATAATTAATTCCCCCGATTTTGAAAGCAAATCAACTTACAACATTCGAGTATCTAGCACTGACATTGCTGGATTCATCTTTGAGAAAGAGTTAGTTATCAATGTCAACAACGTTAACGAAATTCCCACGAACTTAATATTTACCGCTATCAGCGATGACGATGACGATGACGACGATGATGATGATGACGATAATGGTAGTGGTGATGGAGATGATAATGACGATGATGATAAAAAAATCATCGGTAACTTCAACACCATTGATCCAGACCAAGACGATGAACACACTTATAGCTTGGTAGCGGGTACTGGCGATACTGATAATGGTGCATTCATTATCGAGGGAGATAGCTTAAAAATTAAATCTGACGCGACTAAATCTAGTTATAAAATTCGCGTTCGCACTACTGACCTTGATGGGCTTTATTTGGACAAGGAATTGGATGTTAATATTGATGGCTTTGGGTCTAATACAAATACCCAGATAACAACGATTTTCCAGCTAGTCAATATTACTCAGAATATCTTTATCGTCAACAGTAAAGTTAAGGGTCGTAAAGGAAAGGTATCTATTAAGATAAAAAACAACAGCGCTAAAGAGGTGAATGAACTGTGTGTATTTGCTGTTGACGATGATGAAGGTAGAATTAACGGCATAGCCCCTGGTGCAGAAGGTTATACGCGAGTGGCTCTGGAGCGTTCCAAGGTGATTTTATCCTCCATTGCTAAACTGCCCAAGGGTTTTAAGAACGATGACTTGAAAAATATCTTAGAATTCGAGTCTGGTACGAAGCTCAGATTCTATATGATATCTAACAGTACTACTCAGGCTGTACTGTCTGGAAAAACTTCTTTCTCAAGTGTCGTTTTTTCCTCAGCTACAAATAGCAACATAGAGGGTGAAGGGTTTTCTCTCAACTTCCAGAATTTGGTTGTGGACATTCAGGCAACAGAGCAAGAGGTATCTTTAGGTACTGGTCTGCAAGGCAAATATCAAGGCGAACTGATTGATTTACGGAGTGTGACACAGTTAGTAACAGCTGAGTTTACAGTCAACAGAGAAGCATCTTACAACAACTTTGTCGGCTTCTATCAGGTGGCTGATGAGAATGGTGGTATTGACACCAACGGTGATGGCAAAGCAGATATTCTCGTTGGGCAGGCTGGTTACGCTCAAGCTGCTATGCGTGGGCGTATTGGAGGTGTTGACTTGGCGGTGGACAACCAAGGTACGGCAAATTACACTGGCACTTTCGGGCCGAATTCTCTGTTTGCACCATTTATTATTGTGGATGGTAAACCCGATGCTATTCTTAATGGGAATACCAGTAAGAATGTTTACTTCTCATTCTTGGGCGCTAACTCAGATAAGGTAGATCACATTCGACTGTTGGGAAATAACACCTTTGGTTTTGAAGATTTAGCAAATGGTGGTGATAAAGATTACAACGATGTGATTGTGCAGGTAAATTTAAGTGTCAATCTTGCATAATATCAAATACGAGTAATTACTTAGTAAAACATAATAACCTCATCCCGGTTGCGGGATGAGGCTATTTTATGCGGAGCAATTAAATAGACTCGATATTAATTAAACTAGTAAATTTACTGAAGGCAGTTATTGTCTTTCCTTCATAAATTTAATAGTTGATTCTTGTAAGGTGACAAAAAATCTTCACCTTTACTTTTCCAGTTAATTTTTCTTAAATTAAGCTAGCAAAAAATTGATGGAGAATTCTTTCATAAATCGAGCATAACGCTGTTTAACAAGGAAAGCTTACTGTCTTTCGCCATCAGTGATACTGTCAATCCCTATATTTAAGAATTTGTAAAAAATAATTCAGAAATTTAAAGTTTTTTTTATTACATAATTCTTCATTAGGGTATTTACTTAGGAAAGCATCTGTGATATTTTCATGTTGATTATCACAAATTAAAATATGCAACGCTAAATTTAACAACCGCGTTTCTGTGTCTTGGTTTGATGATGAGTATCAATCTTGCATACTTGCAATACTAAATATTACTTTTAAATTTGTATAAATTATGTAACGTTAACTAAGTGATAACTTATCCTCGACCTATTTACATTATCTTTGTTTTGAACAACGTATAACATTTGTAACCCTGTGATCTGAATGCAGGTCTGCAATTTAGACAAACTTACCCTCTGTGTTTTTACATATTTAGCTACACTAAATGCCATAGAAGTCTTGGCACTACTGGCATAAAACCAAACACTACCACTGTTAATAAAAGAGTTATTCCCTAATATTTTCGACTTTATTCCTGACTTTTACCTACGACTTGTTTTATATGACTTATATTAAGAACACTTTTCTTGAATTTCTCACTACCCTAGAAGGGTTTGATCACTTACCAGATGGGGCGATCGCTAATCTATCAGAACAACTGCAAGCCTGGCGCTATCGCATAGGTCAGAAAATCATCGGTAAAGAAAGTCTCCCGGAACGCATCACGATCATTTATGAGGGACAAGTGCGCCTGTTGGGATATGACCCCCAGACGCAAATGCCAATTACCCTAAAATTACTGCAACCTGGGGAAATTATCGGCGAAATTGGTTTGTTGCGTGAAGTCGCCTGTGAGACAGCGATCGCCTCCACCGAAGTAGTATGTTTAACCTTGAGTGCATCGGCATATTTTAGCTTTCTGGCTTCATACCCAGCTTTTGCCGATGCTCGCAAGAACCGCAGTTATTTGGTGGAAGTTTTCGATATTCTCGGTTCCTATTGGCAAAAGCAAGCGATCGCTACTTTAAATCTCAGAGAACTGACAGAAAAAGCCTTACCACAGGCAAAAGTACAATACTTACCTCCAGGAAAAACTCCATTCAACCAACTCGATAACAAAAGCGTCTGGTTTGTGAGTGGCGGTGGTACAGTCACGAATTTATCACCTGGCGATCGCTTAGAATCAGACGACGATAGAGACAAAATCCAGGTCATAGGTCAAAACCCCGCACGGTTGCTTGGTATACATCCGTCAGATTTGATATTGGAAGATAGTCATCAGATAGAACTTGCAGTAAGTGACATTAAATCAGATAGCGCAGAGGAATTAGATATTCCCTACGCATCAGACGAAATAGTTCCACAGATAGCCCCCCAGACCTCAAAGAGTTCGTCAAAACACAAATACCCATTTTTTAGTGGTAAGGGAGAATTAAATACAGCCTTCGCCTGCTTCCAAATGGTTGCGAAGCACCTAGAAATGCCGTTCCGTCGAGAAGTAGTTCGCCGTATCTTAACTGAGCAAGTCAAACGTCAGGGGGTTATATCGTTTCAAGTTACTGCCTACCTGGCAGAATTAATCGGACTTAAAGCCCAGTTGATAGAACTACCAATCGCCTCAGTGGCGCGCATTCCTACACCGGCATTGATTCGCTATGGTGATAATTTTGCCGTTTTATATGAAGCGGATGCAAATATCGTGATTGTAGGTGTGCCATCCCAAGGAATTGTGCGCTGCAAACCCGCTCAATTAGTTGAACAATTAGATGTTGATCCAACCGACTTTCCGCCCAAAGTTAGGGTATTACTGCTAACTGCTACCAAAGAAACACCCCAAGAACGCTTTAGTTTACGGTGGTTTATACCCTATTTGTCACGCCACCGTCGAGTTCTGATAGAAGTCTTTATCGCTTCCTTTTTCGTGCAGTTGGCAGCGTTGGCAAATCCTCTGGTAGTTCAGTTAATTATTGATAAAGTTATCACTCAAAATAGTATTGGCACACTACATATTTTAGGGATTCTGCTATTAGTCGTTGGGCTATTTGAAGCAGTACTAACTACCTTAAGAACCTACTTATTTGTCGATACCACTAACCGGATCGATATGGGTTTAGGGTCGCAAATTATTGACCATTTACTACGTTTACCACTGCGTTACTTTGAACGCCGACCGGTGGGTGAACTTTCCACTCGTATCAACGAACTAGAAAATATCCGTCAATTCCTCACAGGTACTGCTTTAACAGTGGGGTTGGATGCTCTATTCTCGGTGGTGTATATCGGTGTGATGCTGATTTACAGTTGGCAACTCACCTTAGTAGGCTTAAGCACAATTCCAGTGTTTATCGTGATCACCTTAATTGCTTCTCCCACCATTAGCAGACAGTTACGTGCTAAAGCTGAACGCAACGCCGAAACTCAATCTTATTTAGTGGAGGTGATGTCAGGAATTCAAACAGTAAAAGCGCAAAATATCGAATTGCGATCGCGCTTTTCCTGGCAAGAGCGTTATGCTCGGTTTGTCGCTGCTGGTTTTAAAACAGTTGTGACTTCCACCCTCGCCAATTCTACCAGCAGCTTTCTCAACAAACTCAGCAGCTTATTAGTTTTGTGGGTAGGAGCTTATCTAGTACTCCAAGGAGAATTAACTTTAGGCGAATTAATTGCCTTTAGAATTATATCGGGTTATGTCACCAGCCCAATATTGCGTTTAGCTCAACTTTGGCAAAGCTTCCAAGAAACAGCCTTGTCTCTAGAGCGTTTAAGCGATATTGTCGATACCCCACAAGAAGGAGAAACAGACCGCTACAACATACCCTTACCTGCGATTAAGGGAGCAGTGAAATATGAAAATGTTTCCTTCCGCTTTGGTACAAGTGGCCCTCTGCAACTTTCTAATGTCAACCTCGAATTTGCACCAGGGAAATTTATCGGTATTGTCGGACAAAGCGGGTCTGGTAAAAGTACGATGATGAAGTTACTGCTCAGGCTTTACGAAACTGAGTCCGGCAGAATTTTGATTGATGGTTATGATATTGCCAAAGTAGAACTTTATTCTCTACGACGACAAATTGGCGTAGTTCCCCAAGAAACGCTGTTGTTTGACGGAAGCGTTCAGGAAAATATTGCCCTAACGAATCCCGATGCGACAACCGAAGAAATTATCGAAGCGGCTCAAGTTGCGTGCGCCCACGAATTTATTATGAATTTGCCCAACGGTTACAACACACGTGTGGGAGAACGGGGTTCTGCACTTTCAGGTGGACAACGGCAAAGAATTGCGATCGCTCGCTCTGTTTTACAACGACCAAAATTATTAGTTTTAGATGAAGCAACCAGCGCATTAGATTATCCCACAGAGCGGCAAATATGTCTCAATTTAGCCAAAGCATTCAAGGGTGATACAGTATTTTTTATTACCCATCGGCTGAACACCGTAAGTAATGCAGATATGATCGTTGTCATGGATAATAGCAGGGTTATAGAACAAGGTAGCCATCAAGAATTAATGGCTACTAAAGGTCATTATTATTACCTGTATCAGCAACAAGATGTGAACTTGTAATTAGTCATTGCTGGGAGCAAAGGTTTTTAGCATTGGTAAACATTGCCCACCCTAGAAAAAATCCAAAATCGTTATGACTCAACTTAATGGGAATCACCTCAACGGCAATCAGAAAAACGGTAATCAAAAAAATGGAATCAACCAAGATTCACCGATACTGACAAAAGAACAGAAAGCTGCCCAAGAGGCTTTAATTAAATCAAGTACTCAAGAATTTGAACAATCTGTTGTCTTGCGCCAATCTCCAATTTGGTCGCGTACAATCATGGTGACCCTAATGGGGCTAGCCTGTTTTGGGATTACTTGGGCTTATTTTGCAAAAATTGAGCAAGTAGTTCCAGCCACAGGGCAATTAAAGCCAGAAGGAACAATCAAAGAAGTTCAGGCTCCTGTTAGTGGAGTGGTAAAAACAGTTAATGTTAAAGATGGACAAGAAGTCAAGCCAGGAGATTTACTGCTGACTTTTGATTCTATCGCTTCTGTTGCTGAATTAAATTCTTTGAATAAAATTCGCCTTGCATTAATTAAAGAAAACCAGATTTATCGCCGATTGATGGGTGCAAGTACTGGCACGGGATCTGAATTGTTATATTTGCGCGGTAATTTGCCCCAAGAAACTACTTTTCTGCTGAAAAGCCGGGCAACGTTAGTAGCAGAAAATGACTTATTGCGGACTCAATTAAAAAATTCTGGTCAGGATTCTCGGCTGGGAATTGATGAACAGCAACGTCTACAAATTGCCAAAAGAGAATTAGATTCTCGTTCTGCTGCGGCGGAATTAGAAATAGAAAAAACCAAAAAACAACTTTCTCAAAACCAAGTCAAGCTAGAAGATACTAAAGCAGGTTTAGCAATCCAACAGCAGATTTTAGATAAACTGAAAATATTAGCAGAAGAAGGCGGAATTTCTCAGCTTCAATATCTAAATCAGCAACAACAAGTACAAACCCTCGTTGCGGAAGTAGCACAACTAGGTGAAGAACAAAAACGCCTCCAGTTTGATATTCAAAAAGGACGGCAAGAGCTAAGTAATACGGTAGCCGTTTCTGATAAAAACATTGTGGATAAGATAGCTGATAACAAACAGCGCATTGCCACAATTGATAGTCAGTTCATGAAAGTTATCCTCGATAATGAACAGCGTTTGGCAGATGTCAATAGTAAAATCTCTCAAACCCAGTTAAATGTTAAATATCAAGAACTCCGTGCGCCTGTAGCTGGAACAGTTTTCGATTTGCAAGCAAAGAATCCCGGATTTGTAGCGAATCCGACTACAAAACTGCTGCAAATTGTCCCAAATGAGAACTATATAGCTGAAGTTTTCATCACCAACAAAGATATCGGTTTTGTGCGAAAAGGCATGAAGGTAGATGTTAGGATTGACTCCTTTCCTTACAGCGAGTTTGGCGATATCAAAGGGGAATTGCTTGGGATAGGATCAGACGCATTACCGCCAGATCAAACACATCAGTTTTATAGATTTCCGGCAAAAGTTTCATTGGATAAACAATCCTTAGTGATTAAGGGTAAAAATGTCCCCTTGCAATCAGGTATGTCTATCAGTGCCAATATAAAAGTACGCGAAGAACGGACTGTGCTTAGTTTATTTACTGAGTTGTTTACCAAGCAAGTTGATACTCTTAAAGAGGTACGTTAATTTATAAAAGTGATATCTATAATGGGCTGTTTGGTGAAGCAAATTCATCGCTGCTTGCAACTAAAACTTTATATGATGGAGCGATCGCTGTCTGTATAAGAATTTTAATTTATCTTTCAGACAACGATCGTAAAATACCCAAGCGAGTCATCCGATATTTGCTCTAGGCTAATGCCGCTACCTTCTCTAGCAAGCCCTGAAACAACCTCAAGCCATCGCTATTCCCCAGCATCGCGTCAGACGCTCTTTCTGGGTGCGGCATCATCCCCAACACATTGCCCTGGCGATCGCAAATCCCGGCAATGTTGTTCAGTGAACCGTTGGGATTCTCGCCTTCATAACGAAACACAACTTGCCCGTTATCTTCAATTTCTGCAAGAGTGGCTGCGTCAGCGTAGAATTGCCCCTCTCCGTGGGCAATGGGCAAAGTGATAACTTCACCAGTCGTATAATCTTGTGTCCAAGGGAGATCGCTACGCTCAACTTTCACGAGGGCGCGATCGCAGATAAAATGCAAATCCCGATTTTTAGTTAACACCCCTGGCAAAAGCCCAGCTTCAGTTAATACCTGAAAACCGTTGCAAATACCGATTACAAACTTACCTTTTTGGGCGTGTTCCACAACCTGCTGCATCACGGGTGAAAAACGCGCGATCGCACCGCAGCGTAAATAATCCCCGTAACTAAAACCACCAGGAATGATAACAACATCCAAATCAGCAATGTCTGTTTCTTGATGCCAAACCATGCGAGTCGGTTGCCCCAGCAAGTCTCTGGTTACATAAGCAACATCGCGATCGCAATTAGAACCTGGAAAAACAACAACACCGAATTTCATGATTAGTTAGGAGTTAGGAGTTAGGAGTTAGGAGTTAGGAGGCAGGAGGCAGGAGGCAGGAGTTAGGAGTTCTTAATCTTCCCCTGCCTTTTCTGCCCCACGACCAGTCCTTAAAAGACTCCCGTTTGGGTTTCGACCTCAATCAAATCAAAGCGGTAATTTTCAATTACAGGATTTGCTAACATTTGGTCACAAATGCGATCGAGGTCTTGACGCGCTTTCTTCTCATCAGACGAGGTAATGGTGAGTTCAATGTACTTGCCAATCCGCACCTGGTCAACGTTCTCGTATCCCAGTTGCTTAAGACCGGATTGTACAGCCACACCAGCGGGGTCTAAGACTGAAGGACGAAGGGTCACGAAAATTTTGGCTAGATACTTGGTTTGCACGGGCTTTTTCTAAATGCTGCGATCGCTATACTATAACTTTCTGTTCCAACTGAGTGAAAATAAGATTACGAAGCGGTTAAAGTTAATTGATCAATTAGCCCATCTAACAGCTTCAACTACAGTGGCATATTTAAATAATTGTCTATGAGAGCCATACGCACCCGCAGTCAAGAGCGTATTTTCAACCTACTGAAAACCATTAAAAAAGGCATTTCCGCCCAGGATATTTACGTAGAACTACGTAACACTAATCAGAGCATGGGTTTAGCGACAGTTTACCGCTCCTTAGATGCCTTAAAACTCGAAGGCATAGTACAAGTGCGGAATTTGGCTAACGGTGAAGCCCTCTACAGCCTAGCACAGCAAGACAAACACCACCTTACTTGCTTGCAATGCGGTGTCTCAATTCCAATTAATCAATGCCCCGTTCATGACTTAGAAGACCAGTTAGAATCCAGCCATAAGTTTAAAGTTTTTTACCACACCCTAGAGTTTTTTGGGTTGTGCAGTCAATGCCAAGTAAATCAAGCTACTGGAATTAGTCAATAGTTATACCAATTTTATGAGAGGAATAAAGCGTATTTTACTTCTGAATTCTAAATTCCGACTCCTGAATTCTGCTGTAATAAATGCTTTATTCAAATAAAACTCAACCACCTTAATACGTCTGCAACTGTTAATTGCCAATTTTCCAAAACACTCAATACGGGTAAAATATCTTGTTTTTCTTTTAATTCTGGTAATTTATTGGGTTCAAAAATCATGATTGACTCATCAGCAGAATCGAGCAACCAACCTAGCTTTGCTCCATTTTGAATAAATCCTGGGTAGCCGCTGCCACCATCTTTAGTGCTAGGGGATTGCCGCCATAGTGGTGGACGAGGTTTTGCCATTCGGTCTCTGACCCCATACATATCCCTCTTTGCCGAAAGATACCCCGTTCATCATCTGGAGTCAGTCCGCTTAAGGGCAATGATCGCACCATGCTCCGTTCGCCTTCCAGTATTGCTATTTCCTGTGGATTATCGCAACTGGTCAGCAAGCAACAGCTTTGATGGGGCGTTTCGCCCATCATTCTGAGCCATTGCCCATAGGCTTCATAGCCCGATCGCCACTGACCGGCTTGCTTACTGTGTAAAATGGTTTCAGCGTTATCTAAAATCAACAAACATCGCTGCGATCGCAAATACTCATCAATTAAGATCAGCTTTTCATCCAGGGTGGCAGGAATGACGGGAGCTTCTCCCTGAATGGGCATGAGAAATTTCAGCAGGCTCGACAGGAGTTCTTCTAACGGTGGCGCATTGGAGAGACTTCGCCACATGACAATCTCAAATTCCGCCTGCATTCCAAGTGCAGACTTTGCAGCGATCGTACTTTTGCCAATCCCCCCGATGCCCAATAACCGGACAACGCGACATCCCTCAGCCATGATACCACTGCCATAGTTGCGCTAGTTCTGTCTCGCGTCCATAGAATACCGATGTATCAACAGCATTATCCCAATCTTGTTTAGGGTTTGCCTGTCGGTTTTGGGACTCCTCAGCTAACGAAATGGGGGATGTCAAGTCTGCATTCGTTAATTCCAGCCCAAACGCCCGGAATATTCTAACGACTGGCGATCAACTCCCTGTTCGCGCTTAAAAATCCGGGCTAGGGTATTGAGGGAAAGTCCAGTGCGATCGCTTAAATCTTCCTGTGTGAACCGTTTATTCCAAGTTTCCTCAGATTCTGCTTGCTGCTTTGCTGTCTGAAACCTCTGCCATTCGTGAGGTGAGAGGACAATTCCTCTAACCCGTCCATGAGTAGAGCGTTCGCCTTTGGCATTGCGCTTTGTGCAATAATCGCGCTTGGGTTTCGTTGCATTAGAATCCATTGGCAGCTATCAGGGTTATGGAGGGCAAACACACTATGGTGCTATGATGACCAACATCGTCGATGAGGTGCTTTTTGTAACAGATATGGAGACGGCCTTCGCCGCTGCGGTCAAATGCAGGCAGACAGTCTTTGCTGGTTTCCCAGTTGTGGCAAGCACCATCGTGCAAATTCAGCGGCTCGCTTTCCCTGAGTACATGATTGAAATTAAGTGTGTCGCCAAAGTAAACCTTTTTAAAGCACATTGATATAAAATATACTAAGAATAAATACAGAGAAGATTGAAGTAATTCTCTGTGAGTACTCATTTTTTCATATAAAGGGGTGCATTATGGAATATCTTGCTTATTCTCACATGTTTATTGCTCAAGAAGAGGCATCGGGAAACACGAAATATAATCCGTCTAAATCTCAATTAAATGAGAAAAAACATCTGAAAATTTCTGACATAGTTATTACTAAAGAAGACACATCTGGAATAAGCAAACCTAAATTCAATTGGAAAAAACTTCTTAAATCTTCGGCTTGGTTAACTTTAGCTGGTGTTGGTGTATTACTTATTGCTGCTGCTCAAATTCAAATGAGTTCGGCTGCATTTGTCAGGACTAACGGCAGTTGTTTGCGTATCCGTACAGGCCCAGGCACTAACTATTCGTATGTGGATTGTGTACCAAATGGCGCAACACTTCCAGCGATTGAAAGGTATGAAAACGGTTTTGCTAGGCTTTCTACGGGTAGATACGTTTTTGCCCGATGGGTTGGTGATAGACCTAACTACCCTCCTGTGACTAGACCGGGTGGCGTTGGTGGTTCAGTTATTCTTACCCCTGGTTCTAGAGGTCAGCTTGTAAGAGACGTTCAAACCGCTTTAGGTAATCTTAGAGTTGATGGAATTTATGGTCAAGAAACTGTTAGTCGAGTCCGAAGCTTTCAGGCAAGTAAAGGTCTACTTGTAGATGGTGTGGTAGGGCCCGAAACTAGAGTAGCTCTGGGTATTTAGCCAAAAGCCACCCTTTGAAAATCTCGTTTCTAAGTTCTAGGTGTTTTCTTGTGGGATGGGGAGAAATCTAGGCAAAATACCTATCCCACAAGATTATGAGAAAGGCTAAAAAAAGAAAAATCGGCTTTTTTGCCGATCTTATGCACCCTAAAAAAGAGAAATTTTGCATTTTGTTTAATCTAAGTTCCTAAGTTGATGTTTCTGATGAAAGACCCAGGTAATTTTGTACAATCTGCAAAATGCGTTCTGCTGCATGACCATCCCCAAAGGGATTAATTGCATTTGCCATTGCTTCATAAGCATCTGGATCACTCAGTAACTCAGCAGCATTTGCAAAAATGTTCTCACTCGTAGTGCCTACAAGTTTGGCTGTACCGGCTGCAACAGCCTCTGGTCTTTCGGTGGTATCTCTCAAAACCAGTACTGGTTTTCCCAAGCTGGGGGCTTCTTCTTGCAAACCACCAGAGTCAGTAAGCAAAAGATGCGATCGCCCAATTGCTCCCACCAATTCCCCATAATCTAGAGGATCTGTCAAGAAAATTCGGGGGTGATTCCCTAAAAGTTCTTGTAGCGGAACTCGCACAGTCGGATTGCGGTGCAATGGTAGCAGTAAAGCTGTATCAGGAAACTTGTCTAATATCTGTAAAAACCCCTGAGCGATCGCTAAGAGCGGTTCTCCCCAATTCTCCCGACGATGAACTGTTGCTAACAGAACCCGATATGATTCCCAGTCTAAGCCTGGTACATTACAAACGGCTTCGGTTGCAGCTATATTCAACAGCGCATCAATTACGGTGTTACCTGTCATGTGAATTTCACCCAAAACACCAGAACGGTGCAAGTTTTCCACAGCCCAAGGAGTCGGCGCAAAGTGCAACTGAGTAATTTGAGAAATCAACCGCCGATTAGCTTCTTCTGGGTAAGGATTGAAGATATCATCAGTTCTTAACCCTGCTTCTACATGACCAATAGGGATTTTTTGATAAAAAGCTGCCAAAGCTGCGGCAAAAGCTGTGGTAGTGTCTCCCTGCACCACGACTAAATCTGGCTTTTTCTCCTTGAATAATGCTTCTAACCCTTGTAGACTACGGCAGGTAATATCATTTAAAGATTGTTGAACCTGCATAATTTCCAAGTCATAATCTGCCTTGATGTTGAACAGGTGCATAACTTGCTCAACCATCTCCCGATGCTGTCCAGTTAGAATTACTTGCAACTCAAAACTTGAAGACTTTTGGAAGACCTGAATCACGGGAGCTAGTTTAATTGCTTCCGGACGAGTACCCAAGATAATGCAAACCCGTTTTTGATTAGTCATTTGTCATTAGTCATCTGTGATTTGCCAATGGTTATAGTCAATGGTCTATGGACAATAGTCAATAGTTGTCGATCAATCATCACACAAATCATAAATATTAAAGGATGAATCATACAAAAAGCATGAAAAAACCCGGCTTAACCGGGCAGACGCATGTTTGTCGTATTTACCTGCAATGACTAATAGCATGAAAAAACCCGGCTTAACCGGGCAGACGCACTGTTTGTCGTATTTACCTGTAATGACTACATTTTAATCTCACAAGTTAAAGGGCAAGCAGCGTAAACAGTAGACTGCATTTGGTCTGCCTCTCCATGAAGCCAGCTCAACCATTTGATTTCACTGGGATGAACTCCTTTAAGAGTTAGTACACCCGCAGCCAATACAACTGCCATGACATTAAACATTATTAAAGCACCTGCTACTAGCAAAACAGCACTAACAGGCATTACAGATTGCAAAATAATCGACAACAGACATCCGACCGTAGCCATCAAGACAACTAGTGGAAAACCCACAACCAACAAGCATACTGCCAATGTAAAAGTCCATATTAAAAAGCTTTTAATCATCAACAAGGAGTAGGTCTTTCCTAGATTAGAGCTTTGAGCAGAAACCATGACTTTTCCTCCCAAAAATACACAGCAAATTTTAATTTTTCAGTCATATCTCGCTTTTGGCGAGTAAACTGAAATTTGTTTCTCAGTGAAATTCAGTATATAAAAACTAATTGGGAAAATGAGCATTTGTTTACTAAACTTTACAGTTAATTTTTTGTAATTGTGAATGTAAAGTCAAGTTTCTATCTATTAAAAAAACTTGTTTCCTACATCTATCTTCAGGCATATAACCTAAAAGACATGAGCTTTTAACTTTGATCCCCAAGACATTACTCCTATCCTACTTAACATTTCTTATAAAAATTAATAGTGATTCTCATAATTTATAGATGGGCTGAATAAATGCTCTGCTAGCGTTTGTGCTGTTAATTGCTGGCAACTCATGTCTATGCCTGGGATAAATTTCTCATCTAAGGGTTTAAAATATTATATTTCATCATTTTGTAATATATAACACTAATAAACCTATGTAGTATTCCTGAGGTGTTCTGAGTCCTTGCGTGTGTTAAACCAGTTTAGATAGGTTAAATAATTTATCTAAATCTTCTGAGTAATGGGATCTCAGAGAAAAAAGATACAAACTGATGTGGATGAAATGGATTGACCGTGGTTATAGAGTTTCAATCGCCTCCCATCAGCGCTATGGCTTGCACGCAAGCATTCTCCAAAAGTCATCGAAGCAAGTGACTTGACTTCTCGTTAATTCAACTTTATTAACTGCCAAATGTGAAGATATATGACAGAATCACAGTCTCCATTAAATTCTAACTCTGCTGCTGGACGTAACTTGCCACCAATGCCGCCACCACCGCCAACCTTTAGTACACAGCGGCAGATGACACAAACATTGGATATGTCAATGGATAGGAGCACTAACGCGCCTGTTGCAGGTCATCGTCCGGGTAGTCCACCGCCAATCCCTAGTTCAGTTCGCCCTCAAAACAGCAGTCCAGAACTCACTTTAGCGAAGTTAATCCGAGAAGCTTACGATCAGGGATATTCTGACTTGCACTTGGGTGTGGGTGAAGTACCCCGCTTCCGCAGCCGAGGAGAAATTCAATCAACGGATTATCCAGAAACAGATAAAGAAGCTTTTATGAATTGGTTGCGGGAGGTGATGAGTGAGGGGGAAATTCAGCGCTTTGAAGAACACTTAGAATTTGACGGAGCAACTCAATACGACTTTGCTCGCGTGCGGATTAATGTTTTTGGCTCCCTCAAAGGAGCTGCAATGGTGTTGCGGTTGATTCCGCTGAAAATTTTAACTATGGAACAGTTGAACTTACCCCCAGTTTTTCGGGATATTTGTCATCACCACAAAGGTTTAATTTTGGTGACTGGGCCCACTGGTTCTGGTAAGTCCACCACAATGGCAGCGATGGTTGACTACATCAATAAGGAGATGGCCAAGCATATCATCACCATTGAAGATCCAATAGAATTTGTCCATCAAAGCCGCAAGTCTTTAGTCAAACAGCGGGAAGTGGGAATGCACACCCGGAAATTTGACAATGCTTTGAAAGCAGCTTTGCGGGAAGACCCAGATTTGATTCTGGTGGGGGAAATGCGGGATAAGGAAACAGTCAACACCGCTTTAAAAGCTGCTCAGACTGGTCACTTGGTCATGGGAACCCTGCACACCAATAGTGCTGTCAAAACCATTGAGCGGATTCTCAATCTCTACTCTGGTGACGAACAAGATGCAATGCGGGTAGCAGTTTCTGAGTCTTTAGTGGCAGTAATTGCCCAAGGTTTGTGTCGCACAACTGATGGGAAGCGGGCTGCTTTCCACGATGTGCTGATTAATACTGAGGCAATTAAAGAATGGATCAAAGACGGCAAGTATGATGAAATTGGCGAGTTAATGAAACAAGCTAGCTTTGACGGCATGATTACGATGAATCAGTCGTTGCTCAATCTCTATCAAGACGGTCGCATTACTGAAGAAACTGCTTTAGAAATGTCACCAACTCCTAACGAAATGGCGCAGTTTCTCCGAGGTAGAGTTTAAGATTGGGGATTAAGGATTGTCTCGTTCCCAGTCTCCGGCTGGGAATGCGAATCCAGAGGCTCCGGCTCCAATTCTAGCGGCACCAGCCCAATTAAGATCGTTTCCAGTAGGCGACTAGAAACGAGATTTACATGCTTTTTAATAGGTTCGCAATTTTCTAGCTGATCCTGGTTGCGGTTATAGCTAAGGTAAAAGGTAAAAGAGAGAACTTTTACTTTTAGCTTCCTAGCCTCTGTGAATAACTTGACGACAAATAAACTATCTACACCCCAGTTGTTTAAAGGCATTGCGCTATTTACACCTGGAGGAGATTTAATTTATTGCATCGACCCTAGCAAGCAAGGTCGATGGCACTTGCATTTATGCTCGGCTTTGCAAGAAATCCTAGATTTGCCAGAGCCGCCGCACTTTTTAGTGCCTTGTTATACTGCAACTATTGACAACTGGTTAGATCCACGCACTCAAAAAGTGCGAACTTTTGCTGAAGCTTATCCGGCTGTAATTAGACATCAAGCTTTGCTTAATGCCATTTTTGGCACAGGGGAATTAGTATGGCAAGCAGCTCCCTGGCAAGAGGGGTTGTGCGATCGCATGGTGTTAACAACTTATCGTTCCTCATTTTCGCAGCTTTGGGAGGATCATGACTTAATTGTTCGTCTAGACCTTTCTGATCCTGTGCCAAAATACCACCAGCCAGTAATAGTACAAAAAAAGGAAGTAATCACACAAGGCTATGTTCTGCGCTTGTTTGTTGCCGGACATAGCAGTACCACCGAACGCATTCTGCAAAATTTACACGAATTGTTGGAGCGATCGCTCGGACATCCTTATACTCTGAAAGTGATTGATGTTTTAACTCATCCAGAACAAGCAGAACTCAATCAGGTTTCTGCAACTCCCACCCTTGTCAAAGTTTGGCCGCACCCAATTCGGCGAATCGTTGGAGAGTTGGATCATGTAGAAAAGATTTTACAGATGTTAGCTGCTAAGGAAAAATTTTAAGTTTTATAACGATATCATCATAGAAAGTGCGTAGATGTCGCCCAACCCAGGCATCGCTTTAAGATCAGCTAGGTACAGTTTGGTGCATCGTGGCAAATTTAGGGTTAAAAGTGAAACGCAGAGGTTTGAGGGGTGGCAATTGTTTTCGCTAGGAATAAAAGAAAGTCTGTACTTGAGCTTAAGGACTTGACGGCTGTATAATCTTTCAAATATCCGCGCAGCTTATGTAGAATGGCTTTCAGCTATTTTCGTCTAGCACAATTGCCACTCTTTATGTTATAGTTTTGCACCCCGCGCTATTAAACCTTGAAAACCAAATAAGGCAGGGTTTTCAGAGAGAAGCGATCGCAATCAACTAAAATCCCTATTAGAGATTGAAACTACAAAGTACGAGGGACAGAACAAGAAATTAAAAAATCGCAATCAACTAAAATCCCTATTAGGGATAAGGATCGCATATCAGTTGTTCGGGGATGTCCACCGCGTTTAGCTGGTGGAATCAAAGGAGCTAAAATTGCTTATTCTGAGTCACTAAGGTCTGTAGAATAAGGCTTTCACGTTATTGCTTACTATGTAGATATACTGCATAAACAGTATCATATCGTTGCCTTTTTACCTGATGACCCTCCTTTAGATTTACTTTATAAATAGCCTCTTAGCAATACCTGGATTTCTCGCAAGTGGAAAATCCAGGCATAGTAAGTCATGTAAAAAGTTAAAGGTGAATTTTACCTTACGAGGGTAACTTAGTTTACTGGAGTTCGAAAATGATTAATACCAAGAAATACCAAGTAGAGTTCAAAAATACTGGATGCAAGACATTATTACTCAGTAAATATACTTTGTATTTGAATCTTACAGTTATTCTTCTACAGGATTGTTTCCCCTTTATCTTTTATAAATAGCCTCAGAGATTTCCGAAATTGGTCGCATCCAATTTGGATTTAATACTATTGAAAATACTCAAGACAGGTGAGTGATGAATAATCAAAACTTCAAGAAAACATCTAACAACTTTATAAAAGCTTTTCTGGCTGCGGCTACACTGATGACGGCTTCTATCGGCCCTGCTTTTGCTAACGACAAAGTTGAAATTTTAGGTGCAGAATATGGTGGTAACGGTTGCCCTGAAGGATCTGCTAGTGTGGGTGTGAGTCCCGATGGCCAAGAGCTAAGTATTCTATTTGATAAGTTTATAGCTCTGGGGAATAAGACAGCAGAAAGACGCAAAAGCTGTAACTTGAGCATTCCGATTCAAGTACCCCAAGGCTTTCAAATTTCCCTCTACGATGCTGATTATCGGGGCTATGTTGCTCCCGCCACAATTGGCAGACTAAGAGCAGAGTACTTTTTTGCTGGTCAACGTGGCCCTGTTTTTTCTAGGACATTTAACGGCGAAAGAGACTACAACGTTCGAGATCAATTAGTGACTGTGGCTGATGTCTGGTCACGCTGTGGCGACAGTGTAAATATGCGGGTGAATGCTGCGATGACCGCCAATGGTCAAGGGATGGCGACTGTTGACTCCTTTGACCTCGCCCACCGTGGTTTGGTTTATCACATCAAATATCGCAAGTGTACTTAGGTCTTTTTAAAGCAAGGAGCAACCAAACTCTTAGCTTTGGAAGGGTGTACCTGAACCGGGACAACACTAACTATTAAGTCCCGAAATAAACCTCCTCTGTTTAAATTCTGCTCTGGGCGCAGGCCAGAGCAGTTTTACTTTTTAGCTATCTTGGTATAAAAATCTTCATCGGTACGTTTAAAACTAGGTCGCTGTATCAAGCTGTTGATATCTTGTCGAAAATACTATTTTCTTTGTTAACTAACCTGCGGAATGTGGATTTAGGTTTCAACTTTAGGGTTTTCAGCCAACATTTTTATAATCTAATCAGCATTCAGGTTGAAAATTAAAATAGGAGTCAGAAAAGGTATTCTGACTCCTGATTTTATTATTTAAGAAGAAAACATATAAACCACGTCTTCTTGATAGAAACTTGCTTACGGATAGCAATTTAGCGTAGAAAGCTACTAACCAACCACAGCAATATAAACGTCACTACAGTAGAGAACTGATTGGTTCCCAAACTGGCAAATGATATTTGTGGTAATAGCCAACTAGCAACTAGTCCCCCAGCGATTAAGCCAATTATTAAACTGACCAGGGTGAACAAAACTGCTCTGCCAAATTTGCCTTCCTTACGATTGAGAAAGTAAATACTGGTGCCTACCCCAACTACCAATGCTAACTGCAAAACCTGATCGCCTCCCTCTGGATAAAACAGGCTAATAGAACTCAAACCAAGAAACCAAGCTCCTGGTAAGAGTATATCCGCAGGCGTTGGCTGATCCAGCATGCGTTGCAGCCATGCAGGTGACTGCTCGCGAGGGGTTGGACTTTCTTTTGGAGGCGATTGCACGCGCAATTCGGGAAACCTGATACGCTCAGGGACTTTAATTTTACCTTCCTGGCGCATCCGTAAGCGATCCATTAAAATCGCATCGTAAGCTGCTTCAATTACTTCTAAATGCTTGGCATCGCCACTATGTTGCTCGAATAGGCGATTACGAGCATCCTGAATTTCATCGAAGCTAGCCTCTTCTGATACCCCAAGTTTTTCGTAGGGATTTTGATCGCTCATGGGAGTTTGTTACTTCAGCCTCAGTCAGCGGCAGTCTTTTGTCGAAGAAAAAACAGCTTTAGGTTTTATTTTGATCGAAACTAAAGTCTCGACCTATTTTATGCCCTACCAGGATAGTAGCACGGGTTAGTTTGATCGACTTTGTAATTTCAACTATAGTCACTTTAACATATCACCATAACTCCGTGTATACCCTCATGTCGTTGCCTAATTCTGGCTCTAATCTAGAATTTGAACGGAGAGTACCTAAAACACATAGTTTTTATGAAGAAATCAACTTTTCTGTTTCAAATTTGGCAACTTACTGTGCCCTAATAGAGTTTTTTTTAATTATACTGAATAATCGCTTGTGGTATATAACCGCATATCGATTTAAAATTGAAACGTTTTAAGTTACCACCTAACTGGGATCAAGAACGTGTCTTGGTGTCAAGAACCTGATTAGAGTATTTATTTTTGAATGATCAGGATTCTCATACCGTAGCCATGTAGATTCTTAGTTAGTCCTAAAGTGGCAACTGCGTTTTTACGCAACCCTCTTGTTAATCTTACGAATTTTTGTGCAAAGTAATGGTCATGGCTCCTGCCAAGATTCTTGTAGTAGACGACGACCCTGCGGTTCGGAATTTAATCCAACGCTTTCTGATTAAGCAGAACTATCAGGTAGAGGCTGCCGAAGATGGAAAGACAGCCTTAACTCTATTTGAGCAATTTAACCCCGATTTGGTGATTCTAGATGTGAATTTACCAGATGTCACTGGGTTTAACCTCTGCCAAGAGATGCAAAGTCGTAATGGTGTGTTTGTTCTGATGTTGACTAGCCGTGCTGACGAAGCTGACAAAATTCGCGGCTTTGCTAAAGGTGCTGACGACTATCTCACCAAGCCTTTTGGGCTAGGAGAGTTAGAAGTCAGAGTTGGAGCTATTTTGAGGCGTCAACGAGTGATAACTACTGCCGAGCAGAAACGCTTGGTATTTGAAAAACTTATGATTGATCCAGTGCGACGGGAGGTGGCACTTAATAACCAAGCAGTACCTTTAACTGCTCTGGAATTTGACTTGTTGCATTTTTTAGCCAGTCATCCAGGTCGAGTTTGGCGGCGTGCGGAGCTAATCCAAGAGGTATGGGATTATGAATATGTCGGCGATCAACGGGTTGTAGATGTCCATATCGGACAAATTCGCAAGAAGATTGAAATTGATGCTAGTCAGCCAGCATTAATTCAAACTGTACGTGGTGTAGGGTATAAGTTTGAATCTCCTGCTCACCCCCAGCAATTGGAAGCTAAGTCCTGAGTCAACAGTCTAGAGTTTTTTAACTCTTGACTGTTGACTGTTGACTGTTGACTCTTGGCGGAGAGATTAATGAATTTATTTGGCTTCGGTAAAAGACAAATTTTAGACAATCAAAATAGGTAGATATTCCTCAAATACAGACCAGGCAATTATTTGAGATATTTATTTATCTGTTTAAGACAGTGGGCAGGAAGGAGAGTCCACTGGAAAATATTTCTTTGCATATGACTGTTTTGGTAGATATAACGGTGCTGAGGTTGGAGTTAGTAGGGGCGCACAGCTATGCATAGGTGTCAACTTAACGTGAAATGCTTGTCAATACGTGATATTGAGTTCATTCACTTACCATTACGATCCACCTTACCCCACCCCGGTTTTGTCTAAAGCCAAAACCGCCCCTCCCCTTACTAAGGCTGACAGGTGTAGGTTTTTTACACAGGTGTGAGTATTCATTAGTATTGCTGTAAAGATAGGTATGAAACCAGGGTCG
>NZ_JBIQNW010000049.1:0-47488 GCF_047228265.1 Nostoc sp. UIC 10607 | reverse complement strand
TTAAAAAATTAGAAGCACAGGCGGCTTTGATTCGTGAGGTTTTTCTGGAATCTCATGTCAAAGACGACGCTGGTGATGGCGTACCCGCACGTTACAAGAGCGATCGCTTGCCTACAATCTCTAAGTTAGGGGTATCGCTGTCACGGCTACCCCTGGTCAATTACGCCGCTACTGATTCCTTGGTTAGTATTTCTTCAATCAACTTGCCCTTTCTCATGCTGCTGTAGTTCTCTACCCCTAAACAGCTAGCCATCCGCTTTACCTCTCGGATTGTAAGCATTTCCAATGCAGGGATGGAAGCAATGAGTACAGCACAACTGCAAGTACCAGCTGACTACCAAAAACAAGCACTTTACACCAAGTGATCACCCCTATCTACCTATCCACGCAAGAAAAAGGAGTATCACACAAGGTTTTGTTATTTCCAACAATCCCTCGGCTCACCGCCCTCGTTTTGCTTTTTTGATTCGCAAGCTAGAGCCTTTGAATTTCTAGCTGCATCATCAAACGAGCGATCTGGTGGCGTTTGAGCCAAATAATCCGAAATAATAATACTAAAAACGAAAAATACAGATGGAACCAACACGAAAACGAACAGAAGACCTTGGACAATCATTTGTTTTTCGGAAAGCTTGTCTTGTTTTGAAGGCTGTTCTGATTCGCTCACGACTAATACACCACTTTTGACACTATCCTTAGCAATCCCAAAACAAACCCTCAGCTACCAACCTGATAAAATTTTCTCTGCTCTGTTGTCGAGAAGTTCCATTCCACTGCGGATAATTTAGGAAATTTCGGGGCATCGAAAGAAGGGAGCAGTTGCAGAGATACTTGGAAGTGAGCGATGAGAAAGTGTTGCGAGGGGCGGCAAGTTTGGCTATCCTCTCACTTGTCGCTAGGATCTCAATTCTTGGCATGACAACGGCGCGATCGCATAACCGCCCGTCAAGAGCGACGCGGTTCACTAAATCCTGGTGTTAATTGATAGGATAGGTGCGTGGAGAGACTAAGGCGATACCTACCGTGGCAAGCTAGCTACGCTGGCAAACCCTTCACCTTGCTCCTATCTCCTTTCTAGATCCGTGCAAACTATGGTTAAGAAAAAAGATTTAGAAAAAATTGGTTTGGAATCACAACCACTTAAGTTTGATGATTTCGTTGCCCGTTGCCCTGAGAAATTAGAACTCAGAGATGGATACATAGGGAAGTCCAAACAAGATGCCAAGCAACTACTAGCCATGTCGCTCCAGTCCTTTGGGTTAGTTGAAGCGGTCAAATTAGCGCCTAAAGAATTGTGGTTAGAGGCTATCAAGCTTGCTTACGGTGATACTCAAGATGTGGAAAACTGACTAAAAAGCAATCACCGATAATAGGAGTTACAGAGATGAAGATCAAACTAGTCTACACTCCCAATTCCAAAAAATTAACTCTCAAAAGTATTGAAATGCCTCAAGTTCCCAGGGCTGGAGAAACAATCTGTATCTATTGGGATGAGCAATGCATTGAGTTTAATATTTTAAAAGTTCATTACACGGTTACAGATTATGAACCAGTAAGAGCGGCGCTCTTATTGGAATCGATAGATACTATTAATTGGAGTGAAAACTGGGAAGATGAAAGTTAAACAAAGCTAAAGAAAGTTAATTGGATTTAGTTTTAAGGCTAGCCCAAACACAAACGCCCAGAGTATTTGAAAATGGATTCATTTGCCCCATTTATGGCTAGTAAAGCTGACTGTGATTTAAATACTTTAATTGATTTAGCTTTAGACAGTTGGCTTGACAGGTTATAGCGATTAGTAGCAGGTGCTATTGCTCCCCCGTGAGTTACCTTGTTCACTACCTCAATAACTTTTTTCTCTAGCCAGGAATCTAACTCTGTGACATCGAGAGTAACTGTTTGTGGTTGCTGTGGTGCGCTGGCTGACATTGCGGTTTTCTCCTGTTGTAATTGTTTGTTGGCTATATCTAATTGGTTATTGCTATCTTCTAACTGGTTATTACTTTGCCGTAACTCTTTAATTTCTGCTTCTAATTGGGCAACGATGCGCTGTGCTTCTTGTAGAAGCTTTGCAGTATCTAAACGGTCAGATGAGCTATACAATTACCGAAGTCTGAAAGTTGTATGTAGTATGGGGGGATAAAAATGGCACAAGATGACCGCTATACACTTGCCACAGGGGAGTTAGGCGCACATCGGCTTTCAATCCTCAACATCATCCACAAGCCCTATACAGAATTCTTATTCCGGCAAGTTGGACTTGAGCCAGGAATGTTAGTAGCTGACATCGGTTGCGGAACTGGTAATGTTTCTAACTGGCTGGCCCAACAGGTTGGTTCTAGCGGCTCTGTTTTTGGTGTAGATATGAGTGCCGCACAGCTAGAAAAGGCGCAGCAGAATGCACAGGCTCAGGGTTTAAGCAATATAAAATTTACCCTTGGCAATGCCTACGATATAGGATTACCTAAAGAATCTTTTGACTTGGTTTACTGCCGCTTTTTGCTAATGCACTTAACTCGTCCTGCTGATGCACTCGACCAAATGCGATCGCTTCTTAAGCCTGGTGGATTAATGGTGTGCGAGGAAGCAGACTTTAGCTGTGCCTTTTGTGATCCGCCATCCCCAGCTTATGAGCGTTGTTTTGAACTTTTCTTAGCTATCAGTGACATTCGCGGTCAGCATTTTCGTCTTGGAACCACACTATACCGAGTTTTTCAGGATGTTGGGTTGGTTGCACCGTCCGTTTCTTTGGTGCAACCCGTTGTAGTGCGCTCTAACACCAAGCGCCTAGTCGATTTATCATTATTTGAGGCAGTTGATGCTTTCATTGAAGCTGGACTGACAACACAAGAAGAGATTGACCAGACGATTGCCCAAATAAGGGCATTGGCTGCTGACGAAACAACAATATTTTGCATCCCTCGCGTCACGCAGGTTTGGGCGCAAAAATAAGTTTATTGTTCCGTTTCCGGTTTCAAAAAATGCGAATCGCCTAAACCCGTTAACAGGTTTACTCGATTCAGTTTTGGGGGATAATCAGCTAGTCGGCACGCTCCCGTAATACCCTTGGAATCCAATCAACTAAACCTATTTCCAGAAGTGAAACCCATACCAGCACGTAGAGCAGAGGCGCTGGTGATGAGTGCTGATGCCCTGCTGAAGTGGAAAACACAAATTTTGGACTATCAGCAACGGGTGAGGGAAACCAAGCCAGTGCAGCAGGCGACATTATTCGACATTGCACCCAACCACTGCGACCCAGACCGGATTGATCCGTTTACGCTGCATTTACAACCAATGGCTTTTTACCGGATGCCAGATGATTTTGGTCAAGCAGCTTTGTATTTTGTGATTGATAGTGCTGCTTCCCTATTACTTTATATTGGCGAAACCTGTCGTAGTAACAAACGCTGGCGTGGGACTCATGGATGTAAAGATTACATCAGCAGTTACCAAGACTTACATTATCGCTATCAGATAGAGACGGCAGTTAATATTGGTTTTTGGTGGGATGCTCCAGTTGAACGACGCGCACGGCAGGCGCTAGAGTTGAGCCTGATTCAAAAGTGGCGATCGCCGTTCAACAAGGAAAATTGGGAGCGGTGGGGGCAGCCGTTTAAGTAGGGTGTTTCGTGGTGATTAAAATGTCTGATAATTTACCTTTTCAAAATCCTGACCAACTACAGCAATGGCATCAGGGTATAAAAGATGCCAACCGTAATAATATTTTCTGTCATTGTCGTGCTTGCGATTATGAGTGGATGGATTCAGCATTTGATGTTACTTGTATTAAATGCAGTAGCAAAGATGTAGAAAGTATTTCATCTTGGCAGTTTCCTGATGACTAAATCGAAATGCTTATTGAATAGTGCGATGGCGAAGCGAGTAAAGCGAGTGTGATTGTTAGTTTGGTAATATAAGCAACCCCTAACTGCACTATCCCCTTCAATAGCAGATTTATTAGTTGATTATTATTGGTATTAATAGTTATTATTCGGGTTTACCGAACCTCAAAATTAGAGTAAACCGTAATCTTTTTTCATGCCTTTGATGGTGCGGTAATTATCCTTTTATTAGGTGATGAAAACCGAATTTACAGGAGTTTTAACCATACTTATTATAAATGCATAAGCACAAAACCAAGTGCAAAAACCATTAAACAATAGCTGATTAATCCGAGAAAGAGTTATGGCACTAGTTCGTTACAACCCCTGGCAAGAATTGAACGCTTTAGAACGTCACATCAACGGCTTATTTGGAGATACCAGAGTCCCATCTGCACGGCTTGACAGAGATTTTATCAAAGTTCCGGCGGCTGAGTTGCAAGAAACTGATGATGCTATTCATTTGAAGCTAGAACTACCAGGACTCGAAGCTAAAGACCTGGATATTCAAGTCACCCAAGATGCTGTTCACATTAGCGGTGAACGGAAATCGGAAACTAAAACCGAAAACAATGGCACTACAAGAAGTGAATTCTACTATGGTAAATTCCAACGTGTAATTCCTCTATCTGCTAGAGTTCAAAATACCAATGTCACCGCAGATTATAAAGACGGCATTTTGAATTTGACACTGCCAAAAACTGAGCAAGAAAAGAACAAAGTTGTCAAGGTTAATTTAGAACAACCTGCTGCCTAATGGGTTCTGATGAGACTACTCTACCTCCAATAATTGATTGAGATAGCTAAAAGCCCAGTTATGAGATGACTGGGCTTTTTTGTATGCGATCGCTCTTTTTTCCTCTAAGAATAGGGGAGCGACGCTTTCCCCAAAACTAATCCCCCCAAACTGCCATAAATTCTTCCCACTCCTGATCAGTCTCTGGTGCTTTGTCTTGTGTCAGTCCCACTATTCGCGCTAGCTTCCTGGCTTGGTCTGGGTTTTCGCCAAACTCTATCAACTGGTGTTCTAGGTTGGGGTCGTAGCCTTGGGCTAGTAGCTGGGCATACTTGGTATCGGTCATGCCGAGGTCGTGGATGTTGGTCATGGTTGGGGGCGATCGCTTTAAATTTGCTCCAAAATTTCAGTATGTTCTACTGTCGCAGATTGCCATTTTGGATTATTATCAACAGCTTCTTGTAAAAGGTTTGTATAAGTTATTAGAAACTCTTCAACATGATAAGGTTTTGAATCTAACTGTTCAGCAATATAGTCATAACCACCACTAGCATACTCATTCATTTTATCCATTCCCTTATCTGTAAGATTAGTTTGGGTAGTAGGATCTACCAAGTCTAATAAAAGGTTTCTGATTTCATCTTTCTCATTTATACTTATTCCTAAACGAGATAATTCAGTTCTTAACAGTAAGCCAATAATCAATGTTTGGGAAGAACGGTAATCTTTCACAAAATTATCAACGAAATCAGTAAATTCAGGACATTTTTTAGCAGGGTTACTACAGCGTCCTGATGAAAATCCAAGCATCAGACAAAAGTAATAAATATCAAACTTAGTTTGAATTGGTTCCTGGTCTTTTATGTTAGAAAACCAATCCTCAGTATCTTGACGCATCCGAAAATACTTAACCATATTTACTTATTATTAAACATCTTCTTCTATATCAAATGTATCAAAATAATTTTTGCCTTCTACAAGTACACAATTACTAGTTTGATTAACTCCATGCTTGGGTAGCAATTCTATTAATTTACTTGTCCCTGAAGTTTTCCTAAATAAAGTTAAAAATTTTGTATTACCTGCTGAACAATTATTATAAATAGTATCTGTAAAACCAGCCCTTTCCGAAGAAATAGTAAATCCGATAAATTGTTGACAAAGAGAAGGAATCAACTTAGCAATTTCTCTTCTTACTTCCAGTGAAATAGGATTAGCAGGACTATCAATAACCAAAGGAAATTGATGCTGTCCTCGACTAAGAAGCGTGGTCAAAAAAGTATAACCCACAGATAGTGTTTGACCAACGCTTGCATTTGTTTGATTAAGTAACTTTATAGAACGTTCTATTTTTTCAATCTTTATTGGATCTCGGTAAAGTACTTGCTGTAATTTGCTATTACATTCTTCAGTGATTACCTGACGTAAGTTAACTCTTGCCTTATGAAGAGCCACATTAATTATTTTATTCAAAACTCGTGTTCTTTTATGAAGCTCTATAGTTCCTGTTATTTCAGCTAGCTCATCTTCAGCATTATTTTGAAATTTTTTTAATGCTTGAAGGCATAAAATTATTTCATAATTCTGAGGATCATCTCGATAGCTTTGATAAGAACGATTAATTTCTCGTAATTGTACTTCTATTTTGTTCTTCTCTCCTTTCTTACTCTGAAGTGACTGCTGCCATTCCTTTAATTCTTCATCTCCTTGTTTTACAAGCTCTTCCTCTAATACCCTTCGATGCGTTGAGGCTTCATACTTTAATTTGAGATTGTTTACTAGTTGTTCAATACTAGTTGTTAATTCCTTTTCACTTTCATTACTATCTTGAGATAGTTCCACACTGATTTTATGTTTAAGACTGTTGAGGAAACCGGATGCTTCATCAGCAAGATACAATTTAGCACGTTTCTCTAAAATTTCACGAGAATGCTCATCCCAAGGACGACCGCAAATGCAATTTTCTTCTTCAAGAAGTTCTTCAAAAAACTGACTAGATGTACTTTCTGGGAGTTTTAGCCTATCAAACTGATGTTTTAGCTCAACTAGTGAACTGCCAAAAAATCTATGCAAAGTATGAGGTTTTCTAATCTGATTCATGACTTTTGCTGCACTAGTTTCTACTTGTTGAGTAGCATCTTTTTCTCTTTCTTTTTGTGCAATAAAATCGTTACGTAAATTTTTATCAATTTTTGCTTTGTCTTGAATTTTTTGTTCTAATTCGTTGATTTCTGTTTCTAAAGATGAAAGACTATTAACAAACTTATCCCTAAGATTTTCAATATACCTTACACGTTGATCTAATTTTTGAACTTTATTCCTTTTTTGAGTCAAACCCTTAGGAGTATTTGGTTTGTTTTTTGTACTTTTTTGCCAATCATCTTCTGCTATATTTTTAATGTCTTCTAGTAAATATAATTGAAATAGAGCATCAATTGCTTTAGATGCTTCTGATAAATTTGAATCTAGCAAATCATTTGCAAATTCCCCATCAAAGATAAATAAATGAACAAATCTATCATCTAAAAAACGACGAACATTAGGAGGAGGGTTCCAACCATTGATAATTCCACCACTTCCTGGTGAAGTTGTTCGATAATATACTTTACCTTCATAAAAATGAAAAACTAATTCAAATGTCAATGGTCGTCCATCAACTCTTAATTTTAAAATAAAATTTCCTTCTGAATTAGTTTCACTTGGCCTACGTAAGCTTTTAATATCTTCTAATGTCCATGTACTTGCTTCCCCATTCATTGCAGCTCTAATCAATTTTAGTGTGGTTGTTTTACCCGTCCCGTTTGGCATTTGAATCAAAGTTACACGCGCCGGATTATTATCAAACATGAGGTCAATATCTACATCAGGGCAACGTAGCCCTCTACTACTCCAACCCACCAATTCAAGTTTCATACTTCCTCTAAAATTGTTCCAATATTTATTGATTTACGAACTGTATCAAGGTGTTCACTAATCTCAGTATTAGTTAATTCTGAACTACTCATTTCATCAAGCCAAGCAATCAACCTATTAGCAACAGATTCTGGTTGACTTTCTTCTTTAATAGAATCTCTGATTGCTTTAATGATTTCTGGAGCTATAGACATTTTTTACTCTTTCCTTCTAACTTTTGAAAGTTCTGATAACCATTGACAACGCTCTTCATCAGCGCTTATCTCTCCATTAGAATTCATCTCTTTTTTATCTTCTTCATCTGCTTGTAAAACAAAATCGATAACTGTAGATTGCTTTTGTGGAGTCTCAGGATTTATCCTGAGACAACGACCAATTCTTTGGATTGTTTCCAGCTTGGCGCGGGCTGACGAAAAAAGGATAACATTCTGAAGATTTTTAATATCAATCCCCTGTGAAATGCGATGACAAGTAATTAGACAATCAATATTTCCTTTTGCGAATTCAACCAAATTTTGTCTATCATCATCTGCATAATAAGTACGATAACGGTGTATATGAGAGTGGATTATATCTAAAATTGGCTCCCCAAATTCTCTGTTTTCAATAAATATAATTGTCGAATTAATAAATTGGGAGCCTGTACGCAGAAAATCGGCAAATACATCAGGCTTTTGTTCAGCAGTTTTGTAAACACGAGAGAGTTCTATCCAAAGTTCAGTATCGCTCATAGGACTCCCTTGTCGCAAGCGAGCAGCCTTTCTAAAATATACCTGCTGAAGCCTCTGCTTGTCGTTATCTGTTAGTTGATATGGCAGATAAATATAGTCGAATTCACATAGTATGCCTCGTTCAATTGCTTCCTTTAAACTAAATTGAAAAAAGACATCTCCAATTTCTTCAAAAATAAAATCAGTGCCTTCTGCATCATATTCTCGTTCTGGAGTAGCACTTAAACCTAGCCGATAGCCAAAAGATTCATGCTGACCTTTTAACTGCTCACGAATTGATGGGCTACCTAAACCATGAACTTCATCATGTACAATAATTAAGTTTTTTCTTGCATTTTTGTTAAGACGCTTAAATAGAGAAGCTAGCTTCTCTCTTGATATAACAATTACTGCTCCTTTAGGATTATTGACAAAACTTTCTAATTGATGATGTGAATTATAGTGTTTCAAAACTCGAAAAGGTTTTGGGCGCTTTATAGCCCAAAGCTCAATCTCTTTACTCCATTGGTCAAGTAAATCAGTCCCTGTTGTACTAACAATGATTCCATCTAGTTTGTTCTCATCATCTAAGCGATTAAGAGCTTTAAGGGTAGTGCGTGTCTTTCCTGTACCTGTCGCCATTTCTAAGACACCATGCCCTACTTGAAGAAATTTTTCTACCGCTTCTTGCTGATGCCGCCACCTGTAATCAGGAACTTCTAATGTTGGGATTATAAATTGAGGAGTTACACCGTTATTGGGTTCTGGAAAAATATTCGGTTTTTCAGTAGGAGCGTAATCGCGTACTAACTTTATTGCCTCTTGAGAAAGTTGTACAATTTTAAGCCCTATAGCTTGACCTGACCAAGCCTCTTCAAATTCCTCAATCTTTGTTTTTACCCTCTCTTCATCTGCAATAACCCAACTGCGATACACATCAATTGACTCATAATTTTGATTGTGACCGTGATTAGATTCATTAGCAGAGCCTGTAAATGCAACTGCATCACCCCAAGGAAAATCAAATATTCCAATTTTTTCGTGAAATATGCCAGGTTGATTAACGTGTTGTGGGAAAGCAAAACGCAGTACTAATCGCTCATTAGCCACCATCCAAGCTAAAAAGTGCAATCGTACTTGAGCAGAATCGGGTTGGTCTGTTAGGCTGAGGGCATCTTTGACAATTTGATCTGCAATAATTTGTCGCAACTTACCGCATTCTAGTTCGTCCATTGCTCTCGCCAGTGCAGCTTTATCTTCACTGGATAATTCTGGAGAAATAATCAGTTGAATCTTCACTGCATCTGCTGCTATTCGTGGGAGTGCTTCAGCCCATGCAATCAAAGCCCCACTTGAGAAATAACCTACAGCACGCCTGTATTGAATGCAGTGCTTCAAGCAAGGAGCGAAAAAGTCTTTACCTAAATTGGCTTTACCACTGCGGTAGTTACCAGCAAGCTTGGATATAACAGTTTTTCCTTCTAAGTTTTGAGCAGATGGGCTGTTCATTCACTACCTACCGCGATCGCAACCGTCTTCTGCATCTGTGCCTCAATATTCTCCATCGTCAGTGGTGACAGTTTAGCATTAGCTAATTTATACAGTATTACACATGATACATACTATGGTGTGTTTTTAATAAATTCGGATGCTTTTATTAGTGCTGAACCACTAACTCTTGCAACAAGGCATTATTTACCCGATGCGCTTCCTCTGGTGAACTTTCCCTAATGTCAAAAACCTGCTGCACTACAGCTTGGACTTCCTGGGGCAATGATTCAAATTTCTCAGAATTGAGTATGACGATGCGGCAACCTGGGTAAGGCATAAAATCAGTAAACGGTTCCATCCCCGATTTAATAAGAGTTTTGCTAAGTTCGGCAATGGGATGATGAGACTTTTGGTTGTCCTCACTGCGGTTGATTTCTGATGCCATGTAGCCGCAAAACCAACTCAAAGTGTCAATATCTTTCTGCAATGTTGCCAAAATCCCTGTTACTACTTGCTGGTTGAGCTTAACAGGCAGGTTGTCAAAAATTTGGTCTAAGGCTTCTGGGTGTCGCTTGTGGCAATAACGCACCGCAGATTCAACAAGTTTATCGATTTTTGTAGGTTGGGGTTGCCCAAATCCTTTGCCAGACATGGTAGTTGATGTATTGAATACAGGGATTTTAGCAGGATTTGGGGTTGTGAGGTGGCGAGGAAGCGATCGCCGAGTGGTTTTTAAGGAGCATCGCTCGTCAGTTTTCCTCTAAGAAAAAGTTGAAGTTACACCGCCATGTTTCAAGGTTCTGGCAATTTGGCATAACTTATCTCTAAATTGCCGTTTAAATGAGATATCAACACAACAGAACAGCCACAAATCGCCAGTTGTTGACCCAACGCTGTAGAACTCAGCAGCCAACTTACAGCGCTCGGTCATCGCTTCGCTACATACAACTGGCTAGTAATGTACTAGAAAATAAATAGTAAATGTGCGTAGGCGCAGCCCGTCTTAGACATCGTTCCCACATCCTGCGGCTTGATACCTACTAGACTTGCGCTACAAACCCCTGATTTGGCAACTCGAAGGAAGCTGCTGTAATGACGGGTGCATTTGGATCAGACACTGCAATTCCGGTAGGTTGAGATTGAGGCAGCAGTCGGTAGTCAGTACGCCAGCGTTCGCGGTTGAGATCGCAGCGAACATAACCGCGCAGTCTTCCATTGAAATATTTCACCCACGGGTTCTGTGGCAATGCTGCTTCTACGTCGAATGTCCAAGGACAACTTGAACTGATCGAAGTACCAACAAACTCAGTTGCTACTGTTTGTGAGTTGGGGTCGTCGAAGTTAGCCTTCAGGTCATTAACCCAGCTAGAATGCCAGTCCCCAGTAATGACTACGGGGTTTGAGGGGCGGCGTTGCTGGATGAAACCGAGAATGCGATTGCGAGAGGCAACATAACCGTCCCACTGGTCAAGGTTAAAGACTTTTTCAACTCCGGTATTGTAGTCAAACTGAGCCATGATAGTCTGTTGGGCAATGACGTTCCAGCGTGCGCCAGAGCGATTTAGTCCCTCAAACAGCCACCGCTCTTGCTCCGAACCAGTCATTGTGGCAGTTGGGTTAGTAGCTTCAGCGCATCGCGGCTTACGCCCGTCACCACAGGGTTGATTGGTACGGTACTGGCGGGTATCTAAGACATTGAATTCAACAAGATCGCCAAAAGTCAACCGTCGGTAGAGCTGCAAATCAAGACCTCTAGGCTTTGAGAAGTCCCGCAGTGGCATGTGTTCATAATATGCCTGAAAAGCAGCAGCACGACGGGCAAGGAACACCGAACGTGATTGTAGTTCGGGGTCTTGAGGAATTTCGTCTGCCCAATTATTGTCAACTTCGTGGTCGTCCCAAGTGACTAGCCAAGGAAATGCAGCATGAGTTGCTTGTAGGTGTGGATCAGTCTTGTACAGAGCGTGGCGGTTACGGTACTCCTCTAAGGTAAATGGTTCACCATTGCCATCGTGCGATCGCAGCGCAGTTGTACTTGGTGCGCCTTCATAAATATAATCACCGAGATGAACCACTAAGTCCAAATCCTCTTGAGCCATATTTTTGTAGGCGGCATAATAACCACTTTGCCAGTTTTGACAGGAAGCGAAGGCAAAGCGGAAGCGCTCAACGCGATCGCGCGGGTTAGGAGCAGTGCGAGTCCGCCCGATTGGACTAACTTCATTGCCCACCTTAAACTGATACCAGTACCATCGTGCAGGTTGTAATCCTTGCACTTCTACATGAACAGAGTGTCCAAATTCTGGAGTAGCCATCTGTGTGCCACTGCGGACAACTTGCCGCATCTTTTCGTCGGTAGCAATCTGCCACTGCACTGGAACATTATATTGTGGCATCCCACCACCATTGAGCGGATCGGGGGCTAAACGCGTCCACAGTACTACATTATCTGGAAGTGGTTCACCAGAAGCAACACCCAGACTAAAGGGATAATTAGAAAATCGGGGCTGGGCGAGAACTTTGTTAGACCATTGATTGGCGATCGCAAAACCAGTTAAGGCTCCAGTCCCAATCAAAACTTGTCGCCGTCTCAAGCGACTTGATAGCAAGCGCTCGAAGTTGAAGTTTTGCATATACTCCCCTGATTGTCGCGTTTGAATCACAGCAGAGTGTAACAGCGCAACTTTAATCCCTCTTTGCAATCAGGTTAAGCGTTGATTATTCCAACACAACCTTAATTGTTTAATCTGAACTAATAGTGCTTTAATGCTTGGGTAGATGAGATTAACTCGCTCAGAACAGAAATTGAGGGACTACGGGAAGCCCTTATTAACGCGGGATTATCATCACTCAAAGAGAAGGTAAAAGCAGCTCATTAATTCCTTAGCGTAACTTTTGGAATCACTGCTCATTTGGCCCCAAAAATGGGGGCGCGTAGCTTGCCGCCGTAGGCAGTAGGCATCTCCTAACACCTAAAATACTGCTATGGTCAATCACTACCAGATTGCCTTATAGGAAAACTTAGATTGAATATGAATGAGACTTTAGCAGCCACACTAGGGGAATTACAAGCACAAATATATTGGTTACATGATGCTGAGGAGTTTACAGAATTGGCATTAGCAGCAGCTACTATATATATGAAACTTGGTTATACTCAACAGCAGGCAGAAACGGCAGGTAACTTAATTAGTCAGGCTTATCAATTAGCGGATGATGCTGCTTTAGCCCAGAAAGCAGGTAATTTTGACAAAGAATTGCAGTTTTATTATCAAGCTAAAGATAAATTAACCCAAGTAGAAACTACATTAGTTTATCAAACCAGTATCGCCATACATCAAATGAAATGGTGGATGTATTTTCGTCATAAACAAAAATTACAAATTCTGCTCCACTTATTTTTACAACATTTTAAAGCAGTAGGGTTGATTAACTTACTTACTGCTCTTAAACTTACATATTTTCTAATGGAAATAGGCAGAGTTCACAAATCCCGTGACATCGAAACCACCAAACATAATGCTATAAAATACTGGACAGAATTATTGAAAATTAAACCGCCACAATATCCTTATCTTGGTTAAACTGCTTATTTTTAGGCTTGAGCGCGATTGGTAAACTACGCATCCTTAACTTTTTCTCTCTTGATGGGGAGAGCGATCGCTTTCTTCGCTTGAATGAAGGATAAACACAATCAAATTACTGCCACTTTACCTAATACTGTCTCCAAACGGCTGGTAAATTCTGAGGAGCGATCGCAAGTCATAATCAACTGCTCAATCGCCCGTGTCATCGCCACATACAATAGTCGAGCTTCTTCTTCTGGTGTACCGTGTCCGTACTGGTCAGGTATATAACCAATACCAGGAATAAGCACCACTGGGAACTCTAACCCTTTAGATGAGTACATGGTTATGAGTTTGATGCTTTGTTCGGCTGGGTGATAGTTGCGGCTGTCACTATTGGCATTTACCCACTCTATTGGGATTTGGGCTTGTTGGAAACTGTTGTAAATGTTTTCGCCCATAAAGTTGGAGCGATAGATAATTGCTATTTCGTTCCAGGGGATATCTCGCTCGTGTAATTGTTGCACTCGCCCTGCTAGATAATCTACCTCGTGTTTAAAACTGGGTAAACGGATGAGGTCTGGTTTGGGGCCTTGCCGTCCTGCACTAGTCGGTTCTACCAATATTTGTTGGTCATCATCCTGGGTTTCGGTGGGTTGCATTACTTCTTTAGCAAATTCATAGGCTACCCCCAATACTTGAGCTGTGTTGCGGTAGTTGAGTTTAAAAATGGTGGTGCGCCCCTGTGCTTGAATGCCTACACTCTTAAAGCTAAATTTCTTAGTGCGTTGTTCACCGTAGAGGTTTTGGGCATCGTCATAAAGGATAAGTAGAGAATTGGTTTCGGGGTTGACCATTTGGGCAATTAATTTGAGCCACTCTGGTTTAAAGTCGTGGCCCTCGTCGAGCATTACAGCGCCATAAGTGCCAGCCGGTATTAATTTTGCATCAACGGCGGTAATTACTCTTTGAACCAGTTCTTCTATATAATCTTCACCTTGATACTCTCTAGAGTCGGGTCTAGGGATGTCATACTTTTTGAGTAAATCCATGCACCAGCCATGAAAATGTCGTACTTTAATGCGACTGATTTTGTGCGGGTCTTCTTGAACCACCTGCCGGAGTTTGGCAGCAAGAGAGACATTGAAGCACAGCACCAAAATGGGTTTATTACTGACTTGAGCAAGGTGCTGACAACGGTAGGCTAAAATCATGGTTTTTCCTGAACCAGCCACACCATGAATTACCCGATGTCCATCACCTAAACTTCTTGCCAACTGTTCTTGCTGCAAATCCATAATTTTGAGAATGTCGGGGATTTGCAGCTGCGGCGTTTCTTCAGTGTCAGTATCTAAATCCAACAAAGATAACTGCTTGGCACTAATGCGTAATTCTGGGAAGATATGCCAACGGATTCTATCTATTTGACTGCTGCTGAGGGTCTTGCCAAATTGATATGCCGATAAATCCCAAATTCGCTGCTGAAATTCGCCTGCATCGATGTTTTCATACATCTCATCTTTGCAGATAACCAAGTGTTCCTCAAACACTGCTGGTAGTTCACTTTCATTGAACCCTTTGCGGGTGATGTTGGTGAACACGACCCCATAACCGTAGGGGATAACCAGCTTACCTTGATATTTACCTTCCTGCTGCACCAAAAGAGAATCTTTTTCTAGCATCTTGTTGACTGCTAGGGCATAATCTCTGGCCTGTTGTAGTGGGTGTTTTACTTCTTTGATTCCATCTTCAGTAAGCAGTGTGACTGTGGAGGGGTTGATATTTTGAATAGTGTCTAACTTCCAGTCTTTCACCTCAAGGATGAACAAGCCCCGGCTGGGGTGCAGCACGATAAAATCTGGGTGCAATTGCTTCTTACCCACTGGCACATCGTACCAAAGTAAATAATCATCTTCTAATTTCTCCTCCAAGCGCTGTGCTAACCTCCTCTCGCCAGGAGTCATTCGCATTGAGCAGCTATTAAATGAGGGAATTAGAGTAGCCATAAATGGTAGATGTTTATATGGGTTTTTAAGGGGGGCGATCGCTAAAGCTTGAGAACGCTTTAAGAATTTGAACTATCTGTTAGATCAAATTCTGATGTGTTTGAAAATCGATAAGGTGTACGTGTAACAAATGAGTAACCAGAGGTAAAGCCACCAATCCCAATTGTGTCAGTGATTTTAACAAATATTTGATTTTATAATTTTGCAATATAATCTTCAGAGTTATCCGTTATATTATCCATATCATGATTATTCATGATTGTTTATTGTTACTCACCAGCTCCAAGTATCATATTCTCGAAGTTTAGATCGGATTTCTTGAGAAGCATCTTCCTCCCTAATGTAGTTCCAAAATGGATATTTCTTTTTTTTGAGTGGAGGTTGCAATTGATTTGTTTTGAAAGGAGATAATTTTTCAATTTCTAAAATTTTTTCATAATCTTTCCAGATAGTTTTAAGCAAAGATAATAAAATAACTTTTGCTCCAGTCTTTTGGATATAAACACGCGCAGCTTCCAAAGAGTAACCTTGAGTACAAAAATCATCTATCACTAAAACTGTTTTATCTCTCTTTAAAGGAGAGTGCTTATACCTGTTACCCCGCTCATTCTGGAGAGGGTATTGATTTAAAAGAACCGTATTTAATTGGTTGAAATGGTCTAAATGTATTCCACTAGTTCTTGCATAAGATGACTTTTGAGACGTTGTGTGTCTTTGTATTAAATCCAGTAGATAGCTCTTCCGAAAACATTTAGCAAAGGTGGTAATTGTCTCTGTTTCCATACTAGACGTTGATCCTTGTTCATGACCTGGATAGGGAGCGATATAATTAATCCGTTCATGCAATCCTGAAAAATAAACAGCAGAAAGTAAATACTTAATCCAAAAGTCCGGATGCCCTCTACCAAACTTTGCGGCTTCTCTAGCGTCCAATGAATAATCATATTTTTCTTCTCTAGTACCATAAATTCCTAAAGCATAATATTCTAAATCACCATCTTTTATTTCATAAGACCATAAATGCTCTCGCAAGCAAAATATATCAATGAAATGAGCAATATCTTTGGGTTGTTGAAAATTAAAACCATATTTTGTTTGTTGCTCATACCAAGTGGCGTTGAGAAAAAGCAATTTACTGTTAACAGCAGTTTGCATATCTATATCACTATTGCCAATATAAATAGCTTCATTATTGTTTAAGTGAAATTGATTTAATATCGAATGCACTGCTCCAGGGCTTGGTTTTCTTAATGTTTTATCTGCATCTGCAATATGCCAATCTAAATATTGATGTTTCTCAATTAGCTTTTCTCTAAGTTTAACCCTGTCATCATGTTCAGTGAAATCATCATTAGAAAGGATAATAGCTTTTATGCTACGAGAATCTAAAAATTTAAGTAGTTTTTCGATTTCTGGTAAGTATTCATCATCTTGAATAACATAGCGATCGCCAAATATGACACATTTTAATTTTTGGCTCATTTTCATTACTCCCATAAAGTTAGTTGATGATAATCAGGTTGAGATGTTGACGAGCTAATATCGTTTTCCATCGGTTCATGTGTTTGAAGGGAACTTTGTTTTTTACCAATCAATTTCTGAACTGTTTTGATAAGTTCATCTTCTTGTCCAGGTATTGTAAAAATCTTTGCTCCTATCTTTTGTGCAACTGATAGCTCAGGATGTTCTGAATTAGACCAATCAGGGAGTTTAAGACAAATTAGTTGGCGGTTAGCCTTTTTGGCAAAACTCACAGTATGGGCTGTACCACTTTTAGGTTTCCATTCTATGGGAATAACTACCTGAGCTAATCCTGCTTGTAATCGGTTTCTTCTGACAAAGTTTTCAGCACTATAGCTTTCTAATGGTAAGTATTCAGAAACAATTGTTCCTCCTTTTTCAAGAATCTGCTGACGCAATTTTTCAGAATTAGCTGGATAATTAAGTAATATTCCTGTACCAATAAAAGCAATAGTTGGAACATTAAATCTAATGGATTCTTGATGAATTGTTTGGTCAATTCCATAAGCTAATCCACTCACTGTAACTGCTTCTTTCCAGTAGGCTAAACAACTACCAATATACTTAGCTAAAAACTTTCCATCTTCTGAAGGATGGCGTGTTCCAACAATAGCGATACCTTGCTGATATAGTAAAGAAATATTACCTTGAACAAATAGCCATTGAGGTGCTTCATCAATTTCTTTTAATTGTTCTGGAAACTGCTGCTGTCCATAATGAATAATTTTAATACCTTGATTTTTAAGGTCACGATATAGCTGAACTGCTTGTTGCCAAATTTCCCGAATAGAGTTTTGCCAAATTTCACTTAATTGGCTTGCATTTTTGCAACCAGCTTGTCTAAGATATTCAGTAAATTCTTCACTGGTGTTGGTTTTTAAAACTTGTTTTAGACTCAATCCTTTAATAATAAGATTACGAATAGTCCAATATCCCACTCCTTTCATTAAAGAAAGAGCAAGTAAAGCAATTGTTTCATTCAACCAGTAATCTTGACTGTCTATGTTATCCATATTAATAAGTCTATGTATTTACTCTCCTCTAATAATATTCATTTTCTTAACCGTTAATTCATTCATACAGGTGAGCCTGTTTATCGCTGTTTGTTTCTGTCCAGGCATGATAAATATACTTAAGTCAGCTTCCTGTGAGTTTAGTTTCTATTTAACGAAATACTTCTCTAATAACTCCTTACCCTGTCCCTCCATCTCCTTAAGCTTCTGCTGAATCTTCTCCATTGCCAAAGGCGACGGTTTAGAGCGTCCATTTTCCCAACGGTTAATCGTGGTATAAGTAACGCCTAGAGTAGCTGCGAATTGTTCTTGCGTAAGCCCAGCCAAAAGCCGCAAATCATGAATGATCTGCCCCACCTCTGGCTGGTTGATAGCCAAGGGTTTTTTAATAGTCATTTAGCTTTCAAACTTGATTCACTTGCTTAAGTAGCAAATGCTATATTATTTGTTACATATTAATCATGCCAAAGCAGAGTGCCCCCCGTATATACGCGTAAATTATTTTTTGCTTTAATGAAGGGGGGTTTTTTAAGTGATGTTGAAATTGAATTCTTAGAGGAAAAGTTTGGATGGGCGATCGCGCAGAGCGCCCAAATTAGGCGATTAGCTACGCTATCGCACTAATGCCAACTATATTAGTGAGAATATGCACTGGTCATTAGGAAGGGAATGCAGGTAAAAATGGATACAACACTTTTTTCTGCTTTGATAGGTGCTGTAGTTGCACTTATTGTCGCAATAATTACAGCAATAATTACAGTTCGTGGCTGGCAAGAAGAGAACCGTCGTTTAATCAAACAGCAGCAACGGGAATCACAATTAGAACATTTAAAACGCCAAATTGAAGAGTTATATGGCCCGTTATGGGGTCTAGTTCAGCAATCGCAGATTATATATGATGTTGCAGTACGCGTTTTACCTTCAGAAAATGGCAAGGTGAGGCAATCCCTATTTGATAAAAATGATGATAGACATTGGAAAGTCTGGCGGTTTTTTGCTGAAACATACTTTCTGCCGCTTCATTCTCAAAAGGCTGAGTTAATCAACACAAAAAGTTATCTTTTAGAATCCGGTCGATTACCAGAAAGCTTTGACCAGTTTTTAAAGCACGAGGCTCAGAGTGGATGTTTATATCGCTTATGGAAAGAGCAAGGCGTTTCGACTCAAGGCAATCCCGATCTGAAATTTCCTGCCGAATTTAACCAGGATGTTAAAACTTCTTTAGACAAATTAAAAATGCAATATGAGACTTTACTAAGATATGAGCAAGATAAAAAAGTTTCTCGATAAGCATTATTTAAACAAAAGCGATCGCCCCCTCCCCCCCTACAGCTGCTCCATCTTAATCCCCGCCACTTCCATCATCACCGTAGTAATCGGCACTAATCGTCCCACAGTGGTGTAATAGTTATTCCCCACTGGCGTTGTTGTGGCACGCTCCCGAAACCGCTTCATGGTAATCAAGAACCACTCCCGCGTCTTTGGCATGGGTAGCCTATACAACTGGCGAGTATTGACAAAGTAGTAAAACAGCCAATTCGCCTCAGTGTACATGAAACAGCCGGGGGTTCCTTTCTCTAGGTTGCTATGCGTCTCAAAGAACAAGTTACGTGTCTTGTTCCATCTATCGCCCTTAATCTCAATCAAAATTTCACCCGTCTGCGTTGTCCAGATGAGGTCAATATCTCTGCGTTGGTAATCTGGGTCATTTTCAACATTAACAACGCTAATAGTTTCTGGTTTGGAGCGCAGCCAAGCCGAGATGTCAGCAGCAGCAAGCTTTGCTACTTCTTGAGCGTCGTGCATGGTGTAGGTCATAGCTGTATCTCCTGTACCAGCAAGGCATACTAGTTTATTATTTCACTTTCATTGCTTCTTACATAAAGCACTTATAGAAATTCTTACAAGAAAAGTTAATGACCCATTGAATAATTAAATGGGGTAATGCGATCGCCTTCATATAAGGGTTGCTATATCAAGATTTTGTAAAAGTTAGTTCGACAAATCTAGCCAAGTTACAGAAACGGGAATCATAAAGGTAATAAAGAAGTTCTACTCACTATCTATGTATAAACTTATTGCAACTGGATTAATTGCTCTAGATATATTACTGTTTTTAACTCCAACAGTACAGGCACAGAAAGTGGCGGTGAAAGAAGACTGTACTGCAACTATTAATGCTGCCCAAAGCCGCATTGCAGAGGGTCGAAATGTGGAAGTATCAATTAGGAGTCAAGATATTTCTGAGAGTTACCCAGATCATCCAGAAAGTCGTCCTTACAATTACCTGTTTTTGATGGAAGGGGCTGCAACTGATTCAATCATGAATTCACCTCAATTTATGAAGTTAATTGCCAATAATGTAATAAATAACTGTGGTTCTGTTAGTTCAGTTACTTTTGCCTTAAATCAGAGTGGTTGGAACTATTCAATTGGTCTGCTGTCAAATGGCAAGATAGATTTTTTTGATTGCATAGAACACGAAGACTACAATGTAAAACTGAACTGGGGGCAACAGTACTGTACCTTGTAGTGCTACACTCACTCAGCAAAATTTAGCAGACTTCCTCTAAAAAATGGTTAGCAAAACGTAAATACCGAGTAGTGATCGCTATAAAGGGAGGCTCCATGCGATGGAACAGCAGTAAATGCTTGCCTACGCACCCAATAATCTGCTCCATCATTATTGAGAATTCTGATTATTTAAACAGATTTGTTTGGGCTAACAGTTTGCGAAAATGCCCTGACTTGGTGTTAGTAAATTATCTGGATCGTAACGTCGCTTTGCACTTACCAGATTTCCCCAAACTGGACGAAAATGCTGCTGCCAATCATGAGGGGAGAAGGACAGAGCGTTTACAGGATATTGATAACCACCCAAATCACGATTTTGCTCAAAAAGTCTACGATTATCATTGAGCATTCTTGTAATTACAGAATCATCCGGTGGTACTGCTGTTCGCAATATGGCAAACAGAAACACAACCTTCTGGTTTGGAACCCGGAAATTGGGTAGCTTGAAACGTTTAGTTTTAACTGGATACAGCAGAATTGGGCCCTGTCCTGTGTCAGCTAGCGTTAAATTAGCAGCAACTTCACCAACAAAACTGTTAACTGCACTACCTGGCACAAACAGGTTTAACCAAGGATGAGGATTTGACCAAACACCAATTGATTTGAGAAAGGCAACTGTAGGAGCTAAACGGTTGAGAAAATCAAAATAAGTTTTATCTTCTATTTGTTGTGTACCGCGAGTGTAGTTTAAGCCTGTAAGTAACAAACTGTTATTAGGTACAGAGGGAGGACTGTAAAAGCTAGCGGCTTCTAGCAGATAACGCCATCCACCAGCATTATTAGAAACTAACTGACCTTCTACATAGTTGAAGCGCTCATCATTGATGACTTTGCGTTGGTCACGAGTAAAGGTAGCTAAATCGTCATAATACAACTGAAACACACGAGCATTGGTAGTGGCGGGAATTAGCTTAACAGTTGCCTGTACGATAATTCCACATTGACCTAGCCCTGCTAGTACTGCAAGCCATAAATTGCGATTGTACGAGGGTGAACAAGTTTCGAGATGACCAGTACCAGTAACTACCTTCAGTTCTAAAACATTATCAACTTGCACACCATAACGGTGAGTTGCACCACCAATACCTCCCACGGATAAAGTGCCGCCTACAGAAATTTCAATGTAATCAGTAAGAACAGGCGGTGTTAATCCCATAGCAAGCGTCTGCTGCAATAACTGACTCCATACCACTCCAGCATCAACAATTGCTCGGTCTGTACCAATGAAATGAATCTTGTTGAGCGTACTTAAATCAATGACAATGCCTGCTTCTACTTGTGACTGACCGTAGGTAGAGTGACCCTGACCGCGTGGGGCAACTTTGAGCTTTCTCGTCCGAGCGAATTGAATAACTCGAACAATATCTTCAATTGAGCCTGGTTTTAGTACTGCTATCGGTTGACGATGCACGATATTACCAAAGTCAATACTGGCATCATTAAGTGTCGCATTATCAGTGTAAAGTACTCCATCTAAGGAAGGTAAACTTTCAAAAACAGATGTGGCACTGGCAGATGTTACCCAGGAACGAGTAGTTAAATCAAACCCGATAACAATTGCACTGGTAATCAAACCTTGTAAAACTGAGCGACGTGAAGTGTTTTGTCTCATAATTTTTACTTGGTAGTATAATCGTTGTTTTCTTAAGTAAACACGCTAGTATTTTTTAGCGTTTACTTAACTAAACTTGAATTTATTTTCAGTGAAAAGTGTAATTTTATGGCACAGCCATAAATTAAAAAATATACCCCACATTCCATAAAAAATACGGTTAAATACTGTTAAGGCTTAACTTGAGAAAAAATCGCCCTTAAAAAATACAAGCGAGTCAAAGTTAGACCTCTTGGGCGATCGCGCTTTATTGCCCAAGCTAGGTATCGCACCTTATCAAATGGGAACCCTGGTAATAGTTGCGTTTACCAGTCTCATGAAATTCTTAAACTTCCTCAAACCCAAATCAGCCCAGCCAACTATTGATAGCTACGGACAACAAAGCTGCGGCGTTGAGCAACAGCAGATTCAATCGCTGATGGAATGGCTATTTGCTAGTTTGCTGAATGCTGGATATTCTGGAAAGTCACACCTAATTTGGTACAACAGCGAGAACCCCGACACCACCCTGGAGCAAACAGTTAAGAAAGTGATGAAGCGGGACGAGCCAATCTTTTTGTACCGTTGCGGTGGTAGGGTGTCGTCGCTGCCTACTGGGTATTACTGGCGGATGATGGACGAATACCCATCAATGCGGATTTATCAGTTAGAGGTTAAGGATGGGGAGTGATGGGATTTTCAGTTATGGCCCAAGTGGGAGCGATGCCACCGACTCATGGCGGGTAGTCCATCGCATAAACTAACTGCTGTCGAATACTTATTTTGTAGCAGGTGGGGTATCAACTCGCTCGTTGAGTTCTTGAAGTTGTTGATTTAATTCTCTCTGACGTTTGAGCAAAATTTCCAAATCTTGCTTCGTTGCTAAATCCGCCCTGTTAGCAGGAATAAGTTGATTTAGCTGATTTAGGCACGTATTCAAGCCAGCAGTAAATTCATAGCGCGTAACTGAGCGCGAACCTCGATATGTGCCATCAGCATACCCAGATAGGCAACCTGCCTGGGGAACTGTGTTGCGCCCTTCGCTTGGTATTTGTGAAAGAGTTTTTGATGGATATAAAATAATTGTTGCTAGTGCCAAGGTAGTTGTAAGGGTGGCGAATGGGAGTAAGCCAGCAATTGAGGACATCTTAAACATTAGTCGCAGCTACAAGCCATTTACTCCTTCACCTTATCAAATTAATATTAGGCTTTCAAACTTAGCTTAATTCTTAAAGTAGATGAGAACAATCATTAAAAATGCATATACTGCAATTATCAAGCAATGAATAAACGAAGCTCCTAGTTTTAGACCAACTAGGAGCTTTTTTATTGATTATCCATTGAATTTAGTGGGTATATCACCAGAAGTAATAGCGTTCATCCTCAAGGCTATTAATAGTTGGTTCTATTGGTAGATTGAATGTCAATGTTTAGATTGCTATTGTGTATTTGTTGGTAAAAAACGTTTATAAAATTAAAACAATGAATATTCTTGCTTGGATTGTTTTAGGTCTAATTGCTGGTGCTATTGCAAAGGCTATCTACCCCGGTCATCAAGGCGGCGGAATTCTCGGAACAATCTTATTAGGAATTATCGGTGCTTTTGTTGGTGGTAGTTTGGGTGTGTTCTTCAGTACAGGAACCTTGACATTAGCCGCCCCCACTTTGAGCATTCCTGGTATTGCAGTAGCGGTTCTTGGCGCAATTGTCGCTGTTTTCTTGTGGAACTTGCTAAATCGTCGCAGTGCTGTGTAATCAATTAAATTGGAATTAATTAATAGTAAAAATCAGGGAACTCATTTGACTATATTTTTCCCTGAATTTAAATAAAACAATAGCGCTTACCTATATTTAGGTAGGCGCTAATATTATTTTGTTGGGGTGCGATGCCGTTCACCTTCAACCCCTGGCTAGAAGAATTAAAGAACCAACTGTCCTGTCTGCAACCATTTCAAGATTCCGCTCCTTGGATAGTAGGTATCGCAGCCAAAATAGAATAACGGCGGATATCTTCTAGTGGCGCAGCTATTAATCCTTCTAGCTTGGCTATTGCTGCTTGCACATGGGGTGACGCTAAGTGAGTATCCAGTGCTGCCGCAGATTCCCACTCTTCTACAAAAGTAAAATCTGTTGGATCTGATTGATTTTGTAAAAGTTCATATTTAATGACACCTGCTTCAAGTTTAGTTGATTCAATCAGTCCCAATAATATTGCTTTGAGTTCTTCTACTTTATTAGGTATTGCCACAAAACGAGCTATAACATGAATGGTTTGGTTAGTCATTGGTCAATGGTAATTAGTCATTAGTCATTAGTCCATAGTCATTAGTCAATAGTTACTGCGGATTGCCTTCGCATCATTTAGTCATAAGGCGATCGCCCTTCATAAATTCTTTCTTAGAGGAAAAGTTACACCGAGGAAGCGATCGCTGTTTTGTGGCAGTACACTGGTACTATGCCTAAGATTCCAGAGTGCGATCGCTGCCTCCTCTACTCACACAACCCTCACCTCGTCTGTGTCGTTCACCCAGCAGGGCCACAGGGGGATAGCTGCTTGGACTTTCGAGAAGACCCCAACGCCGAACCAGCAGAACTATGGGAACCGGAGGGGGCCAGTTATTACAACGGTGAATTAATACTGCAACCACAGCAGCGATTGACGCAACAGCAACAGCTAGAACTGCTAGATACCCATCCTATGTTTACTGGGAAGTGTCCTCAGTGTGGGTATGAATTTGACCGCGACTGGTCAGCACGGGTGCATTGGGATTGCTCTGAGTGCGGCTGGATGGATGACTCGGTGTAGAGCGATCAGCCACGCCATTGCTTAATTATGAAACTAAATAATATATAAGTTTTTCATCTTATTTGGGACTTTATCTAATTTCAGATAATCACCTAAATAATTACTAGATGTTAATGCAATGTTTACAGCTTTTTAACCTCTGTTTATACAATCAAAGCTATATTGCGATCGCTAAGTTTTGCTGAATTTCTGTAACTTTAACAGAAACAATTGTAGTTTGTTTCAACAAATAATAACAAATGAAGAACTCTCATTTTTTCAGGGCTATTCTACCTATTGCTGTACCAGCAGTAATATCTTTCACTCTGCTTAATTATCTACAAAAGCCACTAACTGCCCAAACCTCAAGTGTTCATCTAAGAATGGGCAATCCTAGTAATGCTGGCAGTAGTTACAGTAATCTTTTGTTGAGCAAATCTCAATACGCAGTTTCTTACAATTGCTATAGAGGGACACCAAATTGGGTAAGTTGGCAGCTAAACACATCATGGCTAGGAAGCGCACCTCGCCAAGATGATTTTCGTGCAGATACTACATTACCTTCAAGCTGCTACCGAGTCAGTTCTTCCGATTACACTGGTAGCGGTTTTGACAGGGGACACATGACTGCTTCAGCAGATAGGACAAACACAATTACCAATAACTCTGCTACTTTTTTAATGACAAATATAATTCCTCAGTCACCTGATAATAATCAGGGGCCTTGGGCTGCACTAGAAAACTATTCTAGAGACTTAGTAAACCAGGGGAAAGAACTTTATATTATTTCCGGTTCCTATGGTACTGGTGGAACTGGATCTAATGGAACAAAAAACACAATTGCTAATGGTAACGTTACAGTTCCGGCCAGAACTTGGAAAGTTATTGTAGTATTAGATTCATCAAATTCGACTGCTAGCAACGTCACTACCAACACAAGAGTAATTGCTGTCAATATGCCAAATACACAAGGTATCAGAAATGTGGATTGGAGAAACTACAGAGTCAGTGTTGATTCTATCGAAACGAACACTGGTTACAATTTGCTCTCTAATGTCTCTACATCTGTTCAAAGTACAATTGAAGCTAGAGTTGACAATTTGTAAGAATAGTTAGCTTACTTAAAACTTAAAGCCTGTCTGTATTGATAGACAGGCTGATGATTTACGGGTTAGGTTTCTACAACTTTTGTCGAAATTGCGGCTAAATCTCCAGATGGAGTTTTACCAACAATATAGACATCAATATTTATCGTACCCAAACGATAAACCTTGATATCTGTAAGATTATCCTTTAGTGTTTTGACAAGTGATTTAAACTTTGGCACATTTTGTTTTTGTATTTCATCATACCATTCTTTTTCTACAGCACAGTTACGAAATAAATAATCTAGTTCTACTTCTTCAACTGATGTTTCTAGGGAATGTCCTGTTAACTGAAGAACTTTTTGAGCGGTTATTGGTTCTTGAACTTGATTAGACCACAAAAATACTTCAAAAGGATACTCTGATTCACTCATCATTAACAAACCATCGGAGGCTTGTTTAAGTTTTTCCGTAATCTCGTTAGTCATAAAATTTATTTATAATTATGAGCATTGATTTTTGAGTTTGCCAATCAGAGAATTAAGATTGATTTGAGTAGGCCAACCTTGAGGAAGATTTGTAGAATTATATCCTCTGTCTTTCAATCTTTGAATAAATTGGTTGCGGATGTATGTAGTATCAAAAGTTCCAACCCCATCAAAATAAACATCAGTTAGGTGAGCAGGGTCTAAAGCCATTTCACCTTTATATACTGCACCGTCAACTAGGTGCGACCGCTTGCTTGTTTCAAGAGAGTACACTGGTACTATGCCTAAGATTCCCGACTGTAATCGCTGTCTCCTTAAACTTGGCTGAACTTACCAGAGTAAAGTTCATCAGACAGTTCTTTAAGTTCTGGTTCAACTACTGTCAAATGCTGCTCCAGAATTGTTAAATTCCGAATGTTGGACTTATAGAAAGCATCAAACAAATCACCCACTAAAGGCACAGTACCAACGACTGTTTCCAAACCTACATTAAAAATCATTTTGGCTAAATCTCGCTGTGGGATGCCAAACCGAGTAGCTAAAAATATGATGTAAGCTGAAAACGCTGTACTTATTAAATCACCAGCACCGGGAATCAAACCGATAATTGGGTCTATTCCAATCCGAAAACCCGTTAGCGGGATACGTATAGATGTATCCATCAAACGGCTGAGTTTGCGGATGCGATTTAGAGTAGCAAGGCGTTTAGCAGCGTCCATAATTTCCGATATTTGCACTACTCTTAAATTGCACCCTTTTTAGTTATTCGTCTTGTACCTTTAGAAAGAAAAAGTATGAATAAAAATCCACCAATACTGCTCCAAAAGCAGATAGATGGATGATACAATTTCCAAGCGTTCGCTGTATTAACGCGCATCTGACAGCTTGCTGTTTATGAGCGAGTCGGAATATCCTTTACAAATTATCTACTTTGCTTTCAATAACTTCTTGAATATTTGGGGAAATATTAGAGAGAAAATCATAGCCTATGAGTTTTTCTAATTCATCAACACTTACTTTGTAAGCTCTCCAATCATTATTTAATTCTTCCTGGTTAGGGATGTTCACCGCGATGACACGGGTGCTTGCAGTAATACCATCAAGTCCAGAGCCGGGGCTATCTAAAACCACAATTATCTTCCAAGTTGTCTGAGGAACCGTCACCTTACCTTTGAGGGGTTCACCTTGACTACCATTCGGGCCTGCAACAATGTAAAGTTCTTTTCCCTGGCTTACCAAATATCGGGAATAATCTTCTAGATTACCCCAAGTGTTGCGATTATTGTCCGGTGTCTGCGGCATCATGTTGGTCATCAGGAAAGTTGAGGAATTATCCTCTACTGTTAGAGAGCGATCGCCCGATGGTGCAATATGGCCTCTGTCATATCCTGAACCAGAGTACATAGAAGGAGTTATCCGCACCCAACCCGCAGGCAAAGTACCATCAGGACGAAAGTTATTTTGGCGCTCTGCGTCCCCTAACCATGACTTATTTAACTGCCAAGCTACCCAGTTGGCAGTTCCCTTGCTTTGATTGTAGGAAAGTGCGTACTGGTTTTTTACCATGAGGTAATTATCAGGCGTAAGCTTTGTGGGGGTTGCACTGCTGGGATTTCCCAGCATCAGATGAGGGCTTATTGAGGTAGGTACAATCGGCGTTGGCTGTAATGGTTTTTCTGTTGTCGGTGTTGGCACCTGGGTTTGCGCTGGCGAACACCCCAACAGAGCAATTAATGCAGTGGCAACAGCTAAACCCTGAAAACGATTGATTAAACGCATAAATTTTAGAAAAAGATTGCAGATTAAATTAATCATCATCATTTTTGAGGGGATGTCCAGTTTTTCAATACAAGAGCGATCGCCCGTTTTCCTCTAAGAATTTCGATTTTGCCCATTATCTACAAATTTCAAATGTCCCTTCCACTGTCTGAATACTTTTTCGTGATAGCGATCGCTCTCTTGCTCAAATTTCCTCTAAGAAAAATGAGGGAGCGTAGTTTACCGCCGTAGGCAACGCTTTGGCTCTACAATCAGTTTATTGCTATCAAAACTGATATCAAATGACTCAACAAAAGTCCCCACCAAGCGAAATGATTCGCGTCCCTACCGCCTTAATTCCAGCAGTCAGAGAACTATCCAAACTGCACAGAGAGGGACATACAATTGCCTTGCTACAAGGCTTAGAAGAATTAATATCCAAGTTTGATAGCAATATTGATATCGATGTTGCCCCAAGCAGTAAATCAGTTAAGCAGCTGGAGTTGAAGCTAGAAACCAAGCTCGACGCAATGACCAAAAAGCTAGAACTCATCGAACGGGCTATTTCATCAAATAGATACAACAGTCAACCCAAACAAAGAAGACAAGCTAACCCATACCAGCAGCCATCTGTTGAACTGCTTGCATTGCCCCCTGAAAATCTAGCACCGCGACTAGGTTTAAGTCCGTCGAGCCTCGCACCGGAACGAGAAAAACTCACTACCAAAGAATTTATCAGTTGGACTCGTAACCGCGACCCCAGAGGCATAGGTTGGGAATGGAATGCAAAAGATGGACTTTACCATCCGGTGAAATAAACGATTTGGCGCAACCTTTGGCTAATTAATTGTGCTTAAAGCGATAAGGCACAGTGCCGCTTCATACTGCCTTATTCGCTTCAAGCACCTTCATGCGGCTTACCCAGGTAATACCCGCATATCTACTGCGCTGTCGTAGAATATAAAAGCTTCCTGAAACAGCACTTCCAGGAAGCTATATTTTTATGGTCGCGTAACCCTAAAGACCAGATGGATGTTACTAATATTGAGATTGGCTCTGTAGAAATTCTGCCTGCTACTCCCCAACCAAGTGTAATTAAAAACACTAATGCTCAAGTAACTCCAGAATTGGTAGAGGAGGTAATTCGGCAATATTATTACCGCACGCCTGCGGTGGGTAATGATGAGGAGTTAATTTTGGCTTGGGCTGGAAGCCAAAACCGCGAACAAACTAAACGAAAATACTACCGATTTGGTCAAAAATTGCTTGATTGGGTACGGAATCAAGGTATACCTGATTTAAGATTGCTACAGCAACCATTGTTACTAGAATTTATTGCTTCCTGGGGTGAGGTTTCCCCTTATACTAAAAGTAACCGAGTGCTGATATTGCGATCGCTGTGGAGCTATGGGAGCGGGGAGAGTATTGGCTATTTTTTGCGGAATATTGCAAGTAGTATAAATTACGACAATTTCAGTAATTTACCGAAGGCAGAGCGATATCTAGAAGATTTCGAGATGAAGAAGCTAGCTGATGCAGCCAAACAGTTAGGGGGGCAGCATTGGTTGGTTTTCTGTCTGCTTTTTTACAGTGGGATGCGGGTTGGCGAGGTTGGTCGCGTGACGGTTCCGGGTAACGAACCGGGTAAACCCAAGGAAGATTATCCGGGTTTATATTGGCACAATTTTAAATGGCAGCCAGACCCGACACCGGATGATAGGCAAAGGGGGTATTACACGATTAAGTTTCGGGGGAAGGGGGGAAAGTACCGGGAGATAGGGTTAGACCACGAGACATCATCGCAGTTTAAGAAGTACCGGGGTATGGCTGGTGACAAAATGCCAGTGTTCCCTAATATGTCACCTGATCCAAAAAAACGGGGTCTGCCATTGAGCGATCGCTCGATTAAAAGTTTGATTCAAGACATATCTGAAGTAGCCAAAGTAAAATTTTCTTGTCACTGGCTCAGGCATTCTCACGCAACGAGGGCGGTGGATTATAAGAATGTTTTTGAGGTGCAAAATCAGTTGGGGCATAGTAAAACCGATACAACCAAGGCTTATGTCCGCACAAAAAAAGATGCAGGCACGGGTACAGTGTTGCCGAGGTTTTGATTGGTTGATAATTCCATAAACGGCTGACTGATAGCAGCGCTTTGTATTTGCCAGATGATGATGAGTGATGTGGTGATTAGTTCTGGAGGGAAATATGAAAGTTTCATTTGAAAAAACTTACCCAAATATTGCTCGTTGGGTAGATGAGCATGAAGGCTGGATTGAAATTGGTTATGACGTAGATAGTCCTCTCAATTCTTTTGTACGCGCACTCGATTGTGGTGGAATGTTTTGGCAGGGAAAAGAAAGTTATGAAAGTATAGATGCAGCACTGCAAGATTTAAATGCGGGGCTAGAAGCTGTATTAAAAGATATTTATGGCTAGTAGCGATGCCTGCGGCGGGCGGAGCCATCGCCTATATGTATGAATGAATTTGGTTAAGCTTTCGTACTGCTAGAAAGCATTACAATTGGTCAAGCTTTAGTTTAATTAGACTGATGACGTTTACCCATTCTCTATATCCAGATAATTGGTCAGAAATTGCCACTTCAGTTAAACAACAAGCCCAGTGGCGTTGTCAAAAATGCGGGTTACAGTGCATCGCCCCTGGTGAAAAAACATCACATCTAACACGCTCAAAACGCAGAGTGTACACCCTACAGGTACATCATTGGGACAGAAATCCGGCAAATAACCACAGAGGCAACCTTATAGCTCTTTGCAGTGGTTGTCACCTTCATTACCATCAAGGTGGTAAATCAAATGTAACACCTGGGCAGTTATCTTTGTGGTAGGTAAGTATGGATGATGATACTCAAGAACTAATCGCTATCCAAGAAGAACTAGAGCGACTGGGCGATCGCTTAAGAAAGATTTTTCCGTCAACTCATCCCCAATTTGATGACGTTTTTGAAGACGTTGGCGCGGCTGGATATTATCTTCGTGAAGCTGGTTATCGTCTGGAATCAGTTCTTAAAACCGTACAAGGTGATAGCGCAGCCTCTTCGAGTCATCGAGCGTCTGAAGAAACTGAAATTGAGTAAAATTTCCTATCCTCAGACAAGCCAGCGCTCAAAGACTAAGGGATATCCGCAGACGGGAGCAACTACGAGTAAGTTTTGAGCGACACCGAACAGCCCGCCGCAGGCATCGCTCCACCATTTTTCTTAAAGGATAATAGAGCGATCTCTCTTAAACCAAAAACCCAGTTACGATGACTGGGCTTTTGATGGGGTTATATTCCCCAAGGGCTATTAATAGAAGTTATTTATAAGTCGCTGTTCTAATAAGGACTACACCGCCTAGATAGCGAATTCCAGAAAACTAGAACCTTTTCATAGACGCGCAACGCTCCTTCACCTATCACCAAGGAGCAATTTACAAGCGAACGCAAGTAGTGTGTGTCTGCACCAGAGGAAAGTTAGCGTAAGCGCAGCCCCCCGCAGGTATCGCCTTATTCTTTTAACTAGTAATGCTGCTGTAGCAAGGGGTAGAGTGCTGCTGCAATTATCTCGAATTGTTCACCATCTGGATAGGGACAAGCAATTTCTTCTCCATCTTCATTGCTCCAAGATTTAGAATTGTAATCAAAAGTTAATATCGCTCTTCGCCACCATGCAGATAGGGAGAGCCGATTGTTTCCATAACCAACTGTGAAATCTATTTTTTTATCACGGTAAAAATCATCAATTGGATTTGATGGGCGGTTGCGTGAGCTAACAAATTCCTCTGTATAGTATCCTTGGAATTCGATATCAATAAAATTATTTACAATTTGATAAATTAGCTTGAACCGCCTGTGTGGATAGTACTGTGCGGCAATTTGAGATGCTGCCAGTTCAAGTTCTAGTGGTAGTGTTTGCATCATTTTTAAGTGCTTGCAGTTTTTGTATTCTACCTTTATAAGGTATGTGAATACTCCTTCATTTTCTTAGAGGATAAAAAGCGATGCCTACGGCGGCAAGCAACACCATTAATTCAATTCTGCTCAATATTATTAATATCTTCTTCCCAAACGATAATTTTTATATTTTCCATCTCTTTAAAACACTCATCTTCTAATAAGCAAAAGGTGTCATTTGGTAGAAGTCTCAGCCAAATTTTAATTAGGATTTTCATATTATTGCAGGATTTAGACTGTGGAGCTTGCTGCCGTGGGCATCGCACTAATCATTAACCAAAAAGTGGTTATCTGATTTACAAAAAATTAGCTCACATCCAAACTCAACAACATACACCTTTGTTAATTCAAACTTTTCTGACCTTTCAGTAAATAAACAAGTAACTGTTTTTTCTTCTTCTCTGCCAGAATTACAATATTTAAATGTTCCTGTAATAACTCTAGATTTTGTGGGCTTGTCTTCATCCATCATATTTCTCCATTTATTAGAGGAAATTGTAGGGCGATCGCTTTACAACTTTATTCAGTGTTGGATATGTCGGGCTTATTGTCAAAAGCAGTTATGTAGCTTGCGTTAATACTGTTGAAAGTAAGCGATTGCTCTCCTCACTATACGGTTCACACTTGACAATATCTAAGGGTGCGATCGCTCATTGTACTGTGAAGAGTTCAATTCTAAAAGCCTTGCTGGGACTAAGTTTTAGATGATTAATTTCCTTTTTCCTGGTTTATATCGATTAATTAGACTTGGTACTATAGTTTTGAAAAATAAATTGTGATTAAAGGGGAATATGAATGGCGATTGCTATTCGACAAGCTCGTGACGACGAACTTGAAGCGCTGATTCCGATACTACTGTTGGCAGAACAATCGGAGCGTGCGCTGCGATGGGGACTTGCTAACCTCGTCGATGTTGTATATCGCATGGACGACAGCGAACACTTGGTTGGTGCAGCAACCATGAAATGGCGCAGCGACCCCTGCGAAATTATGGAACTTGGTATAGCCCCTGAGTTTCAAAGGCAAGGTTTAGGTAAAGAGTTCGTTGCTTGGTTGATTCAAGAGGCGAGGCAACGCGGCAAGAGACAGATACTCGTCGGCACGTCTAATTCAAGTATCGCCAACATTGCTTTTTATCAAAAGTGCGGATTTCGGATGGATCATGTGCGCCAGGACTACTTTTGGTATTTACCTGAGCCAAGCTACGAAAACAGCATTCAGATTCAGGACTTGCTCGTATTTCGTTTCGATTTGGTGCCATCCTCAACTAAGAAAAACAAACTGAAAGAGGAAAAGCAAATTAGGTATGAAAACTAAGGGTAGAATTAGTTCTTCGGGATGAAGAGGGAGAATGGCAGCAATAATGGTTCCCACTTAAATCTGCCTGCTCACCGAAAAATTTACAGTTAACCGACTTCAAGGCAAAGGCAACAATATCTTAATCATCAAAAAAGTCGATGCCTGTAGCGATGGTATGTCAGATAAAGAGTATCCATACTCGGCAATTTTTATCCTGGGGAATAAGGTTTTAGAAGGTTGTGCTGAGAAAAAATGATGCCCCATCTGCAAATTTAGCCTTTACCGCCAAGGCATTCACGCAGCGTTCGCCCGTCCCCAGAATTGTGCAGTAGACAAACGTATACTACAACTGTATTATTGATATAAGTCCCAATTACAAATACTACAAACCTTCAATGATAAGCAGATTCTCCTCAACCATTAGCAGCGTGATACATTGCCGACCCAACAAGGGTTTAGGCAGAGTATTCGCGCTGTTTGCGTTTGAGGAAATGTATTGTTTTGTCGGCAGTAAATTGCAGCGTGAAAGTATTTTTGAAGCGATTACCGGATGGCTGAATCTAGATCAACTTATCCAAAGCGGGAGGTGCAAATGTCTTACAGCACCGACATAGGGCAAAAAGTATCAACTACCTGACCCCCGCTCCTGATGACCAGAGGCGGGGGTTATTTTTTGAGGAGTGGATTTAACGTATGCAAGCTCAACCACACATATTACAAAATTCGGTGGTGGTCTTTTCTAAGAACTACCTACCACTGGCACGCATCAACATTAAACGAGCAATCGTGCTGTTAGTCACAGGTCAGGCAGAATCGTTGAATTTTGGCACTACAAAGCAGTGGGAAGTTCGTTCACCCAGCGTCGTACTACAAGTTCCCGAACATATTCGCTTGACCGTTGGTAATCCCGAACGGCATTGGAAAGTACCACCTGTAAATCGGCGTGAGGTACTCAAGCGAGACAATCACACCTGCCAATACTGCGGTAGCACCAAGCATCTGACCCTTGACCATGTAATCCCCCGCTCAAAAGGTGGGCAGCATACCTGGGACAACGTTGTAACTGCGTGTGAGAAGTGTAATTCAACCAAAGGCGATCGCCTACCTCATGAAGCTGGAATGGTACTCAAAAGCAAGCCTAAAGCCCCAATTCACCCAGCAGTTGCATTTGCCGAACAGTTTTGGAGCGCACAACGCCTGAGTGAATCTGAGTAATTTACTTCAAACTCAATCAGAGAGGGCAATACCGCGATTACATCACAATGTCCTCTCACTTCTTCTCAAAATTTTGTAGTATGCCCTTGACACCTTGTAATACATTATGTAGTATATATGTAGTGAAGCACTACAGCCTCTCAAAAAGGCATAGCGCAAACACTTCTGAACCATGAAAACTAAATAATTGCCATCCAACGTGGGGGTGTAGCTTAGTCCGGTTTAAAGCAGTCGCCTGTCGAGCGAAAGACCGTGGGTTCAAATCCCATCATCCCCGTGTAGCCTTGTGGACGAATAGATAAGTCGTTCTGATTCTCAGTCAGAGAGAAGTGGGTGCAACTCCCGTCAAGGCTTCCAAATGAGGATGTAGCTCAGTCGGAAAGAGCGCTTGTTTCCGAAGCAAGTGGTCACAGGTTCGATTCCTGTCGTCCTCGTAGTATGTCCAGGTCGCCTAACGGTAGGGTATTGGTCTGCAAAACCGACTGTGCGAGTTCAATTCTCGCCCTGGACTCCAAACGTTGCAGTGTAGCTTAACGGCAAAGCCCCAAGCTCATAACTTGGTATATGCGAGTTCGACTCTCGCCACTGCTACCAAATGCACAGATGGTGTAATGGCAACACCACAGTCTCCAAAACTGTTGTTCTGGGTTCAAGTCCTAGTCTGTGCGTTGCCGTGTCCTGACCGAAAAAGCTTACATACTCGCCTAATGGTAAGGCAACTGTCTCTAAAACAGTCTATGCAGGTTCAATTCCTGTGTGTGAATCAACAGCTTTTTCAACTTACATGGCATACATGGTGCAGAAGCGAAGTGGCCGAGCGGCACGTCTTTCAAGCGTGTAATTAGCGGGTTCAAGTCCCGTCTGCACTACCAAATTCATGGGTCGGCTCGCCTACTGGTGTGGGCAACGGTCTGTAAAACCGCCGCGTTTGCGTTGCTGGTTCAATTCCAGCCCGTCCCATTCTGGAGAGATTGCTATCGGCAGGGCAAGCTGTTTGCTAAACAGTTGTGAGATTCATCATCTCACTGTGGGTTCAACTCCCTCTCTCTCCGCCTTATGAGAACGTGGTGTAACTGGATAACACATCAGTCTACGAAACTGAAAAGTGAAGGTTCAAGTCCTTCCGTTCTCGCCTTACCCCCTGGTAGCTCAGTTGGTAGTAGCGCCTGTCTGAAGAACAGGAGGTCATCCGTTCAATCCGGATCTGGGGGACTGGCACATTGCCCCATAGCTCAATGGCAGAGCGACGCGCTGTTAACGCGGGGGTTGTAGGTTCAAATCCTACTGGGGCAGCCATTTATTGGGAAGTAGGCAAACAGGCAAAGCCGTCGCACTTTGAATGCGAAGTTTGAGGGTTCGATTCCTTCCTTCCCAGCTTATATATACTCCTGTAGCCCAATTGGAAGAGGTGGCTGTCTCAAAAACAGTCTATGTACGGGTTCAACTCCCGTCAGGAGTACCAACGGGATGTGGCGCAACTTGGTAGCGCGGCAGCTTTGGGAGCTGAAGGTTGTAGGTTCAAATCCTACCATCCCGACCATTTGCCCTTGTGACGAAACTGGCAAACGTGCTGGTCTTAGAAACCAGATTTTGTGGGTTCGACTCCCACCAAGGGTACTAAATTGGGTCGTTGGCAGAGCGGGTATGCAGCCGCCTTTTAAGCGGATTCATCCAGGTTCAACCCCTGGGCGACCCACCAACTCTTGGGCGTTTGGCAGAACGGTTATGCTCCTGACTCTTAATCAGGCTGACACAGGTTCGACCCCTGTAGCGCCCATCAAAACTTACCCCTGTAACCCAAGTGGAAGAGGTGCCAAACTTAAAATTTGGAAGTTGCTGGTTCAAATCCAGTCAGGGGTATTGGTGAATATGCGGGGATGGAGCAACGGTGGCTCGTCAGGCTCATAACCTGAACATCGGCAGGTTCAACTCCTGCCCCCGTCACCAAATTAGTGCTGGTGTAGCTCAATTGGCAGAGCAACTGATTTGTAATCAGTAGGTTGCAGGTTCAACTCCTGTCACCAGCTTCAATGCGATTGTGGTGTAATGGCAGCATTTGAGTCTTCCAAACTCTAGGTACGAGTTCAAATCTCGTCGATCGCTTTCTTAGCCCTGTAACTCAGTTGGGAGAGTGCCTCTCTTACAAAGAGGAAGTCGCGGGTTCAATCCCTGCCGGGGCTACCAATTTATGGGAGTGTCGCCTAATGGATAAGGCAACCGTCTTCTAAACGGTTTTATATAGGTTCAAATCCTGTCACTCCTGCCACATGGGGTCATAGCTCAATTGGCTAGAGCGCCTGCCTTGCAAGCAGGAGGTTATGGGTTCAAGTCCCATTGATTCCATTGATGGTGTCTGAAGCCAAAGTGGTCGCGGCGCTGGTTTGTGGAACCAGTCATAACGGGTTCAAGTCCCGCCAGACACCCCTTATATGGAAGATGCTGCTCAAGGGAGGGCAACTAGTCTTGAAAACTAGAGCAGGGTAACACCTGGGGGTTCAATTCCTCCATCTTCCGCTTTCCACCAGAAGCCGAAAAGTGAGGCGCTGTGCTGATAACACAGATATAGGAGGGGCAGTACCTCTCTGGTGGATTCCCTTTTCTATCGGCTCAATACCAACTAGGATTTTCCCTTATAACTACCCAATTCTATAGGTGTAGGAAGTTGGGGTTTGTGTTCTACTGGCATTCCACTCCAAGAGTATAATAACTGGTTAAAAAGGCTGAACACTTCCCACATAGTATGAGTATATCCTCTGCCACACAATGAATTGCGCTCACATTCTGGGATTAACTCAAGCCCTAAAGTTTGATGTTCCATATCTGATTCTTGATGAACCAACCAATAACCTTTAGGGGTCAATCCTACTTCGGCTAGTTTAGGGTTGACAATGGCATAGAAGTCGTAAGCAAGCCCCTCTGCCACCAAATTCAGAGTAATAATCTGATGTGCTATCGATTCACGCATCACAGAGCGGATAAAATAAGACCCTAACGCTAAAGTTTCAAATGTTGGTGGTATTGAAGTATTGAAGTTAGTTGTTCATCAGGAGCTAGTAAGCCAGATTCACGCATCCAATCAGCTAGTTCTTCAGGGTGCGTCACTTCTTCAGCAGCGTGTTCGCCAAAAGCATCACGAAAACGTGCATCCTGGCAGCTACCATAACGTAACGCCACTGCTGCTGTAAAGTCGCAGGATAAATAATACAGTTGTCTGATCCATTGAAAGTCTGAAGGTGAAGAAGCCAAATTTACTGTTTTGTAAAACAGATTGCGTTTAGTAATGTTTCGATATTCTTGCACTAGCTCTATTAGCCATTGCATAGGTATCGTGTGAGTCAACATAGCAACTCCTTTTTCTCACCATTTAATTAAGTGAGAAATTATCTTATATTTCTATTAAAGCTATTATTTTAAATTTTAGTAGCCAATGTCTTTACAAAAAAATCATAATATGCATAAAGATGTAGTCCGATTGACAGCAGCAGATTGTATTTACCAGATGATAAGTAAGAGTGTGATGCTCCACAGGAAGCACTCTTGCGATCACTATTAATTAAATCATTGTTATGCATCGATTTTTAATATTTGGCAATTCTGGTTCTGGCAAAAGTACTCTTGCCAATAAACTTGGCAAAGACTTCGGCATTCCAGTTCTCGACCTCGATACTATTGCATGGGAAGCAAACCAAATTGCCATACGGCGTAATCACGAAGATTCAGTTAGGGATCTACGAGACTTCATAAAAAATAATACTGTTTGGGTAATTGAAGGTTGCTATACTACGCTACTCAAAATTGCTCTTGAATTCTCAACTGAAATTTATTTCCTCAATCCTGGCATTGATAAGTGTCTTGAAAATAACCGCAATCGCCCTTGGGAAGTGCATAAATTCCAATCGCCTGAAGAACAGGCACAAACTTTTGATTTTTTACAGAATTGGATTCAACAATATTATGAACGCAATGATGAATTCGGTTATTCATCCCATCGCTCAATATTTCATCAATTTAACGGCATAAAGCATGAAATTACCAGATGAGCCAATAATGCCATTGCATGAGAAGTTCGCACAATTAACTTCACTGATTTTCACAAAAGCATTTCCACCAATAACGTTATTGGCAAAGGGCCTATCTAATGGGATGCGATGCCTGCGGTGGGCGGAGCCATCGCAGTACTATCAAGTCATCTCATAAAAAAACTGATACTATTGCTGCTAAATAGTGAAAGTTAATCGTGATGTCAGCGCAGTAGTACATTTAGCAGGTATCGTCTAAAAATTATGATTATTGGGCTAACAAACCAGAAGGGGGGCGCTGGTAAAACCACTGTATCTGGTCATCTGGCGTATTGGTTAAGCCAACAAGGAACAGTGATAGTTGTAGATGCAGATGCACAGCAGAGTAGCACTAACTGGATGAAAGACCTGCAACTGCCGTGTAAAACAATGATAGACCCGGATGATTTATTTGATGAACTGCCGACTTTAGCAGAACAATATGATGCTGTAGTTGTAGACGGGCCAGGTAGCCTAAGTGAAACAACCAAGGCAATTTTATCTAGATGTGACCTAGCCCTAGTACCCTGTAAACCAGCAGGTCTAGATATGCACAGTACATCAAAAATGGTAAGAATTTTGCGGCAGGCAAGAGAACTGCGAGGTGGTATGCCCCATGTTGGTTTATTTTTAAATCACGCAAAAAAAGGAACTGTATTACTCAAAGATGCCCAAAGAGCATTATCAGAAAAAAACACAGGGTTTCCTTTACTAAAAACAATGGTGTATGACCTTCAAGTAATTGCTGATGCACCAGGACAAGGCACGACTGTTTGGGGACTACCAGGAGCAACAGCCAAACGCGCAGCTAAAGATTTTGAGGCACTGTTTACCGAAGCCTTGGGAGTAACCAATGGCAAGAGATAGACGCATGGTAGAAGAGTTTATCTTTAGGGATGATGCTAACCAGACTAAGGCTACTATGCCCCTCAGTTTGATTGTGCTGCCCACAGCAGAACTACGGTACTACATCGACCCAGAAGAGGTAGACAAAATTGTTGCTACTGCCAGAAAAAACGGCATTCTAGAACCACTTCTAGTCCGTCCTATCCCTGGCAGTGACAAACACGAAGTAGTAGCAGGGGCAAAGCGCTACAGAGCAGCACATATTCTGGAATTGGTAGAAGCCCCTGTAGTTATCCGTCAACTCAGTGATGAAGATGCTCTAGAAATTGCCCTGATTGAAAACTTCGCTCGTTCGGGACTCACTGACCTTGAAGAAACTGATGGGATTGTGCGACTTTTGGCTGTCAAATTAAAAATTTCACCCCAAGAAGTACCACCACTGCTACATCACATTCAAAACCAACAGCGTGGTAGAACTGCTGCCAATAACGTTATTGGCAATGATGTCATTAGTGTAGTGGAGGAGGTTTTGACCTCGCTCGGCAATATTAAACTAGACTCTTTTATCAGCAATCGTTTGCCATTGCTCAATTTGCCCACTGACATTTTAGAGGTATTACGTCAGGGGAAACTGGAGACAAGTAAAGCCAAAGCGATCGCACGAGTTGGTGATGAAAAAACAAGAAAACAATTCTTAGAAGATGCGATCGCTTACAATCTCTCACTGAGCGAAATCAAGCGTAAGATTCAAGAAATTGAGCAGCAGTCTAAATCAGAGTCATCAAAGCAAACAGAATCAGCATCCATAAAAGACCGCGTTGATGATACTTTTCAACGCTTCAAAAAAGCGAAAGTGTGGGATGATCCGAAGAAAAAATCCAAAGTAGAGAAGTTGTTAGCTCAGTTAGATGCACTGATGCAAGGCGACAACCCAAAGTAAACCAATGTGGTAATTCTCGAAACTATTCAATTTGCTCTCTTAAGGATGGCGACATAATCATTAGTCCTCGGACAACCTCTTCAGGTGTGGCTGTGCCATTGATTACCTTTGGTATAATCGCCATCACTTCTAAAGCTAAATTGGTGGGAATTCCCCTTGCTTCTAACCGCTTCAACTCTAAAATGTCAATCCCTGCTGCCAATCCCTCTAAATACTCTTCTACACTCACTCCCAAGTTTTCAATTTCCGACATGGGTATAATTGGTTTTTTGTTTGACTTCTATATTCAAGCATCTATTACATGGCTATCTTACAGATGGATCATGTCAAAGTGCGACGCTGCGAGGTATGCCTGAGCAACAGCTACTGAGCCAAATTTCCTCTAAGAAAAAGGTCTGCATCCCAGTCAAATCCCAATATGGTTTCGTGTTATGCGATCGCTCCCCTCAACCATTCCACCTCTCAAACCCATTGAGTATCAAATGCGTCTTGCCCATTACCATAAATCAAGTTCCCGTATGAGTGCCATTTAGCTACTTCTTCGGCTTCAATTTGGGGCGCTTGCAGAACAGCGAGATTTTCTTCTAATTGCTGCCTAGTTTTGGGGGCGGTGAGCGCCAGACGCACCCCTGGATGATTTAGTGTATAGCGATAACAGTCTGCTGCCGTAGGTAACTTTCCGTGCCAGTTGTGATGCCCTTTGAGTAACGTTCCCCAGCGCGTGCAAGTGAATGCCACCACGGGAATACTAGCTTTTTGGGCGTAAGCCTACAGTGGGCGGGTACGCCATCGCACTTAAATATGTTCTTGTTGGGGGCGTAAGCTGTTAATCGTAGCGGTCAAAACTAGGACAATTGCCAAAACCAACGCAGCATTTCTGAGCATTGAGTTATCAAAGTGTTTGAGTGCGATCGCTACCAATGCCCAGAGTATTACTCCTGTATAAGCGATGTCTCGACGCTGGATGACAATAAATGCTGCAACTGCTGTTGCTATCAATAACATTATGAGAGTCCAGATTACAGCAGAAATCCCCCAACCATTCCACCCGTGAAAATACAAGGCACACGCTACGTTGACAATGGTTGCCACGCTAATCCAGCCTAGATAAATGCTAATCGGAAACTGAATACACCATTTCTTGAGCCGAGGTACACGCTTATTGCCAATTTCTAACTGCACATAGACAGCAATCAGGGGTAACAGAATCAAAAGCATTGCAATTACAGAAAGAGCAAACAGCCGAGACAAAAACAGATAAACCCAGATGCTTTTAGCTTACATCCCAAAAAGAGCGACGCATATAAACCACAGTCATATTGAGCAAGTCAATGAGGAAAAAGAGCGATCCCTGCATGACCAGACCGAAGTGGAATGTACAACGAAACTTCCAGATTCCCAAATTGGGAATCCCAGTAAGTTGCAAGTATGGTCTGATTCAATCATAATTGTCTACAATTATGACTTTGCAGAATTTGATCAAGTCTTTAGAGCGTGTTCATGATTCAATCCCAAAGTTAAGCGATGCCTTCTTGTCCTGCCTGTTGGGTGGTAAATTCTAAATTCGACTTTCCCGTTTCTTCCCTTCTCCCCCTAAAACCCAATTGGCAGAAATTTCGAGTTATTATTAATCACATCTTTACCAATTCTTGCTGCCACTCCTTCAGCAACGCCATTGATCAAAAAGCAAGATAACTGCAATCTATACTCTTCTCCTTCTACTTTGATAATTGGTAAATCAGCATATTTTTGGTAAACTTTAGCAAAATAAGCGTACTCAGGGTCTGGGTTACAAGCTATTTCTTGATTACTTTTAATAACTTTAACTTCTCTCCCTTCTCTCCCCCAGGTGGGTTTTGACACTAAGGGAGGATTGATTTTATCTTGTTCCATAAATGTAGGTAAAAAATGTTCAAATCCTGCCAAATTATTCTGACTAAAAAAATCAAATCCTAATTCTGTAATTAAAGCCATTAACGCTTTATTTTGCATTACAAAAGCACTGACAGGATTAATTAAAGCTAGCTTCCTTGAATAGACTAATGGTTCAAAATAATCCCAGAGACTTACTCCAAATTTGGGGTCTTTATCTTCTACCATCCATTCTGTTGGGTATATGCGGTAGATTATATCGACTGCTTCACCTCTATGGTCGTAGCAGCCATCCTCATCCATTGCAATACTTTCGATTGGACAAAAAGCAGATTTATAATGGCACAAAGACATTAAATATTCAACAGTACCAATATCTTCGAGAGCTTCCGATAGGGCTGCAAAGATAATATTGCAGTCTTCAGGAGATTTATTGAGATATTTGGCAGATTCTTCAATATATTGATTAAGCCCTATTTGAAGAACGGCTTCAGCGTTAATATTCGGGTCTACTTTCCCAAAATGTTTAGCGACTATCCCATTTATTTTGAATGTTTCGACTATAAAAGTCGCCACTTCCGCATTACATTCAAGCAGGTAGATATTATCACCAACAACTGCAAAATCGCATCGGGCAATAAAAGGCACTTGCTTATTATTTTTGATTAATCGTAGGGTTGATTGAGGATAATCAAATTCAATTAGAGTCCGTTCATCAAACTGCTTCATAACCAGAGCCGCATGGTTTAAAACCTGCCAAACTCTTGTTGCTGCTTGCTTGATTTTTTCTATGGTTTCCGGTGCAACCATTAACACCTCATAGCAAGCATATTCATCGGCATCGTACCAGCTAAATATATCTTGATGCTGCTGGTAAAACTTATGCCTAACATCGTTCATGAACTCGCTCCTCCAGAACGAAAACTACCAAAACCACTTACACGAGAACCTGGAGCGCTGCGGGTGTGACTATTGACGTAAGTTCCATCTCTACGAGTGTATCCATTTACGGAAACTGAACCGGAATGGCTACGATAACCACTACTGTAACCACCACTATAGCCGCTATAGTTACTACTGCTAGATTCATCTGAAGTATCTGAGGAAGTACCAGATGTACTGTTAAATTCAGAAGAAGCAATTTGATTATTAGCATCTTCTTCTTTTTTGATATCTTCGAGCAATGCGGTTAGGGTTTCAGGAGGACTAATATATAATGAGACGCTTGCTGTACATTCACTCTCAAAACTAGTTTTTTGTGTTAGACATTTTTTAATTTCATCAATTGCATTACTAACTTGGCGATAATTATTGCGATAAATGCTAAGTTGGGATTGTGCTTTCAAAGATAGATTAGTTGCCGAAGAAACATTTACAAGTAAATTAATTGCCTGCTGCCATTGCAACTTTGCATTCAATAATTCAGGTAATGTGATTAATGTAGTATCTTTAGTAAGGTTAGTAGCTTTTTGAGCTAATTCAACTGCTGATGAAAAGTTTTGAAGTGATTTTTGTTCACTTGTAATCACCTTATCTACATCATTAAAGTTGCGTTTTACAGATGATATTCCAAGCTTTGCTGTATCGGAAACATATGTAGCTGTAGGAATTTTTTCTAAAATGCTAATTGCCTGCTGCCATTTACCTTTCGCTTCTTGCCAATTATTGGAGTAAGCTTTATCTTGGACTAGTATTGCTGCTTCCTCATCTAATTTCAGTGCAGCTTGTAAATTATTGAAAGCTGCTTCTTCAACCTGGATTTTTGAGTCAAGTTTAGCAAGTAATTGATTCAACTGTGATATTTGATTTTGGGCATTCTGATATGGATATCCTGGTAGATTTGGAACTAGTTTTAGCTTTTCAATGGTTTGCTGTATCTTGGTTTGGTTTGCTTTTAAAGCATCCAAATTGGGAATACTATTAATATTACTATTTTCATTAACAATTGCCTGTACATCGGTAATTGCTTGTTGGTGTGCTGAATAATCTTTCGTAATTTGCAGGATTTTACTAACGCCAAACCAACTTAAAAGTGCTGCGATAACTATAGGCAGCCAGGGTTTCTTTTTTCCACTCATTGTTATTTTATATATTTATACATCTACATAATTATTGTTCCCGTTATTTATCAAGTTTGAACACGAAATTAGCGAGTGGTGGATTATTGAACAGGGAAACTGAAGCGATACTCATTCATAGAGAATGGTTGCCACCAGAAGTGTAAAAATTTAGAAGCAGAAGTTACTCTACCAGATCCGGGTAATCCTGCCCACACAACCACGCTTCAAATTTGAGAACCCTTTGCCCCATTTGTCATGCCCTTAGACTTGATCAAAAACACGAGGGGATGAAAAGTAGGTTAGTCACCAAGGGCTTAATCCCAGTAAACTAGAAAAATTTTGTTCGGGATTAATTGCGTATGATTGAACACAGGTACAGTATCACAACTATATAATGCATAGTGCGGATTATTTCGATACCACACAGCGACGGCGATCGCACTGACTAATCACTCCTCAACCGCTCTGGTTACATCTGTGATGGATTTCAACTGTTTTTTATCTGGTCTAATCCATCAGAAAGTCTGCAAAAAGACTTGCCAATACTCCGCTACCTCTTCAGGGGTTGCTAAATATGATATTTTTGTTTTTGTCATGATTGTTTGGTGTTCTGAAAATTGACCAGGTACACAAACTCTAACCAGTGGCTAGCAATAGTTGATTTAAAGGTATTGAGCATTCTTGCTTGTCGCCCCAGCATTTCCGAGCGATCGCTATTCCCCCTCTAACAGCTTTCAAAACATAGCTTCGGAAGTGGGAACCAAAACCCGTTTCCTTAATTTCAGCTTGTGTAGCGATGGCCTGCTGTGCCAATTCCTCTAAAGACAATTGCTGCTGATATTTTTGATGAAGTTGCCAGAGATGCGAACGCTGGTTTTCTGAAAGTAGCGGCCAAACTTGATCAATCTCGGCTTGGTTCGCCGCAACTTCTCCCCAATTAGAAATTTTTAGTAGTTTCTCAATTACCGCTTCTGTGGACTGCTGATGATTTTCAACTGGTAACTCAGCTATGATTACCTGACTTTCTGAGTCATGAGTGATGACTATTGACTCAACTTCTTCTGTTAGGGTCTGTGTTTTTTGCTCTGCGTACTGTTCTTGTAATGTAGTCAGCGTATTAATTTCGGTTTCTGCAAGTGCTGACAATTGGCAATTGGGAATTGTTGCTTGTACTTGTGCCTCCAGTTTGGCTTTGGCGGCTTTTTCTCTGGCTAGGATATCGCGCTCTACCCATGCCGTAAAAACTTCCTCTCGGCGATCGCTAACGGGAACAGCGCGGCCATCGACAAAAACCAGATTCCCCTCATCATCTTTTTGGAAGTCTGGCGCGGCGACACCGTAAATCCAGACTTGGTTGCCTCGTGTTCCCTCTCGCCGCAATCGGGAGAATTTATACCCAGTAAGAGACGCTAGTTTTTGACAGACTTGCATGGGAGTATTTAGAAGAGCAAACATATTACTCTTAGCGCCAAGAATTAAGCTCAAATCGGACTGATGAGTTTTTGCTTTCTCAAATACTGCTTGTGCTAATGGGTGATTGTTGCTCAATCCGTCCGTTTCTCGAAGCTCTTTGTACCCAATCCAGTCTAAAGCATCAATTTTTTTCCCAATAAAGCTTTTATTAGTATCGGGAATGAAATAATCTCCATCGCCATTTTTTAAAGCGGTAGACATGACGTTTATTTCTCTATCCGGTAGAAATTCCCTACCCACGCCAAGGTAGTAATCTAGTCGAATTATAGAATACCAGTTTTGATCATCTTTCTCTACTAATTCGGGAGTAACGGTCACGTTATAACGCCTTTCAATCTCACCTTTTCTATGTTTTAGCTGTTCTGACTCCGTTTTACAATTTTGTTTATCTAGTTTCAAAAACTGTTCATCTGTAATGCTTTCAGATGCAGTTACATTCTTACAGTGTCCCGCATATTCTGATTTGCAATTGTTGTAGATTTCTTGCTTAGTAGTCTCTACTTCTGCGGGTTCCGGTAACTCATCCGCGCTCACTTCACAGATGATATGTCCCTCAGATTTCAAATCACTAATAATTTGCGATTCATAGCTATTCATCCCATCATTGATGATTGCCCCTAACTTCGCCCAGGTATTAATGCAAATACTCTCAAAATTGCCTTCTATCGATTCCTCAAATCCCAAATCAACGAGCTTTTTAATATTGGCTTTATTCTTGATGTACTCACCTGCTAGTAATGCCTTGACACTATTGGAGCCATTGCCTACCCTATTGATGCCTACTGGATTAAGCCAGATATAACGAGGGACTGGAAGGCGGTAACGTGATAAATGCTGTCTGACACCATCGGTAGTTTGTACGCCTTGAAAAATCCCAAAAACATAATCAAAATGCTTTTCTTCAATTGATACCCCAGTCTCAATGGTCGAGGTAGTTAGAACGAGGTCATAGTTTTTAATTACCTCATTTAAATCATCTGTACAGCCAAAAGCCGGATGACCAAGAGTAGTTGTACTTTTAGAATCAATTCGTAAAATTCTCAGGTGTGGCAGCAGTTTTTTATAGTACGCCTCCAAATTGCGAGAACCCCATTTAGAACTAGCCCGTTGTCCAGACAAAGCAACAAAACACTTATCCCCATTCTCTAGTTTTTGGGTAAGGATTTTTACTAATTGTGCTGGATTATTACCCTGTACTAAATTTACCTGCCAAGGCTCTACAAACTGAAATGTATTTTCCACAATAAAAGTGTCAATCTCTTGCCCAATTAGCCCTTTGATAAAGTCAATGCCAATATCGTTTAAGTCAGCATCAGCAATGAAGATTTTACCACCATAATTAACAACATTCAGTAGCAGGCGTTTGAAGTTTTTGATGATGGCTACGCGATCTGTCTGACAAGTCGAACTGCTCAACAAATGCCAGATTAGCTGCATGATTTCATCCAAAATCAACCAGCACCCTTTCCACTCATCAGGGTTAAATTTAGCTTGGCTTTTTGGATGTAAGCTATCAATTACTAGCCCCATTCCGAAATGTGAGCCTTGCTCAGTCTGCTTCACTTCGGTAATGAAAGGTAATCCCAGTTTTTTCACAAGCTGCGTAGCAAGCTGCACCCGATGGGTAATTACTAGCACTCTCCTCTCAC
>NZ_JBIQNW010000048.1:37412-48667 GCF_047228265.1 Nostoc sp. UIC 10607 | reverse complement strand
TTATGTTACGTAGATTAGCCCGCAATCATTGTTGCTCGCCTGCTTAATATTTATTTTATAAACACCCTCTTAGTTATGATCGATTCTTCCAACTGCGTTAAACTTTGGAATTGGTTAGCTGATATCAGAATTAATGCTAATCAAATTAACCTTGGTCAGCAGTCTGAGAATATGCAGGATGAATGGCAAGGCGCACGTCTAATTCGTATTCGCCAAGAACTTGCTCCTGGCATTATTGAGAAAAAAGCCAGACATTTAATAGAGACTTCTGTAGAAGATACTAGAACTAAAGAGGAACTAAATAAACTGCCGCCTACGCTGAAAATTCCTTCAGCATCTAGTGCGACTGGCTTATTCCGACTCAGCGCGACTAACCAAACTGGATGCGTAGCTTATCTATCTGTGGCGCGTGAATTACCACAAAGAAAAGCTCGTGGGCAAAGTTGCTATCGCTCAACCGATACTCTAGTAAAACAAACTGGGTTAAAGATAAGTCAACTCTCTAAAAAACCTCCATTTGCGGGTCGCTGGCCTACTCCCAACCCCCTTGAGATTGTCGTTACCTTACGTCAACCAGAAGATAATCCTGATGACCTAGCGGCTCTTGTGGAGTCACTACGCTACGGTTTTGGTCACTACAGCGATTGGACAGGTTTGCCTGCTCCCCTATTTTTTGAGCGTGTTGTACGGGACTACATCAGTGATTTTGCGATCGCAGATGAGGACATTGAATCAGAGCAAGATTAAATATGCTGCCAGTGTAGAAAGAGGTTACTAATAAATTTACAACTTGAAGCAGGTATTATTTACAATCAAACTCGCAGAAAGATGACTGTTAGAATGCATCCCGACGCATTGGCATTGTAAGGAGACGCATTAACAATGCCAATTCATTATCACCAATTAGAAAAAAGAATGCGGCAAATGGACCATTTGTAGAGACGCGATTCATCGCGTCTTTACCAAGGATGTGTTGCAATCATTAATTGAATTGGTATTAGCATTGCAAGGGGATTCATTGGCATTACAAGGGATTGCCAAATTTAATTCGCTACAAATTAATGAAATAATGCTGTACTTAACAAGCCAAGGTTAGCACTCTAACCTAAAACTTGAGTTTATTGAGCTTAGTGAAACCCCAGAACAAGCCCGAAAGCTGGTAAAAATAGTGTGATTGACATAGAGATATCAAGGATCAATTAGGCAAGGAAACTACTACCCTGAATTGCGTATAACCCGTATGGTCTATGGCTTTAAGTCACTTTTCTAGATTTTACAATATAAGTAAGACATAAAAATAATGCTTCAATATATGAAAATACTCTCATCAGAGCTAGTCCATTTGGGATTTGGCAAATATGTGCGTTCTGACCAAGTAACAGCAGTTATACCAATAGAAGAAGAGCGAGGCCCAGGGCGAAGAACCTTTGTTCACATTCAAGGGCAAAGCGATCCAATTATCGCCTCTCGTGCTGAAGATACCATCGTGCGTGATTTAGTACAGGAGCCACGCGAGGTTACTCAAGCCCGTCAGCAGCAAGAAATTCTTCAAGATTTATTGGTAAATCTGGGTAATGTTAATTCGACTGTGCGACGAATTAGCCGTGATGAAGGCACTTTGGATCTTGATTTGTTAGAGCGACGAATTAAGCAAGTCCTTGAAAATTAATTGCAGAAATCAGCAAACTAAATAACGGAGAACGATATTGCTGAATACAATTACAGACCAAGTTTCAGTATCAGAGACACAAACAAAATCACCAAGATTGTGGATACCTGAACGGGTACTGTTTACACCTGCTGCCTTAGATGAGGTTTGGGGGCAGCAGATTCTTGCACGTGTGCAGTCACTCAACTTACCAATAGAAGAATTATCACAGAACCGTCTGAAGGGACTGCGCGGTGAATCTGAGCGGGATACTTACAACATCGCCAAGCGTACCTTAGCAGTGGTTACTGCACCACCCAGTTCTTTTAAACTGAGTCCCATCCCACCTTCTGCGGATTGGCAGTTTCACATTGCCGAAGGTTGTCCGGCTCACTGTCAATACTGCTACTTAGCTGGTAGCTTGTCGGGGCCACCTGTAATCCGCGTTTTTGCCAACTTACCGCAGATATTAGAGAACTTAGCTAACTACGAGCAACAGGGTAAAAACACAAGTTTTGAAGTTAGCTGTTACACAGATCCATTGGGTATTGAGCATTTAACTGGCAGTCTTGCTGAATGTATCCGTTACTTTGGCACTCGTACCAATGCACATCTACGCTGGGTATCGAAGTTTGATGCTGTGGATGGATTACTCGATTTACCACACAATGGGAATACTCGCTGTCGGATGAGTGTTAATGCAGCACCGATTTCTGGCAAGTTTGAAGGTGGTACCGCATCCGTAGCATCCAGACTTAATGCATTGCGACGGTTGGCGTTACCACAAGAGCGTGGCGGTGGCGGATATCCAGTAGGCTTGGTGATCGCGCCAATTATGCCGATAGACGATTGGCAGATGCACTATAGTTATTTGTTTGAGCAGATAAACGAGGCACTGGATTTTGACTGTGATCTTACCTTTGAGTTAATTTCCCATCGGTTCACGCCTGGGTCAAAAGAAGTGTTACAAACTTGGTATCCGCAATCAAAGTTAGAGATGGATGAGGCAAAACGCAGTATCAAGCGTAATAAGTTTGGTGGGACGAAGTACGTTTATGATAAGGACACCATGAAGGCGTTACGTTGCTTTTTTGAGAGTGAGATTACCAGACGCTTTCCAAATGCTGAAATTCTTTATTGGACTTAAAAGACCACTTCGCTCAAATACAGTTTGAGCAAATTAATTATTGGACAAAAGAGCGATCGCATCTAAATGATCGCTCTCTTTTCAGGTTGCTCAAAAGCTGGTGGGTTAGGCTAAAGCCATAACACACTCACACCTGTAGGGGCACGGCACTGCCGTGCCCGTTGTACGGCATCTGAATGGGAACCGCTCTATCTCTATATAGATGGTCTCTTACCTTTGAAATCTAGTTTGTCTACTACAGCAAGCTGAAATCTGCTGTAAGTCGAGCTATTGCAAGTTAAACTTGCCCCAATTCCTGGGTTGGGCTACGCACAAAACGGGATAATTTGGGCAGATTACAGGCGGCGTTATACATTAATAAGTGTATCTGCAATACCGGACTTGTTCTGGCTTAGTCTCAATAGCAAAGGTTTGGAGATGTTTACTTTATCAGAAACTTCTATCCTGGCGGCAATCCTACTGTTAGCTTTAGGCATTTTGGGCTGGGGCTTTTATCGCGCCAGACCTTTTGGTAAGCTGGGAATCTTAGCCTGGTTACAGTCGGTGGTGTTGATGACTCCCTGGCTCCTGTTTTTTGGATTGTTTGCCGCAGGGATTTACATCAATATAGCGGGTATATTGTTCTTAGTAGTGACTTCCGCTGGATTGTACATCTACTTGGGCAGCCAGTTACGCGCAGCTGGGCAAGATGCTATCCTCAAGCAACGCGCAACAGAAAGACTTGCCGCTGCTTCCTCACTTGAAGCAAATTCCTCACAACCAACAGCAGCAGCACTGAAACCGGAGATCCCGCCGATACCGGAAGATGACTTGAATGCAATTAAAGGCATTTTCGGTATCGATACGTTTTTTGCCACAGAAACGATCGCTTACCAAGATGGAGCCATTTTCAAAGGCAATCTCCGAGGAGAACCAGAAGAGGTTCACAACCGTCTAACTGCAAGTTTGCAGCAACGCCTTGGCGATCAATATCGTTTGTTTTTAGTAGAAAATACAGATGGCAGACCAGTGGTAATTGTCTTGCCAAGCCGCAATGATCCCCGGCCGATGTTGTTATCGCAAAAAGCTTTTGCAGGTCTTCTGTTGGTAGCAACCATTGCCACAAGTTTAGAAGCTGCGGGATTACTGCTGAATTTTGATTTCTTTGGCAATCCAGGGCGGTTTAAAGAAGCTTTGCCTATAGGTGCTGGAATATTTGCGATTTTAGTAGCTCACGAAATTGGTCATTGGTTACTTGCTCGGCGTCATCAAATCCGCCTTAGCTGGCCTTTCTTTTTGCCGGCCGTGCAAATTGGTTCCTTTGGTGCAATTACCCGTTTTGAATCTCTGTTGCCCAACCGCAAGGTATTATTTGATATCGCCTTGGCAGGGCCAGCCGCAGGTGGTATCGTTTCTTTGGTAATGCTGGTGACGGGCTTGCTGCTTTCCCACCCAGGTAGTTTATTTCAATTGCCAAATCAGTTTTTCCAAGGGTCGATTTTGGTGGGAAGTTTGGCGCGAGTTGTCCTTGGTTCGTCTTTACAGTCGTCCTTGGTAAGTGTTCATCCTTTAGTGATAATTGGTTGGCTGGGGTTAATTATTAACGCTTTGAACTTAATGCCCGCAGGACAACTAGATGGTGGGCGCATTGTCCAGGCGATTTATGGCCGCAAAACCGCAGGACGGGCAACGATCGCAACTTTAATTTTACTGGCGCTAGTGTCTCTCGGTAATACTCTTGCCATGTACTGGGCGATCGTGATTTTCTTTTTGCAACGGGATCAAGAACGCCCCAGCTTAAATGAAATCACTGAACCTGATGATGCCAGAGCCGCTTTAGGGCTTTTGGCTCTATTCTTAATGATTACCACACTTCTACCCTTAACTCCCGGCTTGGCTGGGCGTTTGGGAATAGGATAGTGCTTATGGAGCCAACACCCAAATAAGCAATATCTGCAATTCGAGCTGGTAAGGGCATGGCAATGCCATGCCCCTACGAGAAATCTATATGTATCAGGATTTTTGTGAATTGGTATGAGTACTGCCAAAATACGACCTGCCCTGATTGTGAAAGTTAGTTTCACTGGTTATACCAGCTTTTTCGCCACTGCTGCATTTGCTTAATCTCTGTATTTTGTGCCTTGATAATTTCTTGGGCTAATTGCTTAATTTCAGGGCGCTTAGACTTACTCAAGGCATTTTGTGCCATTGTTAAAGCCCCTTCATGGTGAGGAATCATCGCATTGATAAAGCGCAGATCAAATTCAGCATCAGCTGCACCTAGATCCTGACTCATCATCATGGCTTTCATTTGGTCAGATGACATCTCCATCATGTGACCCATTTGACTGTTATAAGCCATTGGTTTATCTCCCGCCTTGGGATACCAAGCTTGTCGCCACTGCTTCATCTGAGTGATTTCTTGGTTTTGCGATTTGATGATATCGTCTGCTAGTTTTTTGATTTCAGGACGTTTTGATTTCTGCTGCGCTTCTTTAGCCATTTCTACAGCCCCTTGATGGTGCGGTGTCATAGCGTCGATAAACCGTAAATCAAAATCAGCATCGGCTGGGCCTAAATCCATTGCCATGCTGTGATTCATGTGATTGTTGTTAGCATTGGTGGTGGTTGCCTTTGGCGCTTCGCTTTGGTTCTGGGAAGCAGTACTGGTACAGCCTGTGATTAACCCACCGCCTGAAGCGATCGCAGTCAAGGTTAACGCCAAAAAGCCGTTCCTCAAAGATAGCAGTTGCATAAATCTCACCTAACAGTTTCCTAATTCTATATTTACCTCCTAGCTTTGCAGCTAGAAATGAAATTAGGATGAAATCTAAAAATCCCCGACTTTTTTGATGAGTCGGGTATATTGCAGTTCATTGTTCACTCAAAATTGTGTAAGCATCATTAACTAAGTGCATTTTCTCTTGAGCTTGTTTTTGTAGTTGCGGCTGATTAACAAACAAATCTGGATGCCATTTTTTTACTAAAGTTCGATAAGCCTGCTTTACCTCAATTTGGGAAGCATTTGTTTGCAATCCTAAAATGCTGTAGGCACGAGTAATTTTATCTTTTTGTGTCTGGGTTTTGGGTTGGTTGGGTGCTTTATTGCTTTGAGTTGCATTTTGCTGTTTGCTAGTTTGAGAACCAGGCGATGTCTGACGACAAGCTTTAGGGCTACGCATTTCTGCTTTCATTTGTGCTATTTCTTCATTAAGTTCCCAATCACGAAATTTCGCCTCCACCTCTTCTGGACGGGGAGAGGGAGAAGCTTTTGGCGGTGGTGGAGAAACAGATTCTACTCTTGTCCCACTATTTTTAGCAGTATTTTCCTGTTGTTGCTTAACACTAGTATCTTTTTTAGGAGAAGTTTGAACTCTCTCTGGCTGTGGTGAATATTTTCTATTAGTGTTGCTATATGTAGGTATTTCTTTATAAACTTGATGATTGGAGAGGATTTTGACTTTCTCTAACTCTCGTAGCAACTGATTAAAACCGTTCTGTAACTGCTGCAATTTTTCCCGTCTATTAGTAATTTCTAGCGGTTCTTGACTAAATTCAAAGCAAATTACTTTTTCAGCTTTTTGTTCATATTCAGTCAAAAGTGATAACCCTTGACTGCTGAAAATAGATAAATAATCTTCAATTGCAGTTATACAAAGTTTAGCAACTTCTTGATGATAAGATTCCTTTACCAATTGTTCGTCTTGCTTTTGGATATTCTTATTTAACAAATAAGAAATACTCCCGACGACAGCAGCACCCACCGGGCCACCTAACAACCAACCAATACCGCCACCAACAGCGATAGAACCAGGTTCACTCAAATCATCAGTATTACTTGACTTTGGGGGTAGTGTTACTTGTGGTTCGCGGGGAAAGGGAATTAATAAATCTTGCGGTCGTTCTTCTTGGAAAAACTCGTAAGCTTGATAAAGCCATTTCATCGCAGACAATTGCAATTCATTCAGGTCTTTTTTAAGAGTATTTGTTTGCCAAGTTTTAAAGTTATTTTCTGCCAATGCAACTGCCGCATCAGCTTGATATTTTGTGATTAGGTTAGGTAATGCTAGCCAATCGCTTAATTCTTTCACGCTAGTAGCAAAACCTTTATAAATTAAATTGGCTGCTTTTTGTTTAATTTCAACTTTAGTATTTTGTTTATCATCAAAAGATTTTATTTCAAGAGCAATCGGGTCAATTTTAGCTGTTAATGAGAGTTGGATTTGAGAAGCGATCGCTTGCACTCTTGGCAAACGAACACTACCACGATTTGGTTGAAAAATCCCCACAATATGTTGCAAAGCTGTTTCAAAAGCCGCTAAACCGCTACTATTAGCAGCAGCAACATCGCCTTTTAATCTAGCTCTTAAGGCAGGTAAAGCATCAACGCGATATAAATTACTAAAACCTGGAGGTAATTCGGCTCGAAAGCTTTCCGCAACAAACAGCAGGCGATTTTGCACCTGTTTTTGCTCGTCGGGTTCGAGTAAGTTCATAAAATTGGCAACAAATATAACTGTTTTAATACCGCGATCTAATAGCCAATCTCGTAAGTTTTCCCGTTCACTTAAAGTCATTAACTTACGTGCATCTAATAATTGAATAACTAAATCTGCACTTAATAGTTGTTCTCGGATTAAATTATCTTGTTCATCCCGATCATTTGTTCCCGGTAAATCGAGAAATTCTACACCTGTTTCTAAAAAGGGATGTGGACAAAAAACTTCCACAGATGCTACATCTTTTCGCATCTGTCTATTGCCATCAAGAATTGCAAATTGCTGTAAAACTTCTGTGCCACTGCGATAGATTTCTGTCCCATCTACCAACATGATGCGAGTCCGCACATCAGAGCCATACTTGACAGTAATTGCCGCACCTGTGGTATGAATTAAATCAATTGGTAAGGTGCGATTCCCTAGCATGGCATTCAGTAAGGTAGATTTGCCATGATTAAATGGGCCAAATACTGCAATGCGAAAACTAGGATTAACCAGATGATTGCAAATGGTAATTATATCTTGATGTAGTTGCGATTTTCGTTCTAAATTCAGTAACGTAGATGCAGATTTGAGAGAATCTGCTAAATCCTTATAACCTTCATACTGTTGTTGCATAGTTCCCCTATTCCTCGTTCCCAGGCTGCGTCTGGGAATGCAATTCATTGAGGCTCCGCCTCATATTTTTATGGTTATGGGAGGCGGAGCCTCCAAGTAGGCATTCCCAGCTAGAAGCTGGGAACGAGAGTAACGAGAGTAATTAAATATATTAGCTATAGTAAGCTAATAAGTTGCTATAAGCTGCCTCGATTTTTTGCAACTGAGCTATTACATTTTCTTGTAATTCTTTTAAACGGTTTAACTCACTCTCACGATTTATCTCACGGGTTTGTTTTTGCTTGACTAAATTATCTAATTCAGCCTTACGAGATACAATATCATCGTTAATCCGCTTACCCACTTCTCTTTCGTAAGAGTCAAAACACTCTTTAACGGCATTGTATACAACTTGAGATTGCTCATGTGCGACTTGGGGTAGGTGTTTAACCAACTCTTTTTTCGCCGTTTTAACTAACTCTTTACGCGCTTGATCTGCTTGCAAAAATCCTACTCCTAAACCTAGCAGCGCAAACCCGATGGGGCCAAGCAAAACTCCTGTCACTGCTGTAATTATCCCGCCAATACCAATTACAGTAAAGTAGTTTAACAAGATATTTTTCCAATCAAATCCGGCCCCGGCTAGTGCAAAACCAGCAAGATTTCCCTTAGACAGCGATAACAATCCCATTGCCCATTTTGCCCAGCCGGGAGAGTTATCTTCTTCAGTAGTAGCAGTGGTATTTACCTTTACATCTTGTCCGGTGAGCTTTTCTGTAATTTGATCTGTGACTTGACTGTAAGAAGTACCATATTGTGAAGCTTTGCGAGAAAGTTCTTTAAAAGCTGCATTGATATCTTTTTCAGCAGTTAATGTCCAAGCAGCAGATTTGTCGGTGATATATTGCTCAAAGGCTTTTTGCAATGCAGTGTTAAATGCTTCTCGTTTACCACTACTGAGAAAATCAAACAAATTTAATTCCGGCTGATAGCGTAAGAAATCGGTTTCAAAGGTGTTACCTAAGTTTAAAACGTAGCTGCGAAAAGATTCGGAAATTGTTCTTGCTTGAGTGTCTCTTGTATTGATAATTTCTTTTTGGAATTCATCCCGAATACCAGTGAGTTTGTTAAACTCTGGTTCTACTGAATCAATTCGTTTTTTCAATTCATTTACATCTTGGTCAAGCAATGGTATACGTCTTGCAACTGCTTCGCGGGTATGATTGCAGGCTTGTCTTGCTAAGGTTCTGACTTGACGAAGTTCTGCGATCGCACGTTCTCTGGTAAGAAAAGTATTAAGCGCTTCCATAAACTTCGGAAAGCCTGTCCCCTCTAAATCAGCTTGGGGATTTTTTAACCGTCGTCTGAGTGCTTGAATTGAGGAAAGCTCAAACACGCGTTCTTCATAAAGATTCTGACCTTCTACAGTACAATATTCTGCTAAATTCGCGTTAAATACTTGCCGTAATCTATTCTCAGATGCTTTTAATTCTTCTACATCATCAGGATCAATTAATGATTCTCGCACTTGATCCCAAGCATTAACTAAGAAGAAAACTGTCAATCCTCGACCTTTAATATAATTTTCTAGGTAGCGACGCTCACCCAAGGTACAAGGTTGAGAAGCTCTCATTACAAACAAAATTGCATGGCAATTATTTACATAACCCAAAGATAATTCGTTTCGCGCTTCTGTATCATTCAATCCTGGACTATCGACAATTTCAATTCCCTTCTCTAATAATGTTAGGGGATACTCGACTACTGCATAATCTACATCTGGAAAAGCTTGTTTTTTCTCCTGCTCTAATTTTTTAGCTTCAGCCGGATCAATAGTATATTTATATTTAAAATTCTGAAAATCTAGCTGTTGTGGACTTTTACCATCATTAAAATGAATGGTGACTTTCTTTTCTGGCCCATAGCGTAAAACTGTTAACACTGCGGTACAAGGGTTAACATCACTCGGTAATAAGTTTTCCCCAATTAAGGCATTGAGAAACGTACTTTTTCCTCGTTTCATATCGCCCAATACCAAAAGGCGAAAGACACCTTGCCGGAGGTTTTTACTAGCTACTGTAATATCTTCAATATCTCGTTCTAAACTGAGTTTACCTGATGAAGAGTCTCCAGCCAATTCAGCTTTGTTAATTGTTTCAGCTAGTTTGCTCAAACATACAGAAATCTCCGATCGCACTTGAGCAACACGCTCTAAATCTTGGATAAATCTATCAGTTGCTACTTTATCAGTCATCATAGTTACACCTTTATTAAAGATTGGTTTTTTTAGATTCCAAAAATAATTTGTAAGACATCCACCCCAGCGCACCAACAATAATAAACCCAGCCAACACTGAGGCTATTCTCACTGCAACTAGTGTTACTACACCAAGAGCAAACAGCTTTCCAGCCAGAATCGCTTTTTTGATCCAAGGTTTCTGGGAATTTTCTGGCTGATGCTTCACAGTTTGATGAAAAGCCGCATCGGTAGCCTGGATGTTAGTTTCCATTTCCCGGAGTCGCAATTCAACTTCTCGTTCTCGTAATATCCGTTCCCGTTGTTCAAGTTCCTTTTGGCGATCGCTTTCAGATGTCATCGATATCTATCCCGTCTAAGACAATGAAAAGATGTCAGCATTTACTCGTTAATCATGCTGTATCGTAACTTACGTAAATATTTAATAACCCCAGTAAAATTACTATTTTAATTGTCTACTAAATTTAAGCTGGAGTTAGCTACCACAAAATGCATCTGCTTCCCAGAACCAAAGCAAAGCACCAACTACTAAGGTGCGGCATCATTTACGGTAAATGATGCCTACTTCTTGCCCGTTACGCCGTCTGTTTAGAAGCTGCTTTTGAGTCTGCGGTCAATTTTAACCGGGTAATGGTAGCTTTACGAATGCGCTCGCTCTTGCGTACCCCGCCTGTCATCTCATATTCCCGGCTGTCTTTGCCATACTTCAACGCCACACCACAAACTAAGCGTTCTGAAGTTTCCCGAATGGTCTTTTCAAGGGTTTCTATTTCTGCCTTTGCTGAGTCAAGGGCGGTGAGCATCATATTATACTGGTCAATCTGGTTGCGGAGTCGCCCGGTTAACTGGGTTAAATTGTTTAAACTGATAGAATCACCAAAGTCAAGGCTGGAATCAATTGATTTAAATCCGATTACTTTCTGTTCAGTTTTTTCCAGCACAGGAGAGCTTCTTTTTTTGCGTGGCATCTATGTATACTTTTTACTAAACTTACCTTTCTAGAGTGTCTCAATAGGACAATGTTGTGGTTCAGTAAAACTGGCAAAAAAAGGTATTTTTTTTAATAAGATTAGATTGCTATGTCAGTAATTATACAAGGCGAGACAACAAATCGTTGAGAATGGACTT
>NZ_JBIQNW010000048.1:0-37316 GCF_047228265.1 Nostoc sp. UIC 10607 | reverse complement strand
ACTTGTGTTGTGAACGAATAGACTTGTGTTGTGAACCAAAAGACTTGTGTTGTGAACGAATAGACTTGTGTTGTGAACCAAAAGACTTGTGTTGTGAACGAATAGACTTGTGTTGTGAACCAAAAGACTTGTGTTGTGAACCAACAGACTTTTAAGCTCATCCCCACCTCTAAAAGAGGATGGGATAATACAAAAGACTGATGAGGGTTGACGGTTAACAGTCATCAGTCATCAGTCATCAGTCAATAGGTTCGGTTAAGGGAAGAGACGCGATAAATCGCCGTCTCTACAAAGGACTGATTATTGTAAAGACGGCGATTTATCGCGTCTTTGTGATCTATAACTTTCATCAAAAAACTTTATCCGAACCGTATTGAGTCATCAGTCATCTTTTTCCATGCTCTATGACCAACTACTTTCGCTCCAATGTTAATGCAATGGCTAGCTACATTCCCGGTGAGCAGCCCCAACGCGGTACACAGATTATCAAACTTAACAGCAACGAGAACCCCTATCCTCCTTCGCCTACGGCGCTTGCCGCGCTACAAAATATTGATGGGGAGCGGTTGCGGCGGTATCCAGAACCTTTCGGGGAGGAGTTCCGTCAAGCTGCAAGTAAAATTTTAGGAGTTCCTAGCGATTGGATCATTGTAGGAAATGGCAGTGACGAATTGTTGAACGTAGTAATTCGAGCCTGTGCAGAACCTGGCAAAAAGGTAGTTTATCCAATGCCAACTTACGTGCTATATCGCACCTTAACAGAAATACAAGACGCGGAAATTACTGAGATTACCTACAGCCAAGACTACAGTTTACCTTTGGAAGAACTGGTTGCTGCCAATGGATGTGTGACATTCATTGCGTCGCCAAATAGTCCATCAGGGCATGTGGTGGCAACAGATGAACTGCGAAAATTAGCCAGCCAGTTATCTGGAGTTTTAGTGATTGATGAAGCATATGTAGATTTTACCGAAGAGAATACATTGGCTTTGGTCAAGGAATACGAAAACGTCATCGTAATTCGCACACTTTCCAAAGGGTACTCATTGGCAGGATTGCGGCTGGGGTTTGGAGTCGCAAATCCCAAACTGTTGCAGGGATTGTTTAAGGTGAAGGATAGCTATAACATTGATGCGATCGCTTGTGCAATTGGCACGGCTGCCATCACCGACCAAGCTTATAAAAATGCTTGTGTAGCAAAGATTAAGGCTTCACGGACTAAGTTAGCAACAGACTTGAAACAATTAGGTTTTCATGTTTGGGATTCTCAAGCTAACTTTTTGCTGGCACAGCCAAGAGAAGGAAACGCAGAATATCTCTATCAAAAGTTGAAGGAACGGGGAATTTTAATTCGCTACTTCAAACAGCCTGGATTAGATGATAAATTACGCATTACTGTTGGTACTGATGAACAAAATCAGGCTTTAGTAGAGGCACTAATTTATTTGTTAAATACTGGGAACAAGGGAGATTGAACAAGAGGCAGGGGGGCAGGGAGCAGGGGAGAATCTAAAACCTTTAAATTCACACTGGCAATAATGAAACATGCGCTGAAACCACTTTCCATCCTTCAGTAAATCTGTACCAAGTCTGGCTTTGTCGCCCGTAACGTTCTACACCATTAATATTGCGACGAAACTCTAAAGTCACTGTTGCTGAATCTTTCCCAAAGGTTACAATCTTGAGATTAGAGATTTCTCGCTCTATTTTTGGGTTTGGACGATTCTGGCGAAAGTTACGAATTTCATCGCCGCCATAGAGGTTTTCTGAGATCCCGAACCGCACTACGTCGGGCGCATCCCAAAACAAGGTATCCATCACTTCCAAATTATTATTACAAAGAGCTTCTTCATATTTGAGGTACAAATCAGTTACTTCAGCTACAACGGCAGAGTCATTTACGTTAGTCATGATTGCTCTATTTACAGCGTGTTGTACTAGTTTGCAGATTGCTAGTATAAATCAGGTTAGCGATCGCTCGAAGTAACTTGGCAGGCTCCACTGGCTTAGTGATATGCTGCCCAAATCCGGCAGCAATTGCCTGTTGGTAATCTGCCTCAGCAGCGTAAGCTGTAAGAGCGATCGCTGGAATTGTTCCTCCCATTTCTGGTGGCATAGCTCTGATTTGACGCATCAGCATATAGCCGTCTAATTCCGGCATTCCAATGTCGCTTAACAGCAAATTTGGCTGGAACTTAGGCATAGCTTGTAATGCTTCTATAGCCGATGCTGCCTGAATTACTACCGCGCCAGACTGCTCCAGAATAAAAGCAATTAACTCTCGCGTATCACGCTCATCATCTACAAGCAGAACTTTTACCCCATTTAGATCAGGTGAATCATCAAGTTGTTTATCAATCTGGTGGTTATTAAGATGAATCTCGATCAGCGGTAGCATGACTGTAAAGGTTGCTCCTTGTTCTTCGCCCAAACTTTCTGCCTTAACTGTGCCGCCATGTAGCTCTATGATGTGGCGAACAATAGCTAATCCTAATCCCAGTCCGCCAAATTTTCTGGTAGTTGCACTATCAGCTTGTCGGAAGTAATCAAATACATAGGGTAAAAAATCTGGGCTAATTCCCTTACCTGTATCACTAACTCGCAGTTGAGCCTGAGAACCAAGTGACTGTAAGCTGATTTCTACCTGTCCACCTTGGGGCGTAAACTTAATAGCATTGGAAAGTAAATTCCAGATAACTTGCTGCAAGCGACCTGAATCACCAGTTACTAAAAATTTTGAGCCGTACCTTTGGTACGCTGGAAGCGCAACTTGGATTTGGGATTTTAGATTGTCAGGTTGCTGGTTAAAATCAATAGATTCTAAATTTCTGTGAGGATTTTCTAATCTAAAATCTAAAATCGTAAATCGCAAATTGATAGATTTGGCTTGGGCGGCTAGACTTACAGTTTCTATTGCAGATGCGATCGCAGTTTCCAGATTCACAGGAGCAATATTCAGACTGAGTTTACCTTGTAAAATGCGAGAGACATCCAGCAAATCTTCAATTAGTTGGGTCTGAAGCTTGGCATTACGCTCAATGGTTTCGAGAGCGCGAGTGGTGGTTGCTTCATCATATTTTTTAGTTTGCAGTAACTTCGACCATCCCAGGATCGGGTTTAGTGGCGTGCGAAGTTCGTGGGAAAGCACCGCCAAAAATTCATCTTTGATCCGGTTAGCTTGAACTAATTGCTCTTTTTGCTGCTGTAACGAATCCATTAACTGAGCGCGTTCTAGAGCAACCGCCACCTGATCGGAAGTTGCTTGCAGCAGGGCAATTTCTCCAGAAGTGAAGTGAGTACGGGTGCGACTGGCAAAGGAGAGGACACCAAGCAGCTTTCCCTGAGCAATTAAGGGTTGACCAGCATAAGCTGTGATTTCCAAAGCATTGAGGATGTGGGCATTTGGATGGGTAGAGTGCAGCACATCATTGACGACGATTTGACGGCGTTCTTGCGCCACTAGTCCGCACATCCTTTGATTAAATTCCAGGTATTCAATTGCTTGAAATACTTCATCAGTAATGCCATTCCAAGCCACTAATCGAAGTTTCTGCTTATTTTCGTGCGTCTCAGTTAGATAGTGGAAGTAAAAATGCAAATCCATCTGCGCCGAGAGTTTGCTAAACAAGCTGTTCATTAGATCCAAGGGGCGCTCGGTTGAAAGCAAATCACTGGTTGTTTCAGAGAGCAGTTTGAGTCTTTCACTTCGCTCTTGCAAAGCTTGTTCTGCAAGCTGGCGTTCACGCAGGACGCGTTCGCGTTCGGTGATGTCAACTGCAACCCCTCCTACTAGGCGTTGCCCAGATGCATCTGCAATGGGAAACTTATATACCAAAAATTCGCCGAGGGTGCCATCTCTGCGTGGGGCAGACTCGATCGTTTCCACAACCTGATTTGTTTGGGCAACCATTCTAATGTTATCGAGGAAGGGTTGAGCGATTTGGGCTGAGTATAGATCAAAAATGTTTAGATAAGTTGGACTGAGGTAAAGTACACGTCCGTCTGCATTTGTAATCCATGCTGCGGCTGGAATATTGTCCATAAAAGCTTGAAATTGCTCTTGACTCTGACTCAGAGCTTTTTGAGCTTGCTTGAGATCACTAATATCAAGAATGAATGTAACTGAGTTCTGCCGAGATTCTCCTAACAGAGAGTAGCCAACTACAACCGGGACACTGGAACCATCCTTGCGAATACATTCCTTTTCATATGGAGTACAGGTTCCCTTGGCTGTTGCTTCGGCAATCGCCAGTTCATCTAAATATTGGTACTCATGAGGTGTGATATCAGTCCAGCGTAGTCTACCTGCCTGGATATCTGCTTGGGTATAGCCTACAATTCGCAAAAATTCGTCGTTGGCTTCAGTTATACCACCATTCACATCACCGAAGAGAATACCAACTATATTCGCTTTGACAAAACTCCTGAGGCGTTCTTCACTTGCTTGAATTGCCTTCTCTGCTTGTTTGCGTTCGCTGATATCTGTAGTGCTGCCAACTAAACGGATTGGTTTTCCATCAGCATCCCGTTGCGCGACTATTCCCTGATCCAATATATAGATGTACTGATTATCCTGGTTGCGAATGCGATACTCGGCAGCATAGCGATCGCCATTTGCTAAAGCGATCGCCGCCTCCTCTTGTACACGCTGTAAATCTTCTGGATGAACAAGCTCACGCCACCAATTACCTGTTGGTTCAGCAATGTCGAGGGAATAGCCCAATATTCTGGTTAAACCCTCGGTTCTATCAACTGTATCCTGTTCTATATTCCAGTCATAAATCAGACAATTAACCGCAGATGCTGCTAACTCAAAACGCTCGTTAGCTAATCTTAGGCGTTCTTCCTTCTCCCGCAAACTTTGTTCGGCTTGCTGGCGTTCGCGTAGCGCAGCTTGCTGTTCGCTCAAATCAACAACGAAGCCAATAACCATTTCTTCAGTGTCTTCTACCAGGACAGAACCAAGCAAAACGGGAACTCTTGTACCATCTTTGCGGATGTATTCCTTCTCAAAGGGTTTACAGACTCCGACCGTTTGAAGTTCTTCCACTGAACGCTCACTCAAAAGAAGATACTCAGGCGGGGTAATCTCGCGCCAGTTCATCTGGTTAGCGGAGAAATCTTCTCGCGTATAGCCGACCATTTTTAGAAAAGCATCATTGGTTTCTATAATGGAGCCGTTCTTCATGTCAGTGACGATAACTCCAATGATGTTGGATTCTGCCAGTCGGCTAAACCGCATTTCGCTATTTTGCAACAATTTTAGGCTTGTCTCTGCCTTGCGTCTAGCAGTTCGCAACTCTGAAGAGAGGGCGGTAATTAAGAAGGAAACTAGTGAGAATGTAGTTAATTGTACTAAGACATGCAGGCTGAGGAAATCGAACGAGTAGACTGGCTCGATCAAAAAATAGAGAGAAGTTGTAACAGAAAGAGCGATCGCTAACACTCCAAGTCCCATGCCACCATACCAAGCACTGATTGCCACGGCAGCATAAAATAATGTAAATACGTTCGGATCGAAGACTGGCAGAAATAGTTGCGTCACCAGCAGCGCCGCTATGACTACCAGAATCATCACACCATACGTTAGTAACCAAGAACGCATCATCAAAATTTTTTCGGGTACTTTCACGATCATCTTAAGAGTCCTCCCGTTGCTCCGCTTTTAGGAGATACTCGTTCAGTAGTCTTTTGCCTGGTTCGCCGATCTTCTGTAACATTTCTTCAATTAGCTTTAGTGCCATCTGTGAAGGCACTGTAGATCCGTTCTCCCAACGATTGACTGTTCGCAGGGAAACTCCCAACTTGGCTGCAAACTTTTCCTGAGATAGATCGAGTTGCTGCCGAAGTTCACGGATTAAATCTGAAATTTTTAGTGGTTTTTCTACTTCCATATAGGAAGGTTAGGACACATGTCTCGCCATTTGTCTCCAGCTTGAGGAAGAATTTAAACAGTCATTAGTTGTTATCAATTTCATCTTTTGGTGGAAAACTGATATTAGTTATTAGCTTCATTAATTACTGTTCACTGATTTAAGTTTTCCAGCATACTTCTGATAACTGGTCACTATTTTCAGATGGTGCAACCAAAACTTGTTGAGGCAGAAGAACTGTAAAAAGCAACTATAAAATAAATATTAAGATTTGCCACATATTTGATGCGAAAATAGTATCATTTTAAGAGTTTTGAGCATTTTTAAGCATCACACACTGCCAAAAATCTATGGGTGATGCGTTACATTGTCACATTTATAAACAGCAATTTTAAATCATTTCTGAAATCTTCTTTTTCTATACTCCTCTACGAGATGCTGCGCGTAGCTTGACCGTAGGAGTAAGCGCCCTGTGCGTAGCCTGTGGCAAGTCACTATGCGTCTACGTTAAACAAAGTAATTTTCACAATGAACACAGATACTCGTAGGGACACAATATTTTCGTATTCCTTAATTTAAATGAGAATTGCTATAAAGATACTCTGGATACATTAGTTTTTTGTAATACTTTGTACTGATAAGTTTTTCCAAATCATCCCTAATTTTGGCAAAATTATCTAAAATGCTTCTCAATATATGTAGTTAATTTTACTTCTTTGGTGAGATGCCAATAGCCAAGCTGTAAAGCTATGATAAAATTTAAATCAAAATTTTTGCCTAATCTATATCACTATTTTGATTAACCAACACTCTGAAAACCTCCTCAACACTCAACTGGAAAATGCACCAGGTGAAGGCTATATATTTAGCTGGTTTGATTGGTTTTGTCTTTGGTATCCTCCAGGCTGGCTAATTTTATTCAACCGCCATTGGCAGCACTATCACACAGATTTAGACGGTTGGAATTGGCTGGAATATGGATTATTTTTAATTCCAGGCGGATTTTATCTGGCGATACTGATTCGTTGGTTGCGTCTTGGTTTTCGTTCACCCCGTACAGAAGTTGGTGAATTTGATCCCAAATATCAACAAGCTTTTCGCCAAGAAGTTCTCGGACCGCTCGTTAAATACTATTTTCGTGGAGAATTACAACAAGTCGAAAACTTGCCGCAAACAGGGCCATTGATTGTGGCAATGAATCATGCAGGCATGTGTTTTCCTTGGGATTTTTTGACCTTGGGCTATTTATTAGGTGAAACTAGAGGATGGGTAATACAACCCGTAGCAAGTCCAGCATTATTTGAGCATCCTTGGGTAATTTGGTGGTTACCACCCAAATGGTCACAGGTTTTGGGTGGTGTGCGAGCCAAATTAGATGATTTTGAAGCAGCTATTGCCCAAGGTGAAATTATCTTATATGCACCCGAAGGCATCCGCGGCCCTCTAAAAGGTTGGAGGAGACGCTATCAAATAGAAAAGTTTGATGTGAGTTTTATTAAGTTGAGCGATCGCTATCAAATTTCCATTCTCCCAGTAGTTTGCATTGGCAGTGAATCTTTACATCCTTGGGCTGTTAATTTCCAGAAATTGCAACGACTAGTCAAATTACCATTTTTGCCTTTCTCACCTTTAATGCTTGTCTTAATTTTGTTTCCTTCAATGGGAATTTGGGCAATGAGAACTCGCCTGCGTTACTTTATTCAGCCTTTAGAACCAAAAGAATTGCCCAATTCAAATAAAGGGCTTACAGTGGCTTATCGGCAGGCACAACAATTACGAGAAAAACTGCAAATTAAAATTGATCACTGCTTGAAAGAAATTTAAGCTTATCTCATCGAATCTATTGTCTTATACCCCTACTGGCTGTCTGACTTGCGATTTCACCGCTTCAACAATGGCATCTGCGTCAATTTTGGCAGCATGGAGCAATTCTTCTGGGGTGCCTGAGCCTGGCATATCAAGCACTGCCAACTTAATTAGCCGCACTTGAGGCCCATTGTAAGTAGGAATAATATTAGTACCAGCAAAGGTATCAAGCACAGCCGCACCTAGCCCACCTTCCATCCAGTGGTCTTCAACAACGACTAAATTACCTTTGGTATCTTGTGCAGCTTGATGAATTGTCTGCACATCAATGGGTTTGATAGAGTAAGTATCTATGACACGCACCGCGATCCCTTCGTTTTTGAGACGATCGCAAGCCTTAAGTGCTTCATGTAGTGTAATACCAGCCGCAATTACAGTGGCTTGATCTCGCTCAGAACTACAGATTACTTTGCTACCACCAATGGGAAATTCTTCATCAGAGCCATAAATTACAGGTGTGCTTTCCCTGGTGGTGCGGAGGTAAACAACACCACTGCGATCGCTCATCTGCGCCACTAGTTTAGCCGTCTGATTGGCATCACTGGGATAGAGTATAGTACTACTCCACACTGCCCGGAAGGCTGCTAAGTCCTCCAGTGCCATCTGTGAAGGGCCATCCTGACCAATGGATACCCCAGCATGAGAACCCACTAATTTAATGTTGGCGCGAGAGATAGCTGCCATCCTTACAAAGTCGTAACCTCTACTCAAGAAGGCGGCGAAGCTGGAAGCAAAAGGTTTATATTTTCGCACCTGCAACCCCACTGCTGCTGCAATCATTTGTTGTTCAGCAATGTACATCTCAAAGTAGCGTTCAGGATAGGCTTCGGCGAAATCTTCGGCGTAAGTGGAATTACTCACCTCGGCATCAAGGACAACTACATCAGGTTGAGCGGCTCCCAATGCGAGTAAAGCATCACCATATGCTCGACGGGTTGCGACCTTTGCACCTTTATCATAGGTGGGAAGTTGCAGTGGTTGAGGATTACCTGTTGTCGCTGGTTGGCCTTGTTCTTCGGGTTTGTTTACTTGAATTATTATGTGGCGTTCACCACCTAACTCCGCGATCGCTTGTTTTTCATCTTCGGGTTTGAGGGCTTTGCCATGCCAACCACCTAAATCTTCCAAAGAAGCCACACCTTTGCCTTTCTTTGTGCGGGCAATAATTACTGTGGGGCGATCGTTGATGCTCAAAGCAGCACTAAAGGCTTGATCAATCTCTGTCAAGTCGTGACCATCAATTTCAATCGCTTGCCAGCCAAAAGCTCTAGCACGCGCAGCATAGGCTTGTATATTCCAGCCCAGTTCAGTCTGACCTCGCTGGCCTAATCGATTGACATCGATAATGGCGATCAGATTGTCTAGACTATAGTGTGAGGCATGATCAAAAGCCTCCCATACAGACCCCTCAGATGTTTCGCTATCACCCAGCAACACCCAGACATGGTATGGAAGTTGATCTAGATATTTACCTGCTAGAGCCAGCCCTACACCAATTGGTAATCCTTGTCCCAATGAGCCAGTTGCCACATCAACCCAAGGTAAAACTGGTGTGGGATGTCCTTCTAGACGACTGCCAATTTTCCGCAGTGACAATAACTCTTCATCGGTAATTACCCCCGCTGCTTTATACATGGCATAGAGCAGAGGTGCAGCATGTCCTTTAGAGAGAAGGAAGCGATCGCTATTAGGGTTATGTGGATTATCAAAGTCGTAGCCGAGATATTTGGAAAGTAAAACCGCCATCAAATCAGCGGGTGACATGGATGAAGTAGGATGACCTGAACCGGCAACAGTTGTAGCGCGAATACTATCGACACGTAACTGTTGTGCTAGTTCATGCCATTGTTGTAGTTGCTCCTGTGTCGTCATAATTATATTCCTCAATAAAAATCAAGGGTATTGCGGCGAATTCTTTATCTAATAACTCGTGTTTGGCTAGACTTGGCTATTTTTCCAAAATAAATTGCCAATACGTTATAGATAAAAAGAAAGATTATTCTATTTAAATTTGACTTTGTTATAGCTAGTGTCTTTTCTAACCAGAGGCACATACAAATTTAACTAAACTTGCTCAGAGATTTATTTTGCTGCCTCTGGGTTTACTTTAGATAGTAGGAGCTACAGTCGCTTCTTTCTAATGGAATAACTAACGTTTATTCCTTAGGGTATACAAGAATAATTACACTGAGTTAAGTATTTTATTTGTGGAAAATACTACAAATTTAGATATGTACAACGAGACAAAAATTACTGTTTTGTTAAAAAACTTGCATATATTTGATAGTTTAAGTCTGAATTTTACACTCAAATTTCTGCTTTTAATCAAATTGATTTAGTAATCATTAAATTGGTTTTTCCATGATAAAATTTATCAGTTTTTGCCCTCTTCGTTCTACCTCTTGCTGTTTAATCACAATAAAATTCTGTCTTTCAAAAAAAGGTTTAGCTGTAATACTGGCTTCTGTAAATAACTTTTCAATTCCTAAAGCCTTTGCTTTTGATTGAAGCTGTTCTAAAATTCTCTTACCTATCCCTTTTCTTTGAAAATCTTTATGACAGTAAAAACGGTCAATATGGCCATTAGCCTCTAATTCCCCAAAACCAATAATTTTGCCCTGCTCCTCCGCTACATAAGTAAACTTACTTCCTAAACTTTTAATCCAAACGTCAATATCCATCTTTGCTGGTGCCCAAGCATCTACTTGTTCTTGTGTGTAATCGTGAATATTCACCTCATGAATAGTGTCGTAGAACAATTTCATAATTTCTTCGGTATCAGCTATTTCGTATATTCGTAATTTCATCAGGAAGGTAATTAATGATAAATATGGCGGTTCCCATTCAGATGCGGTACAACATTACATCACGAGGTGTAGGGGCACGGCATTGCCGTGTCCCTACCGATGTACCTCACGTAAACGAGAACCGCTATAACTCTATTAAAAATATTATCAGCGCTGGTGGGACTACTTCAACTTCCGAGTACAGTCCTTTGCGCGTTAGATAGCAGAATTCAGGAGTCAGGAGCTAGAATTTAGAATTCAGAAGGAAAAAAGGCTTATTATCTGGCTTGTAGACCCATATTGTGATCAATAATTCAAAACTCCCGACTCGTGACTAGACAGCAAAGGGAAAAGTCTCTGGTGCTTCTTCCATATCCGAGTAGGCAGTGCGGTCTAGAGGTTGCACGCCTTTTGTATCATCTATGTGGATCACCGCATCAAATTGGTCTGGGAGACGAGCATAAAAGTAGTGACTGATACGCTCAGTTTCTGGTTGGTAAATAACGCCGATCGCTCTTTCCAATTGTGCTTCTCTGAGTCCTGTAATTGCTGGATTATTATCCTTTAGCAAGAGCAAAAATTGGGGTACTCCAGTCTGATGGAATAGGGCTTCATAGCTTCCTGGTAAGGCAGGACGAACTAGCTTGAGTTCGGCAGTTCCTCCCCAATTAGAAGCAGCGGTAACTGTACCTGTATAAGTAGTAAAGCCAATCAGCACCGCATCATCACCATAGCGATCGCGCACTAATTGACCCACATTTACTTCACCCATTACCTCCATATCAGTTGCCCGTGCATCTCCTAGATGGGAGTTGTGTTCCCAGACAACCACTTTGCTTGGTTTACCCTGTTGTTCAAAATGAGCAACTAGCTGATCTAACATTTCTGCCATGTGGCGATCGCGAATATTCCAGGAAGATACCCGACCCTGAAACATTGAGCGGTAGTAAGCCTCGGCATTCTTCACCAACCGAGCGTTTTGCAGGGCATAGAATAATTCATCGGCTGCTCCCTCTCCGTCTTTTTGAATGTACTCGGCAGCCCGACGTTGCAGTTCCTCTAGTACATTAACCACCTCTTCTTCACAGGATTTCGTCAGTCCAAAGCTGGTAGCATAGCCATAAGTCTGGGCATCTTCACCCAAATGCTCAAAGCATGAGTAACGATAACGGGCACGTTGGGCGGTTTCGGGATCAACTTGATCCAGATATTCGAGAACTGCTTCTATGGAGGCATACATGCTGTAAAGGTCTAGCCCATAAAAGCCAACTTTGACGGCATTTTCTGGGATAGCATCATTATATTCACGTAGCCAGTTCAGAAAATTTAGCATATCTGTGTTGCGCCACATCCAAGTGGGAAAACGTTGAAAACCGGAAAGTGCTTCCGCAGGGGTGGGATCTTCACTTGCGTCCTGCACATAGCGATTCACGCGATAGGCATCCGGCCAGTCTGCTTCAACTGCTACGGCTGTAAAACCCTTCTCTTGAATTAGTCGCTTGGTAATCTCAGCCCTTTGCTCATAAAACTCATGCGTCCCGTGGGTGGCTTCGCCAATTAAGACGATACGGGCATTGCCAATCAAGTTCATCAATGGGTCGTAGTCTGCGGCTGCACCTGTCAGTCGGTATGCAGACTCACGTACCACATCGACTAGATTAGTTATCGTTGCGTCTACCATAGTTCGAAAGTAGTGACTAGATCATTAGTAATTCGTAGTATCACTACGCAGAAGCAAGCTAAAAGAATTGAATTACGAATTATGTTGACAGGTTCTTAATTCCAGATCATCGCATGAGCGAAGGTTGATCCGGTTTTGTACCTATTGGATAAATTTTTAGCCTACTAAGGGATTACCAAGAAATAAATTATCCAATCTTGTGAGGTGGATAAGATGTCCACCCTTGGTTATGGGCGGGCGATACGCTCACCCCACAAGCACAATTGTTTTTTATTTGTAAGTCCCTAAATTCAGCTTAAAAATCTCACATACCTCTTCCATCTGGCTAATGGTGCATGATGCCTGATCCATCCATATCTCTATGGGAGGAGCAATACATAGTAGAGGTCAAAGCTTTGCGCCCTTACCAATAACCGTGTGAAGGTCAATAATCAACATCAACATATTTGCTTAGTTGTGAATTTTCCTCAGATTCAACATATACACAACCTATATAGTACAAATATACTATTTTGCTGCTAAAATGCCTTAAAAGTCAGCTAGTCTTGCTTGAGGTAGTATGAAAAAAATCCAAGACACGGACAAAAAGCCCATTTTGCTGTTAAAGCCTACATCTGTAACTACTGCGATAGTGCCACTGCAACCCCAAGATAAAAAAATCATCAGTGAACAGGAGCGTTTGATTGCACAAGTCGAACGCGTTAATCGGATGGCAGGAGAGTTAGAAGCAGCGATATTAGAGTTGAAAGCGATCGCTAACACACTGAATACTCAAAAACGTTACCCAGTTCTAAAATGCAAAAATATTTGTCAGTATTTCGCAGTTAGTGTCCCTTGGGTGAAACGAAAGCCTGACGAATCATTTATTCTGACAACGCGAAGAGTTGATTTATTCCGAGCCGAAAGGGAAGCTGCACTGCTAGCACAGCAACTTCGTCAGCAAACCAAAAAAAAATTAGCATCGCAGCGACACAGAAAAAACAAGAGTGGGGCTGAGGCTGACACAAAACGCTTGTTCAAAAAGGTATTAGTCAACAAATCTTAAAATTATCAACATTCAACGGCAGATCACCCCTAAGGTTGTAAAAGTTATGCTGATTGAAGTGGCAGAAGGAACTTCTTCCTCAAAATTGCCATTGCTAATTGCAACCATAGTTGGTGGCAATTAGGCAAAACTGCCCTAATATTTGCACCAGAGTGCAACATCAGGGACAATCAATCAGCGCACAGAAGAGGTAAAAGAAGGTGTTAAAGACACTTTTAGTGATTGCCGTTGGTTTTTTACCGTCCCTGATTTCTCTGTGGGTAATCCGCAAAACCCAGGCGCGGTCACGCTTACGGATGAGGCAAGCAGCTAGGAATTTTCCGGCGGTGCAGGGACGGCAAAACCTTAGACCTGTTGAGAGCGATCGCTATTATTTAGAAGGGGTGGGTTACCTAATTGGCGACATCAGCTGCAAATTTAATGCCCGATCTGGCTACATGCGTTGTGCCGTCAATCCCGAAGGCCCTTGTAATGGTTGTCGTCACTACGAACCTAAGGGATTAGCTGATAGTGAAAAAAGGGCTTAAGAGTCTTTACTTAGTACTCAACTGAACTGGCAATGCAACTTCATAGCACATTCCCAAATAGAACCGGGGAATGATAAAATCATTCCTATTTATAATAATTTGTATTTACAAACACTTTGAATATTTGTCTTTGCATGTTCAAATAAGAATGATTTAATATAATTCGTGCAAAAGTGGAAATCTGCGTAATTTTGTTTGCAGATCATGACCTTTACTATTAGCTTTTGCCGAATATCTAATAACTACATGATTATCTAACGATGAACAACGCGATCGCTCGGACAACAGCATTCTTATCAACTTGCGCTTTGCTACTAACAGGCTGTGGTGGTGGAACTAACACTGTAACTAGTTCTCCAAATAATAGCCCAAATACTACCACAAATAACACTGCAACCGACACCGCAGCGACAACGGGTACATTGTCGGGTGCTATTCCCATCGGTATTGCCGTTGCCCAAACTAGTAATGTAGCATTACTGGGACAAGAACAAGTTGCTGGAGCCAAACTTGCCGAGAAGTATTTTAATAGTAAAGGTGGTGTTAATGGCACACCAATTAAATTGGTGTTTCAAGATACTAGCGGTGATGAAGCAGGAACAATTAACGCTTTTCAAACTCTAATTAACAAAGATAAAGTTATTGGAATTGTGGGCCCAACTTTGTCACAGCAAGCTTTTAGTGCTGGCCCTATTGCCGAGCGTGCAAAAGTACCAGTTATTGGGCCATCAAATACTGCTAAAAACATTCCTGAAATTGGTGATTACATTGCTCGTGTTTCTGCACCGGTCTCCGTTGTCGCGCCTAATTCGGTGAAAGCTGCACTTAAGCAAAATCCCCAAGTTAAAAAGGTTGCAGTTTTCTATGCTCAAAATGATGCATTTAGCAAGTCAGAAACGGAAATTTTTCAACAAACAGTTAAGGATCAAGGGCTGGAATTGGTAACAGTACAAAAGTTCCAAACCAGCGATACAGATTTTCAAAGTCAAGCTACCAATGCAATTAATCTCAAACCAGATTTGATCATTATTTCTGGTCTAGCTGCTGATGGTGGGAATTTAGTCCGACAATTGCGGGAGCTAGGTTACAAAGGCTTAATTGTCGGTGGAAATGGTTTAAATACCTCGAATATATTGTCAGTTTGTAAGGCACTTTGTGATGGAGTTTTGATTGCTCAAGCCTACAGTCCAGAACATCCAGGTGAAATTAACGCAGCATTTCGTAAAGCTTATACTGACGAATACAAAAAAGAGCCACCCCAATTTAGTGCCCAAGCTTTTGCAGCAGTACAAGTTTATGTCGAAGCACTCCAAACTTTAGATAAAAAGAGCAAAGTTAACAAATTGCAGCTACCAGAATTGCGGACGCAATTAAACAAACAAATACTTGCCGGAACATACAATACACCACTAGGTGAAATTGGTTTTACTCCCATAGGTGAAGTTGTTCAAAAAGATTTTTATGTAGCCCAAATCAAGATGCCAAAAGATGGAAGCCAAGGTCAATTTACATTTATAAAATAGTTGCTAAATGAATATCAATCTGTTTTTGCAGCAATTATTAAATGGGTTATCCATTGGTAGCGTCTATGCAATTTTTGCTTTAGGATATACCTTGGTTTATTCCATTTTGGGCATCATTAATTTAGCTCATGGCGCGATTTTTACATTGGGTGCATATTTCACTTATGCACTCATGGGTGGTAGTTTTGGATTTAACGGCTTGTTAGCTAATGCAGCCCTACCAATACAATTACCATTTGCTATAGCCTTGATATTAGGAAGTACCTTGGCGGGATTGGTAGGGGTAGTCATGGAAAGGGTTGCTTTTCAACCTTTGCGCCGTCAAGGATCTGATCCTTTGCTAACTGTTGTTTCCAGTTTGGGGGTAGCAGTGGTAATTGTGAATTTAATCCAATATTTAGTAGGTGCAGAAAGTTACACATACCCCGCAAATACTTACGGTAATTTGCCACTTGCGATTAACTTTGGTAGTCCAGAAAACCCAATTCCTATTCGCAGTGTCCAGGTGGTAATTTTTGGTGTATCAGTTGTGATTGTGGCAATTCTTACCTATTTTATCAATCGAACTAAATATGGTAAGGCAATGCAAGCGATCGCAGAAGATCCAACTACAGCTAGTTTGTTAGGAATTAATAGCGATCGCTTTATCATCCTAACATTTTTCATCAGCAGTTTATTAGCAGGATTAGCAGGAACTTTAGTCGCCTCTAGTGTTAGTATTGCAGGGCCATATTTCGGCATTGCTTTTGGTTTACGGGGTTTAGCGGTAATTGTCTTAGGTGGTTTAGGTAGTATTCCTGGTGCGGTGGTGGGAGGTTTAGTAATTGGATTAGTGGAGGCGTTTGTCCCTGCTGAATTCTCTGGTTATAAAGACGCAGTAGCCTTTGGAATTTTGTTTATGATGCTATTAGTTAGACCCCAAGGTTTGCTAGGACGAAGATTTATCCAGAAAGTTTGAAGATACGTAGTGCCATGAAAACATACACCAAACAACAATTAACTTTTGAGCAATTTTTAGAACAGTGTCCAGAGGAAGGTTTATATGAACTTGTAGATGGAGAAATTGTAGAAGTGCGTGCTACGAGAAATCATGATGATGTCGCTGACTTTACGGCTGACTCTTTCAAAGATGAAATTAAACGTCTAAATCTTAATTACGTAGTAAAAAACACAGCAGTCTTTAAAACTATAACTGCTAATGGCATAGAGCAAGGGCGCAAGCCTGATGTAAGTGTCATAGATAAAGATAAATGGCGCTCGAATCGTTCTGCTTATTCTGCACTTGAAGAACCTATCCAATTAGCTGTAGAGGTAACATCAACTAATTGGGAAGATGACTACATTGATAAATTAGATGAATATCAACGCTTAGGTATTACAGAATATTGGATTATAGATTATTTGGCAATTGGGCTAAGAGAGTATTTGGGAAATCCAAAAGTTCCGGCTGTGTTTGTTTTTATATTAGATACTGAGGGAAAATACCAACGCACACAGTTTAGAAGTTCAGAACGGATCGTGTCACGAACTTTTCCTGAACTGGCGCTGACAGCAGAGCAAATATTAACAGCTTAATAGTTGATAAAAGCGATAGGTTGATTAAGCTTAATCAAAATGTTTTAAAATGGCTGATTTTTTCGCTACTTACGGTTCTTTAATTGTCTCTATGGTATTGGGGGCGCTACTAGGGTTATCGCTTTACTTACCGCTAATGACAGGACAATTGTCTTTAGCTAGTCCGGGATTTTATGCTTTAGGTGGGTATATTGCAGCAATTTTATCCACAAAAGTTTTGACATCTAGCAGTGGTTTATTTCCCATTCCATTGTTGTTATTGGAGATGTTAATTGCTGGTATGATTTCTGGTTTATTGGGTGTAATAGTCGGAATTCCGGCGTTGCGATTGCGAGGAATTTATTTGGCGATCGCTACTATCGCTTTTGTGGAAGTTCTACGCGTCATCTCCCTCAATCTAGATATCACAGGCGGTGCTGTTGGAATTTTTGGCATTCCTCAACCTTTCCAAACACAAATTGAATATTTATGGATTGCTCTCCCCTTACTATTAATTAGTATGGTGCTGCTTTATCGTTTAGAACGTATCCGCGTAGGAAGGGCGTTTATTGCTATCCGCGAAGATGAATTAGCTGCGGGTGCAATGGGAATTGATCCCACTTATTACAAAGTTTTGGCGTTTACATTAGGGGCTATGCTTGCAGGAGTTGTAGGTGCAATTAGCGCCCACTTCCTTAATACCTGGAATGCTCGCCAAGGTACTTTTGATGCCAGTATTATATATTTAACTTTTGTCTTGATTGGTGGTTCGAGAAGTTTTTTAGGGCCGGTAATTGGAGGTATGGTATTTACAGCCTTACCAGAAATTCTACGAAGTCTCGCTGATACTGGTGGTTTACCTAATTGGTTAGCACAATTTTTGCGAGATGGTAGATTAATTATTTTTGGCTTACTAATAGTAATAGGTACAATCTTTTTCCCCCAAGGGCTAATTACTCCAGATATTTTTCAAAGACGTAAAAGCCAAAAGTGAACTATTCATAAATAATATGCAAAAATGTCATACAGTATTTCAGAAGCTAACAGCAGTATTGTCTTAGAAGCAAGAGCATTGACTCGCCGTTTTGGTGGTCTAGTGGCGGTAAACAATGTATCTTTTAGTGTAAATAAACATGAGATTTTTGGACTGATTGGCCCTAATGGTGCTGGCAAAACAACACTGTTTAATTTAATTACCGCTTTCATTCCCCCTTCTAGCGGTAAATTAATTTATCAAGGTGCAGAAGTTTCTCAACTGCGTCCCCATCAAATTGCTGCTTTAGGTATCGCCCGTACCTTCCAAAATATCCGCTTGTTCGGGGAATTATCGGCGTTAGAAAATGTGATAATTGCTCGGCATTTGCACACTAAAAGTAATATGATTGCAGGAGTTTTGGGCTTACCACCAGTGCCTAGTGAAGAACTTAAAACTAAACAGAAAGCTTTAGATTTATTGGATATGATTGGCTTGAGCGATCGTGCTGACGAAAAAGCCAAAAACTTTGCCTATGGTGATCAGCGTCGGCTGGAAATTGCCCGTGCTTTAGCCTTAAAACCGCAAATCTTACTTCTCGACGAACCTGCGGCGGGGATGAACCCCAACGAAAAGCAGCAACTCAGTGAATTTATCCGTAGCCTGCGCGATCGCTTCAATTTGACGATCATCCTCATTGAACACCATGTACCCTTAGTTATGGGTTTGTGCGATCGCATTGCGGTGTTAGATTTTGGTCAATTGATTGCTTTGGGTGAACCAGCAGTTGTCAGAAATGATCCGGCTGTAATTGAAGCTTATTTGGGAAATGATTGAATTTATGTAGACAAAATTTGCACAAATTCGTCTAAAGAACTCACAGCGATCGCGCTATCCATTAAATTTTCTAATTGTTCCACACTTTCGCCCTCAAGCCTTGCTTCTACCTCTTGAGGAATTTCACCAAAGCGTCGTCGCAATACTCGGATTAACTGCCGTTGTACACCCTGCTGAAGACCTAGCTGAATACCTCTTTGCTCAATTTCTTGATACCAAGGCGATTCTCGCAATACTGCCATATCCCACCTCATGATTTGTTGAACTAAAGGCGTGTCTAACACAAAGCTAGCAAAAAATGCCAGCAATGATTCTAATTGGTTTAACTGTGCATCTGCTCGTAGCGCCTGCAATGCGCGTTGCACAACTGATACCTCTCCCCCTCCTCGCAGGATTGGCACAAAGGGTAACAACGATGGTAGTGGTTGCTGAAACACTATCTCAGCATCGATTTCCCACAAATTAATCACGCGATAATCTTGGATGGCACGTAATCCAAAAAATTCCTGCTCGTAACTACTGACAATCGTTAAGGTGGATGGGGGCGGTAAAATGTTGATCAGTACTGGGTAAGTTGGCAATCGGTAGCGTTCTTGTGCCAAGGCAGCATAGGCTCTCATCCGTAGAGGCATATGTGTTGTATAACGCAGTTGTAGTTCATTTAGTACTAGAAAATCTCCGTGAGTGGCACTGTACGCCTTCACCAACACATCTGTTTCGCGGCTAATCCACTGAAACTCAGAACCGAGAATTTCTTTCGCCACCACTTCAGGACGCTGTGTTACCCACTGTACCCATGCATCGGGAGCTAAATTAATTAGTCGCTTGCTACCAATATCTGCTGCTTTTGCCACAAGACACTTGATATCTTTATCAGTAATTAATGGTATACCACAAAGATTGCATTATTCTGGCGTTGGTTTTTAAGTTGAAGCAATCTCTACGATGGGGTAAGCCTACGCACTGTTTTAAGAAATGTATGATTGATGTATGTTAGGTTTTGAATCAACATTTCTGGATGTAAACCGCCGATGAAAGCCGATAGTAGACCAAACTATACAATTTTAGAAGTTCAAGAACTTGATGTAAATTATGGCGGCATCCAAGCTCTGAAAAAGATTAATTTAATTATTCAAAAAGGCGAGGTAGTTACTCTAATTGGTGCTAATGGTGCTGGTAAAACTACTACACTCCGCGCCATATCTAAAGTAGTTAATCCTAAGAGTGGTGTAATTATCTATAATGGACATAATATTACCCGCCGCCAAACTCACGAAGTTGTACAACTTGGTCTCGCCCACTGTCCTGAAGGACGCAGAGTATTAGCGCGGCAAACAGTATTTGATAATTTACTTTTGGGTGCTTATATTCGCTCCAATCAAGCCGAGGTAAAAGCAGATATTCAGCGCCAATTTGAGTTATTTCCCCGTTTGTCACAAAGACGCAATCAACTAGCAGGAACCCTCAGCGGTGGTGAACAGCAAATGTTAGCGATCGCTCGCGCTGTCATGAGTAAACCACAACTCTTGCTTTTAGATGAGCCTAGTTTAGGTTTAGCACCTGCGATCGTCCGGGAAATCTTCTCAATTATTGAAAATCTTCGTGATACAGGCGTAACTATTTTGTTAGTTGAACAAAACGCTAATCTTGCACTACAAATTGCTGATCGCGGTTATGTTTTGGAAGCTGGTTCTATAACTTTAACAGGCGCAGCATCAGAATTAATTAGTGATGAACGAGTTAAAAAAGCTTATTTGGGGTGATTAATTAATTGATATGTATCCCTCTGAAAACTTGAGAGTTACAAGCACAATTACAAATGCGATCATTTAGTTTCAGACTTCACAACTATCCATTGCGTCACTGGTGCCATTGCTCGCCAGCCCAAAAATTTACCAATAGGTTCCGCCCGCTGGATTGCAACACGAGTCAAATCGCCACCGACTCGTTCATGCCATTGAAATAAAGTTTGCTCGCCTTGTACCGTCACAACATTTGCCACCAAACGTCCACCCGGTCCCAATGCTTCCCAGCAAATATCAAAAAGTCCTGTTGCTGTCACCCCACCACCAATAAAGATGGCATCTGGTGCAGGTAAGTCTTTCAGGGCATAGGGCGCTTTACCTTCAATGATTTGCAGATTTGGAGTACCGAGAGTGGCGGCATTATCGGCAATGTAAAGCAGTCTAGATGAGTTTTGTTCGATCGCGATCGCTCGACACCGAGCATGGCTTCGCATCCATTCAATAGAAATTGAACCACAACCCGCACCAACATCCCATAACAACGCTCCCGGCGTGGGTGCCAAAGCTGCTAGGGTAATTGCCCTAACCTCACGTTTAGTTAACTGTCCATCATGGTGGTAGGCGTTATCTGGTAATCCTGGTAATCTTGGTAATGGGACAACCCCAGCATCAGCAATACAATAAACTGCGATCGCATTCAAAGCAGCAATTTCAGTTTCACTCCAAGATGCAGCCGTACCTTCCACAATTCTTTCATGAGTGCCGCCCATACGCTCCAATACGGTGATTTTGCTGCTACCATAGCCGCGATTTGTCAAAATTTCGGCAACAATGGCGGGTGTGTCCTTCCCTTCACTCAAAATCAATAGTCGCGCTTTTGGATAGATGTAAGACTGGAGTAGGGAGGATGGACGACCATTCAAACTCAAGGTTTCCACCTCAGTTAAAGACCATCCCATCCTGGCACAGGCGAGGCTGAAGGCTGAAGGTGCGGGGATAATTGTCATTTCAGAGACGGGAATTCGCCGCATCAAGGTGACACCAATGCCATAACACATGGGATCACCGCTTGCGAGTACACAAATTGACTGACCGCGACGCTGGATGATTTCTTCTACAGAAGTGCTTATAGGGGATGTCCAGACTAGTTTTTCACGTTGATCATCTGTAGGGAGCATTGCTAAATGGCGATCGCCTCCCACAATTACTTTAGCTTGAGTGATTAGGGAAAGAGCGATCGCGCTTAACCCCTGTAATCCATCTTCCCCAATGCCGACGATAGAAAGCCATTTCTCTGCCATGCTAATTAATGATTAAATTAATAATTATTACTTCATAACTAAGATTTGACGCTAATTCTAATTCTGAATTATTCCGTCAATTTTGGTTATATTTTATAGTGCCGGATTGAGGATAACAGGATGAACTCACTCCCAGAAATAGAAGCCGCTATTATGCAACTGTCTGAAGGTGAAATGCGGGATTTATCAAACTGGCTCCAAGAATATCTTAACGATGCTTGGGACAAGCAAATTGAAACAGATGCAAAATCGGGTCGATTGGATCAGTTAATCCAGCGTGCAAAAGCAGATATTGAAGCTAATCGGGTGAAACCCTTAGATGAAATCCTTAACAACCCCTGATTTTTGGCGCTCTTATGCTACACTTCCAACTGAAGTTAAAGAGCAAGCTAGAAAGGCGTATCGTCTCGTCTTTGGATTAATAATCAATTTCATCCGTCTTTGCATTTCAAAAAAGTAGGAACTAATTTGTGGTCAGTCAGGATTAGTGGTGGATATCGCGCACTAGCACTTAAGAACGGCGAGGATTATTACTGGATCTGGATTGGATCACATGATGACTATGAGGCGCTGATTAGATAAGAATATTGCTGCTTCATCTTTCACTCTTTAGCCAATGTAGTTATCAGTTAGCAGTGAATACTAATACTTTGTCAAGCTAGTTTTAAGAGTTTGTAGTAAGGAATAAATTCCTTACTACAAACTTGCTTACTTGATAACTGATATTGGTGTGGTGTTTCGCCAAGAGATGAAATCAATAACTGCTCACTGTTAAACTAGTGCTGCTGTTGTTTTCATCGCAAAAATCCTCTCAATCACATCTTCTACTACCTTATCTGGCGTAGAAGCACCAGAAGTAATTCCCACGACAATTTCTCCATCTGGTAACCAGTTTTCTGTAGTTATTAACTGCCCATTTAGTTGCCGATGTTCTATGGAATCTCCTGATTTAATCCGTTCAACAGTATCAATATGATAAGAAGGAATTCCCCGCTCAAAAGCAATTTGTTGCAACTGAGTAGTATTGGATGAATTAAACCCACCAATTACTACCATGAAATCTAAATTATGTTCCACTAACTCCAACATGGCATCTTGCCGTTCTTGAGTGGCATCACAAATAGTATTGAAGCTTTGGAAATGCTGATTTAACTCGGTGGGGCCATACTTTTGTAACATAATCCGCTCAAAAAGCTTGCCGATTTGCTCAGTTTCGCCTTTAAGCATCGTAGTTTGGTTGGCAATGCCAACTCGTTCTAAATCTTGATCGGGATCAAATCCTGCTGAACAAGCTTTAGCAAATTTTGTCAGAAATTCTTCACGGTTTCCACCATTGATAATATAGTCAGCAACATATTGTGCTTCTTGTAAATTCAACACAATCAAATACTTGCCAGCAAAGGAACTAGTCGCAACTGTTTCTTCGTGCTTATATTTACCGTGAATTATTGATGTATAGTCGATTTTTTTGTGCTTTTCTACTGTATTCCAAACTTTAGATACCCAAGGACAAGTTGTATCAACAATTTTGCAGCCTTTATCGTGAAGTATCTGCATTTCTTGAACGCTAGCCCCAAAAGCAGGTAATATCACTACATCACCAGTTCCCACAACAGAAAAGTCTTTATTCTTTCCTTCAATGGGGATGAATTCTACTTCCATTTCCTGCATTCGCTGATTTACAGAAGGGTTGTGGATAATCTCGTTAGTAATCCAGATGTGTTCTGTAGGGAAGTGCTGACGGGTTTCATAGGCCATTGCCACAGCTCGTTCTACACCCCAGCAAAAGCCGAAGGCTTGTGCTAGTCGGATTGTCACATCACCTCGTTGTAAGGTGTAATTGCGATCGCGAATTTCCTGAATCAAGTTACTCTGATACTCAGATTGCAACTGGGTCGCAACTTCAGCTTGATGACCAAAGCCTTTACGATTGTAATTTTCTGAATGTTGCAGGCTGCGTTTAAAAGCTTTTGTATCCATTAGATTTGTCTATTTAAACCACTATTTCTTATTTTCTCGCGCCAAGACGAGATTTATACAAACTTGTATTCAAAGATATTACCAGAGAGGGTAAAGGGAAAAGGATTTAATGCCTTTACCCTTTACCCTTTAACCTTTTCCCCTCTTTTTCTTGCTGGGGTTTTAATTCGATCTCGCTATAAATCTGCAATGCAGAACGCCAAACTATATAGCCTTCAGGGCTTAAATGTAAGCCATCAGTAGTAAATTCGCGGCGGAGATTTCCTTGCTTGTTGGTAAACAAGGGATATAAATCGAGATATTTGACTCCTTTTCTGGTGCAAAGGCTTTGCAGTTGCTGATTCAACTTGCTAATGCGACTATTGGCAACAGCTAGAAGTTTATCTCGTCCTTTCCAGGTTGCTTCCTCTGCCCCATGTGGCAAAATCGATTGGACAATAATTTGCGCTGTAGGATGCGTCTTTCGTAGGTAATTGATAATTTGCCGCTGATTATCTAAAATTACCCCATCACTCATCCCTCGAATCAGGTCATTAATGCCAATCATCACAAAAATGACCTCTGGCTGGGTGCGGTCAAATATCTTCAATCTTTTCAAGAGTCCATTGCTGGTTTCGCCAGAAATTCCTTGATTAAGCCAATTTTTACCTTCAGGTAATAACTCAGGGGGAAACCACAAACTCAGAGAATCTCCCGCCAGGATGGTTAAATTGGGAGGACGCTGGTCAGCGGCGACCTTGGCTTCTTGCTCGAGGATGTCCACCCACTCCTGGTAAGTGAGTTGGTGACGGCGACCCAAATCAGGTGTAGTAATTTGCGGTGAGTTGTTCAGGCTGATTGGTTCTGGGGATGTTATTATCCCAAAAAAAGCGGCCAATCTCTGCTGTTGCCAAATTAGCAGGATGACCGCCAACATTAGGATGCCGTTGGTTAACAGCGAGAAAAATGCCCAGATAGGAAAGGTTTTTGCAGATGTAGACACGACTAGCGAAATTTACCAATTATTTGAATCAAATTTTAACGCTAGCGATCGCAAATCAGCCCAATTTTGGATTTTGTATTGAAAGAAAAATTCCAATTCTTAACTCAGTCCTCTTTACTGAGTAGGACGATCGCCAAACTCGGAATTGTAACCTTCTTCGCCGTGTTCGTTGATATCCAAACCTTGCAATTCTGCTTCCTCTTTGACTCGTAGCCCGACTGTAGCATCGATAAGCTTGAGAATAATCCACGTACCAACACCTGCGATCGCATAGGCAATGGCAATTGCTACTAGTTCAACTCCCAACTCACCAAAATTACCACGCAGTAATCCGTCTTTACCTCCTCCGTTAACTTGAGTTGTGGCAAAGACTGCCGTTAAAATGGCCCCGACTGTACCACCAACGCCATGCACAGGATAGGTATCTAAAGCATCGTCAATTTGCGTCTTATGCTTGAAACTCACACCATAGAAGCAAACAAAGGCAGTAATAAAACCAATTAAAATCGCTGATAGCGGTGTGACAAATCCGGCGGCGGGAGTGATACCTACCAAACCAGCAACTGCTCCGGTAGCTGCTCCTACGGCGGTTGGTTTACCTCGTAATACCCCTTCTAAAATTAGCCACATTAATGCACCCGCCGCCGCCGCTGTATTGGTGGCGACAAAGGCTGTTGTTGCCACATTTGTGACTAAGTTACCAGAAGTTCCACTAGCAACGGATAGGGCACTGCCAGCGTTGAAACCGAACCAGCCAAACCACAGCAAGCCAGCACCCAGCAAAATAAACGGAACATTGTGTGGTGGGCTAAGGCGGTCAGGGTGGGTTCTTCGAGGCCCAAGGACGATCGCTGCTACCAGAGCTGAAACGCCAGAACTAATGTGAACTACTGTACCACCTGCAAAGTCGAGGGCACCCAATCCACCAGCCAAACCTAAGAATCCGCCTTTAGCCCATACCATGTGTGCCAGGGGGGCGTAAATAAAGGTCGACCACAGTAGCACAAACAGACAATAAGCGCGGAAACTCATCCGTTCTGCGATCGCTCCAGAAATTAAGGCTGGGGTGATAATGGCAAACATGGCTTGGTAGATCATGAATGCCTGGTGGGGAATTGTCGCCGCATAAGACACAACTTCTACCGGATTTGACCCTCTAAGATAATCGGTTGTTTCTAGCCCGACACCATTCAAACCGAGCCATTGCAATCCACCGATGAACGGCAACCCTGGCGCAAAGGAAAGACTATAGCCCCAGAGAATCCAGCTAACTCCCACGACCGCCATTAACACAAAGCTCATCATCAATGTGTTTAGGATATTGCGCGATCGCACAAATCCACCATAGAAGAACGCCAATCCTGGTGTCATTAACAGCACAAGTGCTGCTGAAATCAGCATAAATGCCGTATCTCCTGTATCAGCAGCAGGCACAGCAGCTGCTGTTTGGGCAAAAGCATTGCCCATTAACGGCCCTCCCAAAAACAGTAGGCTGATAGCCCCGATCATCACAACTTTCTTCAACACTTGTTTGTTCTTCCTAAGCACCAATGATTTGTATACTTAACTACATTTGATTACTTTTAGTTACACATTTTTGTCTTGAAAGTTACTTAACCTAAAATTTCTGAAAATGTTAACAAAAATATAATCCTGATTGTAGTTGCCAAGATTGGAATAAGGGTGTGCATATGCAATCATTGCATCTTTTTTTTGAAAAAAAGCATTTTATTCAAGCGCTACAAAATTCAAAATTTTTAGTTACTTCCTGTTACAAACCAAGAGAATTGTGAAAATGGACAAGTATTGGAAATTATCGCCAGTATTCTCAGAGAATTTCTACAAATATGTCAGGAGTTATCTTGATATCTTCCGCCTAAACGCGTAAATATCCATATAACTGCTTCTCAGAGCTAGTTGCCAAAAAACTTTGTGATTTTCCGTGAGGTTATTATCTGTTTAAAAGGGAATAATATAAAAGTTATTGGTCGAAAATAGTATAGGAATTTTACTCAAGTCCTGGGTGCAAACATGATAATTAAAACACTCACTAAAGCTAAACAAGCTCCGATTAAGTCGTAATGAGTTGGAGTTACCCTGTCTACCTTCCAACCCCAAAGCATTGCCATTGCGTTGAAGAAGGCAGGAGGCAGACCGATTTTTTAATAAGGTCGAACTCAGTGAAATTACGCTAACGCTTTTAACTAAACTATTGTCATTAATTAAAGTAAGTTTGTTGAACTGGGCATTGGGCATTAGGCATTAGGCATTAGGCATTGGGCATTGGTTAGTTATTTTCTTTCCCACTGCTCTTTTGCCCCTGTCTCTGCTTCTTCCCCAATCCCCAAAATGTAGATAAGGCTTAAGGATGAAAGCACCATTACCTGATAACGAAGCACAGAGAATCGAGAGGCTTTTGGAGTATAAAATTCTCGATACGCCATCTGAAGCCGCCTTTGACGACCTCACCCGTTTAGCCTCGTATATTTGTCAGACTCCTATTGCCTTAATTAGCTTAATTGATACAAATCGCCAGTGGTTCAAGTCAAAAGTCGGAATGGAAGCCCTAGAAACACATCGAGATTTTGCATTCTGCGCCCATGCTATTCTTCAGCCTGATGTTCTTGTTGTGCCTGATGCAACAGATGACGAAAGGTTCGCCACAAACCCACTGGTAACATCTGACCCAAATATTCGGTTTTATGCTGGTGTACCTCTGACTAATCCTGAGGGATATGCACTAGGAACCTTATGTGTAATTGACTACGTACCACGAGAACTTACTCCAGATCAGATAGAGGCATTACGAACCTTAGGTCGTCATGTCATCAAGCAACTAGAATTGCGCCGAAATTTAGCAAGTTTGGTACTTGTGACCAAGAAAGGCAAACAGGCACAGAGAGTACACAAGCAATTTTTCAAAAAGATTGCAGTAGGTTTTGGTTTAGCGTCGGCAATTTTAGTTTTGATTGGTGTGGTTTCTTATCAAAATACTAGAGTAACTACTAATAATCGCAGTATAGTCAAAAATACTTATAAAAAAATCACCAGTCTAGAAAAACTACTGTCTCACCTCAAAGATGCTGAGATAAAACAAAATGGTTACATCCTCACTGGAAAACAAATTTATCTCAAACCTTATCAAGCAGCACTTATTAACGTCGATCAAGAAATTGCCAAGCTGAAGATTTTAGCAGCAGATCGACCTAACCAACGACAGCAGATAACAACCCTTGAATCTCTGATAACGGCTAAATTTACTGAACTCAAACAGATTATCGACTTACGTCAGAACAAGGGATTAGAGACGGCGTTGCAAGTACTACTGAGAAATGATGAACAAAATCTCATGGATGATATCCGTAAGGTGATCAATGAGATAGAAAACGAGGAAAGGGGACAACTCCAGCAGCAGTCACAAGCAAAAAAAGCCATGAGTCGCAATACAATTTTGACACTTGCGATCGCCATCTGCCTAAGTTTTATCGTTCTTGCTGTAGTCTACTACTTCATCTATCGTGAGGTGATTGAGCGCAAGAGGACAGAAGAAACCTTAAATCAGGAACGCAACTTTATCTCAGCAGTCCTGGATACAGCCAGCGCCTTAGTAATAGTTGCCGACTCCCAAGGGCAAATTGTTCGCTTCAATCAAGCTTGTGAGCAAACAACAGGTTACTCCTTCGATGAGGTGAGGGGTAGATATTTCTGGAACTTGTTCTTACTTCCTGAAGAGGTGGAGTCAGTCAAAGCAGTTTTTGAGCAATTGCTAACTGGTAGAGGCTTTTTAGAACACGAAAACTATTGGGTAATGAAGGATGGCAGCCGCCGACTGATTGCTTGGTCGAATACCTTCTTAAAAGACTATGAGGGATCAGTAGAATACATTGTTGGCACTGGCATTGATATCACCGATGTCTCCAACGAGCTTCGCTTACGCAAACGCGCCCAAAAGCATCTGACTGTACAATATGCTGCAACCCGCGTTTTAGCGGAGTCCGCCACGACTGACGAAGCTACTCGCAAAATGCTGCAAGGGATCTGCGAGAGTTTGGAATGGGATTTGGGTGAAATTTGGATAGTAGATCAGCAAGCAAATGTGCTGCGTTTTCTCGATATGTGGCATAAGGCATCTCTTGATGTGCAAGAGTTTGAAGCACTGAAGCGGCAAACCACTTTTGCACCAGGAATTGGACTCCCTGGCCGGGTTTGGGCGACTTCTGAACCTGTTTGGCTCGCTGACATCCTTAAAGATATTAATTTGCCTAACTTCAAAATTGCTGCTGAAGTAGGACTACACGCAGCTTTTGGTTTTCCGATCCGCAGCGGACAAAAAATCCTTGGTGTGATTACCTGCTTTAACCGTGAGATCCAACCGCCTGACCAAGATTTGATCAAAACGATGAATTCGATTGGTGAGCAAGTGGGGCAATTTATCCAGCGTAAACAGGCTGAAGAAGAAATACAACGCCAAAACTTGCGATCGCAATTATTTACCGAAATCACCCTCAAAATTCGCCAGTCTTTGCAAATCGAAGAAATTCTCCAAATCACCGTCGAGGAGGTACAAAAGATTCTCAAGACTGACCGAGTTTTAATCTATCAACTTTTACCAGATGAGTCTGCAACCACCGTGATTGAAGCAGTAGTTTCTGGCTTACCAGCAATCAAAGAGCAAAGCATTACTCATCCCTACTTCCAAGCGGAATATCTACAACAACACTATTTACAGCAGTACCGTCAAGGACAGATTTTAGGGTTGGCTAATTTGGATCTGCTAGAAGTTGAACAAAACCATCTGCAATTAATGCAACAGTTTGGGGTCAAAGTCAATTTGGTTGTGCCCATTCTTGTCAAAGAAGAAGTTCGTGGTTTGCTCATAGTTCATCAATGCGATGATTCCCACCACTGGTCTAGCTTTGAAACTCATCTTTTGCGGCAAATAGCCGACCAAGTAGGTATTGCCTTAGCCCAAGCCCAACTATTAGAAGCAGAAACTCGTCAGCGACAAGAACTTGAAATTGCCCGTCGCCAAGCTGAATTAGCTTCTCAGACTAAAAGTGCCTTTTTGGCAAATATCAGTCATGAAATTCGCACTCCGATGAACGCTGTATTAGGAATGACCAGTTTGGTGTTAGATACTTCCTTAGACCCAGAACAGCGAGAATTTATTGAAATAATTCGTAGTAGTGGAGACGCTCTTTTAAGTTTAATCAACGAGATTTTGGATCTTTCTAAACTTGAGGCTGGAGAGATGGCTCTCGAAACTCTAGATTTTGATTTATCCACTTGTGTGGAAGAAGTGGTGGAATTATTAGCTCCCTCAGCCCATAACAAGGGATTAGAAATTGCCACACTGATTGAGCACAACGTTCCCACCCACATCAAAGGAGATGCTGGTAGGCTGCGGCAAATTCTCATGAACTTAATCAGCAATGCTATCAAGTTCACTAGCGCTGGCGAAGTATTTGTGCAAGCCGAATTACGTTCGCTTTCCTCTACTACAGCCACCATCCATTTTGCCATTACAGATACAGGTCTTGGCATTAGCCCTGAAGACCAACGCAAACTCTTTATGCCATTTACCCAAGTAGATGCTTCGACCACTCGTAAGTATGGTGGTACCGGTTTGGGATTAGCCATCTGTAAACAACTAGTAACCTTGATGGGAGGAGTAATTGGGGTAGAAAGTCAGATGGGGAAAGGATCTAAGTTTTGGTTTGAGGTGCTTTTTACGAAGCAAATTGAGCCTGTTTTGCCAAAATACGAACGCGGACTTTTGAACAATCGCCGCTTGTTATTGGTGGATAACAACGCTACTAATTACAAAATTATCTCCCATCAAGCTACTCATTGGGGAATGCAGGTAGATCAAGCTGACAGTATCACTGCTGCCTTCAAAGTTATTCAGAAAGCTTATGAGCAGGGGAAATCCTATGATGTCGCCTTGGTTGATCTAAAAAATGGCATGACAATAGGAGAACAAATTAAAGCCAATTCTATAATTGCTGACATACCTTTGATTATGCTCACCTCTACTAATCAACGGGATGAAGTACAGCAGGCGCTCAAAATCGGATTTGCTGCTTATTTGGTTAAACCCATTAAGCCATCACGACTCCTAGATGCCATTATGACTATTTTAGAAAATCGGTCTGAATCAGAACCAGGGGCTAAAGACTGGAAGCTAGAGGCTACTGAAGAAATCCAGAGTATAGAAACTTCAAACATTCTTATTTCTTCCCCTAACCCCGCTAATAAATCCAAGTTAAGAATTCTGTTAGCTGAAGATAATTTGGTAAATCAGAAAGTAGCCCTGAAGCAACTCCAGAGTTTGGGCTATAAAGCCGATGTTGTTGCTAATGGAAAGGAAGTTTTGCAGCTATTAGAAAAAATTCCTTACGATTTGATTCTAATGGATTGTCAAATGCCAATTCTCGATGGTTTGGAAACCACAAAAGAAATTCATCGTTGGCAAGAGGACACTTTTGCTCTGCGTCGTCGTCCTGTAGTGATTGCGATGACGGCTAATGCGATGAAAGAAGACGAAGAAATGTGTCTCAATGCTGGAATGGACGACTATCTGAGTAAGCCAGTATTTAAAGAAAAATTGGCTGCGACTCTAGAGCATTGGACAGGCGTGATCCTCTCACAAGAAGAGGCAGTTGTGTATGAACAGACATTTTCCACCACAAAAAAAGGTACAGTTGAACTTGCAATTGATTGGGAACACTTGCATCGGATATCGGGAAATGACAGAGAATTTGAATTAAATCTATTGCAAGTATGCGTTGAAGATATTAAACCCCGTTTAGAAATAATTAAAGCAGCGATCGCGGCTCATGACTTTAGGCAAATTGTGCGAGAAGCTCATCACCTTAAAGGCGCTAGTGCTAACATTGGAGCCACAGCTATGTACTTAGCAGCTGACAAATTAGAACAATTAGCTTACCATCAAGAGCTTAGAGATGCTAGTAAGTTAATTTTAGAGTTAAAAGAATTTGTCAACTGCATTCAAGACTTTTTAGCTTTGTAGTCTCGCCAATAACTACCTTCAGTAAGCTTTCTCCGTAGTTTTACTTTTCGCCATAAGCTAAGTTAGCTTCTCATCTTCTTAGCTACTTCGTTTAACCCGCCTTCTTTAACACAAGTTGCACCGAGGCTTTCAGTGTAAACACCGTAATCTTTGTAATGTTGTATCTTGATTAACATTACGTTGTTGTCACTCCATTTACCTTTAATTTCGCTAATCTTTAATGTTTTAGGATTAAGAAAATGATTCAAGTTGCCGCTTAGTTTTCCCCACCAGTAAGAGGCCCCAATCATTCGGGTATTAGTAAACTTAACGCCAGACATTTTAACGACTGAATTAGTCTTGGTGTTGAAAGAACATGCAGTATTAGTCTTGTTATCCAGTGCGATAATCAAATTTTTATTGCCCTCGAAGAATAACAAATCGTCATCTGGGCTGCTAGCTACAGCAGTTAAGGGCAATAAAAATACCAAAATATTAAAAGTTGCAAATAGTTTTTTCATTAGTTTTGTTTTGATGTTTTGAATAGTTTACTATCTCAGTCGGCAATAAATTCTCAGTATATTTATTTACTTAAATTCCAGTATCTGGGCTTGAATATTTCTAGCTCCAGTCAGGCAAGCTTGTACTAACACTCCTGAACTTGATGTTTGTGGCTTTGTATTAGTGCCGCGAATTCATTAAGCGTCATGCCTAAATAAGGTGAGCGAATGCTTTGAGTAACATTATTAAAGAAGGTCTGTTTATTAAGGCACTTAGATTTCCTTGTTGATGTCTTAATAGATTTTTGAAAAAATGAAAGTTGGCGATTTCCCCAAATAAAAACTTTCCAGAAGTCGCCTGATCACTGAATGTCTTATCACTGAGGGTAATAATTGATGCAAGCTCCAGTAGATTTTGCCGACATCACAGCAGAAACTCCAACGCTCTTAAGCGTGACCGCAGAGTACCAAGTTATTCAGACGCAGTTGAACCAGGCTCAAACCTCTGAGCAACGAAAGATCGTCATAGAGCAGTGGGATGCCTTGCGACGCAGACTCAGTACGTGGAGGGAACTCACACAACTGCACTTTCACCAAGATACGCAAAACCCAGAGTACAAAACTGCCTTGGATTATTGCAGTGAAATTTCGCCATCTCTGACCGCCCTTGAAGTAGACCTAAAACGGCAACTGATCCACAGCCCCGATCGCGCCGAGTTAGAACAAAGTTTTGGAAGACAAGCCTTTTTGCTGTGGGAAGCAGACATCACGACTTTTGAAAAAGCGATCGCGGCAAATTTAGTCGAAGAATCCAAACTCACCAATGAGTACACCGAACTGATCGCCTCGGCAAAGTTAGAGTTCCAGGGTGAGGAGGTGAATTTATCGGGTTTGCAACCCTATTTGCAAAGTAAAGATCGAGACATTCGCCACCAAGCAGAACAGTGTCGCTGGCAGTTTTTTGAGCAGAATCAAGACCGCTTCGATCAACTGTTTGATCGGTTGGTGAAACTGCGCGATCGCATGGCAAAAAAATTGGGCTATGAGAATTACATTGCGCTAGGATATCGCCGAATGCGACGAGTGGATTACGATCAAACCGATGTCGAGCGCTATCGAGATCAAGTGGTTCAAGAGGTCGTTCCCTTAGCGATCGAGCTAATTGAGCAACAGGCAAAACGGCTCAACCTAGATACCGTTTATTTCTGGGATGAGTCCGTCTTTGATGCAAAAGGCAGTCCGGCTCCAATTGGCGATCATGACTGGATGCTGGAACGGGCACAAGAAATGTTTGATGCCATGAATCCATCACTGGGTGGTTTTTTCAGCATGATGGTTGAGCAGCATTTACTGGATTTGCAAAACCGTCCGGGAAAAGCAGGAGGTGGATTCTGCACAAGCTTTGCAACCTATGACATGCCCTACGTGTTCGCAAATTTCAATGGGACAAAAAACGATGTGCAGGTGTTCGTTCACGAGATCGGTCACGCCTTCCAAATGTGGCGAAGTCGCCATTTGACAGTTTTCGATTACCTGTGGCCCACCCTAGAATCGTGTGAAATTCACTCCATGAGCTTAGAGTTTCTCACCAGATCGCAGATGGAAAAGTTTTTCGGCGATCAAGCCGAGCGATTTCGTCGGCAGCATCTAGCTTGGTCGATTCTGTTTTTACCTTATGGCGTGGCAGTAGATCATTTTCAGCATTTGGTCTATGCCAACCCAGAAGCAACCCCCCAAGAACGACATCAAATGTGGCAACAGATGGAAGCTCGTTATCTGCCTTGGCGGCAATATGGAGATTTGAACTACCTCAACAAAGGCGGAGTCTGGCAAGACAAACAGCATATCTACTGTTCGCCGTTTTACTACATAGATTACACCTTGGCGGGGTGTTGCGCGTTGCAGTTTTGGATCAAAGCAGAAGAAGATTATTCGCAGGCGCTAGCGGACTATATTGCGTTGTGCGATCGCGGTGGTTCTGCGTCCTTTCGAGAATTAGTGCGATCGGCAAATCTCATTTCTCCGTTTGAACCTGGCGCACTTACTAAAGTCGTTGAAAAAGTGCGTCAAACTTTGAAGGTTGGCTGATTGAGCACAGCTGATGAAAGCTATCAGAAACTTAGGGTTGAACTTCGCGTAGCCGCCGCTCCAGAAAGCGGCGTTCGCTGTCATTAAAAATTAGATAGATCACCGTCAGCACTGCGTCTACCCGCACAGACAGATCGGTTGTGTCCGGCACTTTATAGGGAATACCTGCATCCCGAATCTTGCGCTTGGCACGCACCAAGCGTTGCGCCATCGTTGCCGTGGGTACGAAAAACGCCCGCGCAATTTCATCCGTCTCAAGTTCGCCTAGCATCCGCAGCGTCAAAGCAACCTGTGCCTCGATTGCCAGTGCTGGGTGGCAGCAAGTGAAGATCAGCCGGAGCCGAACGTCTTGTTATTTGCTCTTTACTTCAACCCGCAGAGTTTGGTAAATCCTGATAGGCGATATCTGCGACAAGCTGCTAAGAGCGTGTACGCAATCTACAAAAACAGAGATTGAACAGTCAGCTCCTTCTGGGTAATGGTGAAGTTACGCTGTTCTAATGTGGCAATGAATGAAACGATCGCTTCACACGTCACAGCAACAGTTAACATTACTAAGTTTCGTGTCAGGGGATAATCACAGACATCATTATTAACCTCAGAAGGAACGCGATAAACGTCATTCCAAATCACCTCTGCATAATCAGCCGATAGCCCAGCATGAAGACAAGGAATGCTTAATTGTTCAGCATAATCTTTCACTGCTTGACGTGCCACGCTGTTATCAAAAACATCGACAATTAGCTGGCTGTCTTTGAGTAGTTGGGTTGTATTTGCTGATGTCAGCTCAAGAGTTTTAGCATCAACTTTAGTACCAATTGCTCGATATAAATTGTTTGCCAAAATTTTCGCTTTGAAGGCTCCAACATCAGAACGGTAATAAGGCTGAGTCGAAAGGTTACGCTCCTCAATGCGATCGCGATCAATCACTGTAAGTTTATCAAAACCAGACCGAGCTAAGTTTTCAGCTATGTTAGCTCCTAATGCTCCAGCCCCACAAATAGTTACAGGATAGTTTTTCAGTTTTGTCATCACAGCATTAGTGCGGTAAAGCTGTTCGTGAAAAAAGATACTCATAATAATTCGTAATTCGTAATTAATACTCTTGGTGTTCCATTACACCTACTAAGGATTGCAAGTCAAAATCGCGATCGCGTCCACTCAGACAAATGCCAGAACTGACAACTGTCAAGTCAGCTTTAGCGATCGCGCTAGTGTGGCGAACACCATCAGCAGTTGTCCAATCGACTGTCCAATAATCGCCGCGATCGTGGAATTGATTTAATTCACCACCACCCATCCGCAATGCCTTTTTCAGTCGCTTTTCATCCTGTTGGGGTTGAGTAAATCCCTCAATGCGCCGAGTTGCTAATTCATACACTGTGCGGATTTCTGGAGTCATGCCTTTAAACTGTAATTCCTCAGCAGGAATGAGTTGCTTCATAGCAGATTGCAGAGTTTCAACAATTACCGGATCGGTACGGCGATCTACTTCCTCAAACCAGCAAGACTGTCCATTCCATCGGGCAATGATTTGCTCAAAGGCGATACCCTCGGTTACTAAGTGGACTGCGATCGGCTTAACTACCTTCAACCGTTGACGCATATCTACTTCATTCACAGGGTATGCTAACCAAGTTTGTTTTTGCAGTTGGTGTGCTAACCGCAGGCGTATTTGAGGAAAGTGTTGCAGGTATTCCACAATTTGGGGTAAGTCTGCTTCTTCTATAACCTTTGCTGTTTTATCATCCACAGCCTGAAAGATGCCCCAACCTTCAAATTTACTAGGCTTTGGACTGAAGGTGTAGATCATCCCGGCTACCCGTGTGCGAACCCGTCCACCTTTGACACAGGGTGCAAGGAATTGGGTGGTATGTAATTGCGCTTCTGCGATCGCAATTTGGTTGATTAGCTTAAATATGTTAGTCATAACTAATACCAATTTTCAAAAAGAAGGCTACCAATGCAACCCTAAAAATCGTGATGAAATCTCACTTTCTTAATTACGAATTAATATAGTTCTGCGTGCAAGTTGGTGGAGCATTGCGTGTTCTCAGTTACTAGAGGGACTCCGCTGGTGAGCTTTTACACACTCTTTCAAGGATGGCTACTTTTAAGCCTACCTCCCAGGTTCTTCGCACTCCCCGTTCACACACGCCCACTGCATTTGGCAGTGTTACCTTTCCTCTCGTACTAGTATGTAGGCTCCACGAGTTGGGGCACGCAGGGAATTGATAAATGCTACAGCTTCTAAGCACAGATTCGTAACCGAGGTCTAAAAAGAAATAGCATTAGCAAGACTTCACAAACATTCCCTGTACTAAAGTTCTATGATCTAATGTTCCGATAGAACTCATCAGTCTTGGTTTCGTCTGTCACAAGTTCAAGAAAATCTTTAACATCTTCTCTCAAACCTACTCGATTTAACAAAATATTAGCAAGATTCCGAAGACGTGCTAATTGTCCTGGACTTTGTATTCTATTTTTTAATTTTAAATCAGTTTTTATAACCTCAATAAATGCCTGTGCAGCCCTATCATCAAATTTTTCAAATAGTCGTTTTACAATAGGAGAGGCAGCATCAGAGTAGAAATTGCTTCTCTGGAAATATGTACTATAACCTTTATAACCAACATAGGTTAAAGTAAGAGCCGAAACATATTTTGTTATTAACTCTTCTGGAATATTTAATCCAAAGTGTTCAAGTTTAATAACTATTTCTACTTCTTTATCCCAATCATCTAAGCTTTCTTCAAGCTGCTTAATTGCTGGCTCAAATATGACTTTTCTTGTAGTATTTGAGACATGTTTTAAGCCATCTAATTTAGTAAGAAACTCAGTACCATAAGATATTTTCTTGCTGTCTCCAGAGAGCATATCTCGATCTAATCTCCGACCTATTTGTTGTCTATCTTCTTTCGGAATAACACTCCAAAGAATTGGAGCGCAGAATTCAATATTAGCTCTTAGGAATCATGTAAAAATAACTTGAACAATTGGCCGAATAGTTAGAGTATCAGAATATAACGGAATTAAAGCCTTA
>NZ_JBIQNW010000047.1:0-49027 GCF_047228265.1 Nostoc sp. UIC 10607 | reverse complement strand
TTAATAAATCCTCAACATTTAAGAAACTGGTTTGCTATTTGTTGCTACTGTACCTCATAACAGCCGCAAATGCTGTATTGTTCTCGGGCCATGAAAACACTCGAATCTGACTGTTGCTGTTGTGGCTCCCAAAATGCATCACGTCCCTAGCACCCTGCGCGCATCGAAGTGAAAAGTTGTCGGTACTCTGGAAGTAGTTGTAGTTGAGTGCGCCGCCAGCAGCCAGGGAATCAAGAGGTAATCGAAGCACTACTGAACGGGTCCAATTATCACCCCTGAATACGTTCGTCGCTACGTACAGATAATTGTTGGACAAAGCTGCATGATTGTAATCAAACCACTCGCCCTGCCATTGCGAATTAACCTCCTGAGGTCGGAAGTCCCACCAGTACCATTCGTTGTTCCCTAAAGTGCCGCTCGTATTAACGGCTACACGAAGCGTATTCGTGCCGTTCTTCTCAACGTACTGTAGAAGCCAGAACATGAGGTCATGGCTATAGTCATATAGTACTGTCTGATCGCAGCAGAAGCCGTCGTCAACTGGCGGAAGCGCATTAAATGGACTGATGAAGTCCCAACTAACACCGTTGTCCAGAGATCTCGTTGCATACCAGTTTCCCGTTACAAAGATCCGCTGACCACTATTGGCAATACTGGGCTCACCTACGGTTGAGGTCTGTCCTCCTGTGGCTGCATCGGATAGTCCGATGTTTTGGAATATCAATAGCTCAGGCATTAAAATTTGCCTCCTCCATGGATCTAGTTTGCTAGCATGACCTAGTGGGAGTCAGATGGAGCATCTGCGCACTCTGTCGGCGGAACATCTGGAGGCGCAGCAGGAACTTCCTCGACTTCCTCAACGGATGGACCTCTTCGCTTTGCTCTCAGGTTAGACTGCCGCTCATCAAGACGCTGCTGTGTCAAAAGATTCGGAACTTCGGCTCGCGCCCGAACTGCATTGGGATCCATCCGTTGAGCCTGACCTGCAGAGGCTTGTTCAGCTTCTATATATGTTTCGTTGTTATCTGGAACATTGGCATTAGACATCTCAACCTCCTTGTCCAATTAGAATAAAGCTTCAGTAAGCTGTCCTCGATATTTCTTAATTTCATTTTGGTAGCTTAGGAGAAACCTAAATTTTTTGTAGAATAATTAATACCTACTCCTTCTTGACTCAAATAATTTAGACAAATTCTGAGCACAAAAATCAAAAATACCCCATGTAATTAAAAAAGCGAGGCATTCTAAAGCAAAGCTATGAAACTTGTAAAATTGATTGGCAATTATAAAAGCTGCTCCTCCTGAAAAGATTTGCTGTGGCATTAATTTATGTACCAAGGCGTGGCGAATTAATTCATACATGAGGAACTCCTTAGTAAATATTTAATTAACTTAATCAATATCTTTGCCAATTTACGAGTATTGATATAAAGAGAAACCTGGATGATGCACGTCTTTTTGCCGTTGAAATACCTATGCTTTTATTTCTAAACATAATTATCAAAAAATAAACCTCTCCTAAAGTTAGAAATTAATAAGTTAATTTTCTGACTTTTGACTTATGCCAGTTGGTAGGTTGATACTGAAGAGAGTATAGGAATCCTATTTAATTTTTGAATAAGCTCCGTACATCTGTAGAGTGTCAAAATCAAAGGTAGTGTTTCTAATAAACCACTCAAATATCCACTTTAAATGTGAAAATGAAGGATTGCTTGCGAAGCGGGTCATTTTTTGCCTGTTTCCTACCTCAAAGAATTCATAATACTTTGGGGTAGGAGAGTCATGTTATAGGCTATAAAGCTCTACCACAAGAGTTTTAGGGAGCTTAACTTCAAAAAGACTCTAGTTTTTAGCCAGAAAAATTGTAAATAAAGTTAATAAATACTTGTACATTTGTAGCCATACACACCAAAAATTTGCACTCTTGTGTGATTTATACTGAAAAGTTAGCCCTAAACTCTGACGCTCATTTGTCCTTGAGAATTTGTACTCTTAATGTCACAGTAATAGTAATTTTGGTTTTGGCTTGCTCGTTTCAATTAAAGTATCTAATGAACGAGTAAGCTTTTTCTACCTCCAAAAATTTTTGAAACATCTCTGCTTTCTGGCACTTTCCTTTCTGCTGCTTCTTTAAAATACATAAACGCGCTTATTTGTGCTAATTAATACTATTACTGTGGACTTGGGCATCCCAAGCCGTAGCCCTTATTCTGTAACACTTTGAGCTTTTCTTAGTGCCATTCATCCATAGACTGCATGGGCAAGCACTTTATTCCCAACTTGAAAGTTACCAAAATTATTTTTGAATTGCTCGAAATTGGCGATCGCAACGGGTGTATTAACTGCCGCTAGTACATAGGATTCTTCTACTGCTCCAGCAGTAGGTTTTATTGGCATCACGACTGCATTATCGACAATGCCAATAAAAGCAGCCGTACTCGTCCCCACACCTGTGATCGGGGGCGAACCGAGTTTTTCCTCAACATAAACGCCAGGGGCTAGGTATACGGGCATAATTTACTCCTTCATCTTTGCCAAATCAAGAAATGATTGCGATCGCGATTCAAGTTCAAGTCTCGATCTCTAAGTCGGCAGCGATATATCGTAAGCAGTTACGCTCTCACCAGGAACGATGATCGCTTTGGATCTGGCGGTAAATCCTACTTTGCTGACTTCTAGGGTATAGTTTCCTGCTGCTAAGTCAGAAAAGATAAATTGACCTTGAGCATTGGTTTTGACAATTTCATTTTTCTCTACCAGCTTCACTTGTGCTTCGTCGATCGCATTATTGGGATCGGCTGCTTCGGAAACTCTGCCACCGATATGAAACCAACGCTGTAAGCTGGCAGGTTTGTCAATTTCTAAGAGACGTATCTCGCTGGTGACAACGGGTAATCCTTCTGGTACAGCAACTCTTAAATCCATTGCGATCGCTACCACAAGATTAAAGGTAGGTCGAGGTGAAATTCCCAATGCAGTCCAGAATTCACCTGTGGCATTCTTATTACTATCGACTTGAGCAATCATCGTCGGCGGCGGAAAAGGTTGATTTGCCAAACTCCCTTGCAGATAATTGTTTGGAATTGTAGGAAAGCGACTGAGCCACAAAAGCGCTTGAGAGAGCAATAGATGTTCCTGTCTTACTTTTTCTGCCCTGGTTTGATCCGACCAGGCAGAGACGATGTAAGAGCAATCTACCCTGAGCGGGGGTTTTCGCCGAATAAATTCATCCCCAACCCTTTCGACAATCGGAACAGGATCGCGCAATTCTCGATTTTCTTTGACTTCATAAAGGAAGAGGTTGACCGTTAGTTGGCTGGACAGCGTATAGTTTTTATCGGGTGTCTCAAAGCTAACACCAGCACGGTTAAGTTCGGGAAGTTCGTTAGATGGAGCCTCGTTGAGAAGCTTTTCTAGGGTTTTGTCTAAGCTATCGAACATGACAGTTTGCCTGCTGCTGCGTCAGGATTGCAAAAACAGACGTTGAGATATGCGCCCATAGCATGATCGCTAATTTAAAGCGATCGCATTCAGTAACACATAACCATGCTAAATAAATACTGATTTGCACAGTTTAAATCTATTAGGATAGCTGGATTCAACTGTTTTATGCTTTCCTCTAAGGAAATATTTTGTCTCATTAAGATAGATTGTCGATTACACTTTATGTAAGTTAAAAATTCACCCAGCCCAGCAATATCAAAGATTTTAGCCTTCGCTTTAATCGTTAAATATCGCACTACGAACGAGACTATGTTATCTCAGCCTCCCGCTCACATAAGCCGTATATTTCTCAACAGAATTTATCTATTTTTAGCTTTACCACCCTAATTAAAAAATGGTTTCAGCAGTAACTTGGAAGAATTAACTTCTAATGTTAATTAAGACCTGAATTGAGTTTTAAAACTCTTATCATCTCGTAGGGAATAGTTTTAACAGCATAATTTTGAACAAGTCTCAAAATCCTATGCTAAAAAATATTTTTAATTCACATCAAGTGTAGATTGAGTACGAGCAGATTAGCGAACAAATTGGCAAGCAGATTATTGTTAACTAATTTAAATTTATGTTATATGGCAAATAAGAGAATTTATCTCCCTCTTGCGATAGATTTTATGTAAGCTTTAGAGGATCATTACGAAAATTTTTAACAGAAATAAATTCTCAGATTAACTCACTATATAAAGTAAAACAATGTTTTTCTTTTCTGATAATGATTAAACTAGAATAATGCTTTGAATGTAAAAAAATAGTCTAGTTTACAAGTAAATATTCTTACTAGAGTCTATCTTAATCAATACTGATTAGATGAGAAAATTTACAAAAAGACTGTTGCCCTTGCACGCACACTCACTCTCGAATTTTGCTAAAAGTGCTATTTTATTTTCTTTTTATCGGAAGATTTAGATTTTGGCTTTGGTTCGGGAGGCAATGGGCAGCCTGGATTAGATTTCATCGTTTTTTCTTTGGAAAGAAGCCAGGGCTTTGTTGGTGCTTTGCCACTAACGCTTATTTTGGTCTTTTTATTAACATTCAGGTTAATTCGTTTTGCCAACGCATCAGCTTGCGCTCCTTTGCCAACGCGAACGCATCCATGAGAACGGGGGTTTCCATCTGCCGTTTGACTGTTGTGAATACCGATGCCTCGTGAGGAAACAAACTCTACATACCAAGACATCGGATCTCCCTTACTGTTCTTATAGTCACCGTCTCCCTTCTTGCCAACAGAAAATTCTCCCGTCGGCGTGCAATAAAGGTTATCTCCACTCTCACATGGATTTTCTTTTGTATTGGGACATCCTTTGCCACTGGAAATAGTTATCGTCTCTAGTTTGCGATCGCCGCTCCAGATCAGCTTCATTCTTTGACTGCTTAGGTCAATCTCTATCTTTGTAATCCAAGGAGTTTCTTTCTTTTCTTTTTTCTCTTCTCCTTTTGAAGGAGATTTCTTGGCTTTTTTATCTGCGGCAGCAAGTAAGACAGTCTCGTTCTCTTCCTCAGCCTCACTCTTCTCAATAGCCATACTAAGCAAATCGCTTTCCAGTTGTACATCCGACTGTTCGCTAACTGCTACCGTGCTACCAGAAGGTGAGTCACCATCTCGTACGTCAAGGTCGTTCTCGTCTACTGATGCGACTATTTCTTCCTCAGTTTCCTCGTCAAAATCCATCTGACGTTGTAAAACCGAGGTGCTGGGCGTTTGTAATGATAATGTTTGCTCGGTTAACTCTGACATCGCTTTTCTAGCCATATCATCAGCTTCTTGTTCTTGCAAACTGTTAGGCGAACCCAAGATTAGCTTTGGCTGTATAGTGGTTTCCTGCTGCTGTACGACGTGCGTTAACTCATGTGCTAATAGTTGCTTCCCTTCATCGGTTGTCGGTGCATACTGCCCAGTTCCAAATACGATATTTTTCCCGACCGTGTAAGCTAGGGCATTCACTGCCCGCACAGACTCTGCTGCTTTAGAATCGGTATGTACTTGTACTTGGCTAAAGTCATGTCCAAGGCGAGATTCCATAAAGGCGCGAGTATCAGAGTTTAAGGGTTGCCCGGACGAACTCAATACCTCATGGACAATTGGCGGTACTTGAGAAGATTCGGATTCTCCAGTTCCATGACGTTGTAGAAGCGTCTCTTCTTCGCTGCATTTAGCACATTTTCCACTCGCTCCTGCCGCACCACCACAAGCGCATTTTCGTTGCAGAATAGCACCCGTGCCTAACGAGTTAAGCATCCCAGAGTGCATCATTTGTTCTACAGCACGATTACCCGCTATGCGTTGTAGGGAGAAAACTTTGCTGTAAGGATTTGATTGTTGGTTTTGTGCAGGCGATCGGTCCCTGGCAAAAGCAGCCTCTCTATCTTTTGAGGATTTGATGGATAAAACTCTAGCCATAAAACGATTCTCCTATAATATTAAGTTCCGTTCTTGATAACGTACTATTTTTTGTTAGTAGCTTTAGAAATCGGATTATCTGGTTATCTTTTGGAGATTTGGTGCGTTACGCTGAATGTTTACCACTTCTAAAAGTGTGATCGCGCTGGGTAGCTCAAGGAATAGGTTTTCTGGGTTGATGTCTGTATTATTCTTACTTCACTAATTTTTGTTTCATTTAATTAGTTTTAGCTTGTTGGGTCTCATGCTTCGACAACCTACAAGCGCGGCATCGCACTACAAGTAAGTGTTCGCTAAAGTTTCATGCGCTTTTCCATGAATGGTGTTTCGATCAGTAATTCAACGATACTGTATAGAGAGCTTCCGTATTGTATAGCGGGGATCGTGCTAAACTGAGCGGGCCAACTTCCGCCAAGTGGTAAACTAAGAGGTCGAAAAGTGCGATTTTGACGGAAAGCATAACCTTTATATGCTTGGAGCGACCGAGCAGCATCCCAGGCATCGCAAATTTGACGCACGTCGTCCTGGGAATAACCGTACGCTGCCCTGTAAAAACCGATGAGATTGGAGGGGAGATCCTCTTCTGAGAAAGAGGACTTCTTGATCCGATCCGTCCAGGACTGGAGGCTCTCAAAAACATAAGACTGGAACATAAAGATACCCAGTGCAACTTGCAGAACCTCTGTTTCGCTCAAGGAACGATTCAGTTGGATCGTTGGTGTTACACCACTTATAACGACACCAAACTTGCTTGATTTCATTTGTGGAAGAGTAACCCGTTCTGGTGCTGGGGTTGCTGGAGCAACATCGGGAACAAACTGGAGACGCACACCACGATTTACTCGTCTGCCCTGTCTTGTGGCATTGGATGCGAGATACTGATTCAGTGGGGCATCTCTAAACTCTACGAAAATCACTGGATCTGCCCCCTGAACCCTAGCGGAAGCAGTAGCCAGTCGAGCTGCAATTTCGTTGCTACGATTGCGACGCAGCTTTTGGTTTTGCGATTCTGCCCCGATGCAGTCTGAATATCCCGTTAGAATGACCTTGAACGGTTTGTTATGCATAAGCGTCCATGCCTGGAGCGTTGCTGGCAAAATGTCAGTGAAAGGCACAAACTTACTTGAATCATCGCTGTTTACGCCAAAACCTCCTAGCCAAATCACAACTAAACCGGAAGGGAATTCTTGTGTTGTCATGACTGGTTGCTCACGCGCCGAATCAGCTACCTCGTTTTTCTCGTAAGTACCCTTGCATTGAGCCTCAACAAATGGTGAGGGGGATTCGGCAGCAACTTGCTTGGTTAGAGCGGAGGCTTGTGCCGCTTGTTGGGTTGTTAGTGTAGACTCTTTACGAGCCATCCGTTGGGAGGCTTCCCGTACTATAGCAATCAAATTTCTAGCCAAACCTGGATTTGCATGTCCCCAGTCAATCCACCCGCAGTGAGTGGAATAAGAATAACTTCCATCTTCAATATACGATTTCTCTGGAACGCGCGAGATGCGGTTGCTATCAAACCTTGCCCTCTGTTGCTGTACAATATGGGTCAATTCATGGGCAATCAATTTTTTCCCTAAACTGCTCTCAGGTGCATACTGCCCCACCCCAAAAACAATGTCTTGCTGCACCGTGTAGGCAAGTGCTTTTACTGCTCGTGCTGACTCTGCTGCCTTAGTATCTGTATGCACCCGCACCTGACTAAAATCCTGCCCAAAATGGGATTCCATGAAGGTACAAGTTCCTGAATCAAGAGGTTGACCGGGAGAGTTGAGGACTTCGTGGACGATAGGCGGGACTTTGAGAGATTCTTGTTTTGTATTAAAAGGGGCAACTGGATTGCCCATCGCTTTCCTCTGAATCATCTCCTCGTCTTCCTCTTCAGGTTCAGTCTGACGTTGAACAGATGGCTCTGGAATTCGCATCACCTCGTCAGCAATGCGATCAGCTTCTTGTTCGTAGCGATCACCTGGCTCGCTAATCTTAAGTTTGGTTTGAATCCCCAGTTTTTCTTTACAACTCGGACAATCACCGCCACAAGCACATTTGCGCTGAAGAACTGCACCCTTACCTAGGATTTGCTCTACAGCCCGATTGCCAACAGTACGTTGTAGGGAAAAAACTCTACTGTAAGGATTGGGTTGTTGCTTTGATTGTGGCGATCGCGCTTTGGTAAAACCAGCTTTAATTTCTTTTGAGGACTTGGCAGATAAAGCTTTAGTCATAAAAATTATCTCCTTGTCTGGCGATCGCCAGATCTTTGCTCGGACGGAATAATAGCTGATATATCAGCTAAAAAATCTTCATTTCAGAGAGCATTTGATAGCTTTGTAAGAGTTTAATAGCATTAGGAAACTCTCCTTTTTGAATCCAATCTGAAAGCTTTCGCTTGCCTTTATATTTTTCTCATTGCTCTTTTCCTCCAAATTTTCCTGAATTAAAGTAAACATAAGTCCAATACACTAACTCATCATTAGTTGGAGTAGTATATTCGTTTTGTTTGGCATCTTCCAAAAATAATTTTCTCCGACGCTTCAGCATAGCAGCTAGGGCTTGTATTGCCATTTTTAAGTTAGGAAATTTCCCAGAGTGAACTACTCGTCCTTTTTCATTGGTTCTATCCAATGGACTCACTTGAGTCAGATCGAAGCCTCCTGGTAGAAATCTTCTAAGTGGTTCTCTAGAAGCATTGAGTTCGGTCATAAAATCGTCTAATCCCAGATAATCAAATCCTGAGATGGCTTTGTTAGACTGCACTCCTCTAAGTTGGGACAGACTCGGTTCATCTGTAGAAAACAAGCCAATTTCATTTCTGACATATTCAATTAGACCTTCTTTAGCTGCATAAGCGTATAGTTCCTCAACTGGCAGCGTCGCATCTGCTACATCATAGAGAATATCTACGACTTGTGGTGGTGTATTTTTTAGCCAAAACTTAGCCTGAGACTTCGGGTGTTGATCGCTAAGTTTGGTTAATGGGCTTTGCATTATCCTAAAAAAGGCTTGCTCTTTTGTTTGATAGGATTTCTTACCGCTATCTTTGCGATTGCGAACCAACCAAGCCCAATCAGTTTTTAAACCTGCCGTTGCCTTTGTAGTGAGTCCGAATATCTTGACAAGATTGTCAATTCGCTTGCCACCTTCTTTTTCATTAAAACTGATAGATTTTCCAGCTTTTATTTCCCACAATGCTGCTTTTAAAACATCAACTTCAGTTTTGATATTAGTATCTTTCAAAAGCCAGGACTGAGCTTGATTAAACATCTGCTCCCCTTTACTCGGTTGCCGATGTATCTGCGTGCCTGCATTAGAAGCAATCGGCGAAACAGTTTTGCCTAGAATCACGGCTTCTGCTGCTCAATCTGCCTCCTGTTCGTGCAATTCGTCAGGTTGAGAAATTTTTAAGGCTTCAAACGAGCCGATAGGAAGCTTTTTTTGCTGCAAAGTGTGGGCTAGTTCGTGAGCGAGCAAGCTCTTCCCTTTTAAGGTCTGCGGTTTATACTGTTCGGCTCCAAATACAATATCTCGTTCGACTGTATAGGCTGAGGCATCTAAGGCGCAAGTAGACTCGGTAGCGCGAACATCAGTATGCACTCGAACTTGACTAAAATTATGTCCGAAACGAGATTCCATGAACTGCTGAGTTTCAGGATCTAACGGTTGACCGGGCGATCGCAAAACATCTTTTACTACTGGCGGAATTTGTCCCTCAGAGTGCCTGTCGCTTCGCACCATTTGCTCTACAGCCCGATTGCCAGCCATGTGTTGCAGAGAGAATTTTGCTGTAAGGATTGGTTTGTTGCTCTTGTTGGGGCGATCGCTCTTTACCATGCTGCTCCCGCTTCTTACTCTGAGATTGTTTTGTTGCAACAGTTCTAGCCATTCTTTTCTTCCTCCAGACACTGGGGCCAATCTGGCTCGTTAATTTTGGGATTTACAACCCCATTATCAAAATCCAGCCAAATCCTTTTATCGTTGCGGCATCATAGCCCCGGCAAGGCAAGGGACGATGAGCATACACCGAACAGCATTTTTTTTCCCGATCTAAATGCTGGCAATACCCATCCTTGCTGTGAGCAATCAGATAAGGAGTAGAAAACTCCCAGCGCACAATCCCCTCTTCCACATCTTGCCGAGAGAGGGCAAAGGGAAGCTTACAACAAGCCGCATGACACAGATTAAGGCGATTTTCGCAATCAATCGCCACTCCATCTGTAAAGGCATATTTGTCTGCCTCTGGCTTTTGGTAGACTACGCCCATACCGCGATCTCTAAACTTTTCCTTTAAGTTAGCAGCCGCCTGCTGTTTGCGATTGTCTAATTCGGCAATATCTAATAAACCTTTTTCACTCAACAGGTTGATCGCTGCGTAGAGAAACGAGGCAATCTCCAACAACTTGCCCGTGTTGGCATTAGCCCGAAAGTGAGTATAGCAAAGACCTTCTTCTATCTCTTGACGAAACTCGGCTTGATCGTATTCATTATAATTCATGGCAACATTTCAGCATAGTTTCCAAAGTCGTTTTTGCTGATTGCTTGCCCTATTTTTTGAGATTCTCGCCAAGTTGCTCGTACTAGTTCCCTCATTGTAATACATCCACCTTCAGCCGCAGCGAAAAATGCTGCCTTTAGTACAATATTCTTAATGTTTCCCCCTGAAAACCGAAACTGTGTTGCCAAAAACTCATAATCAATTGCTTCGTCTTGTGGAGCTTCTTTTGGGATCAGAATTTCCCAAATTTGCCGCCGTCGCTCCTCATCGGGAAAGGGAAACTCAATGATAAACTGCAAGCGTCGCACAAAAGCATCATCGATATTTTGGCGCAGGTTGGTCGCCAGAATCGTAATGCCTTCATACTGCTCCATTCGCTGCAAAAGATAAGCAATTTCAATATTGGCATAGCGATCATGAGCATCACGCACCTCAGATCGTTTTCCAAATAGCGCATCTGCCTCATCAAAAAAGAGGATCGCATTAGCATTTTCTGCCGCTGTAAAAATCCGTTCTAAGTTTTTCTCCGTCTCACCGATATACTTGCTGACCACAGTAGATAAATTAATCTTGTAGAGATCCAGTTCCAGTGCCTTAGCAATAATCTCGGCAGACATAGTTTTACCCGTGCCCGAAGGGCCAGCAAACAGGGCGCTCACACCGCGACCATAAGCAAGCTTGCGTCCGAATCCCCATTCCTGCAAAACTTTATGGCGATGTACAACCCATTGATACATTTCCTGTAACTGAGTCTGAGTATCGTCGAGCAAAACTATATCATCCCAAGTGTAGAGTGGTTCGATTTTGTGTGCTAATCCTGCTAAGTCATGTCCTGATTGCGAGCGCGCTGCTGAAAATAAATCACTAAGCATCATCGAAGACGCGCTAGCATCTGAATTAGAAATCGCTGTTCGCCAACGCGATCGATTGCCAGCATCTACGATGGCAGTCGCAATTTGCCCTGGCATCAAACGAAAGCGATCAGCTAAAGTATTGATATTTCCTTGTGACAGTACGATATCGGCTTTATTTAAATGGCTCTGCCAACAAGTTAGTCGCTCAGAAAAGTTAAGACTAGTAAATGAAACAGCAATAACTCCGTTAGGGTCTTGCCCAGAGGCTATCCAGGGCTGCGTACCTGCAAGGACAACAATTCCTGCATAATAGTTTAGCTTACTTAGTAAATTCTGGTAAGAAAAAATCTTTTCATCACTGCGTAATACATCCATTCCTTCCAGATACAAAATTGCTCTTTGCAAACAAGCTTCTCGCACTAAAAGTCGCACGATTTGCTCAAATTCTTCTTTATTCGCTACAATCTGAGCCATATTTGCACTGATTAGTCTAGCTCCGACTTCTGAGGCCAGTGCTTGAACGGTCAAATCTTGATAGATATTGTCACTACCCTGAAAATACAGTCGTAATGCTTGGTGTGTCTGCCAGCTTTGTATGGTTAGAAATCGCAGTGCCTTTTTGATCTTGATATTTAAAGGTAGCTCATCTAGGGATATTGAAGGCTTAACCATTTGGCAGTACGGCAGTAGACGCAAGTCCAAACCTTCCTGTTCTAGTAACAAACGAATGATCTGCTCATCTAGCTTGAGGTAGTAAGCAAGGAGCGGCGGTTGACTTTGGTTGGTATCGGGAATCAGATGGAGTAGTTTGTGACGGATTAACGGTGCATTAGAGGAAAAATGAGCGCGGTGCAACAGCTTGGCTTCTGCTGACGAACAGAGTAAATTCAGTGCTAGGTCTACACTAGGACGTTTGCGGGTAACATCATCTTGAAGATAGGCATAGAGACGCTCGTAGCGCAGATCGATTTCAGGTGCTAAAGCGATGAAAATTACATCGATATCGAATTCTGAAAGGTCAAAAGTATCTTTCAACCAAGCCAAGGGACTGCTATTGCTAATTGATTCGAGAGAAACTTGCTCTAATGCTTTTTCCTCAACTTGCAGTGTAGGAATTCCTGGTTGGCGACTTAAAAGACGCTCCACTTCTTCTCGACTAATGTAAAGACCTCGATAAGCATCAGTTGCCGCCTCTACTCCATAAACAGTTGGCGCTGTAGCTACTGCTTGCGCGATGAGAATATCTAGTCTTTTCAAAGCATGAAGCAGATCGCCAAGACTTAAATTACTAGCTTCTGGCACTAGTCGCATAACCATATGAGATCAGGATTATAGTTAGATTAGATAAGCTGTTTCTATCCTTAACCGAACAAAATTTAAGCTTTCAAGAGTTAAATCGATTATGCATCAACGGGACATCAAAAAATTCAAAAGTACGAGTAAATAAGGGTTTCGGCGTATGTGATTCTAATGAAGAACAAATAGATTTTCATTTTAAACGGGTTTCTGGTATTGTGCCATCTCACCAAATTTTATAAACCATCGCTGAAAGTAGTTTTTCTCCCACAATGCTTGTATCGTTAGCAAGCAGCATCTTAAAGTGGTAATTTGCGTATTGGAGAAACTGTCCGTTTATGGCGGCTATAAAAGGACAGTTAGTTCACTTACCCAAGATTTGTAAACATTTTCAACAATTCACCTCAGTACCAAGATTGAGAAGCATTCTAGTGACACGCTAGCCAGATTTTCCCTAAAGTCACATACAATTTTGGGTGTTAGTTCCACACTGCTTCTAGGCGATCGCGATCAAGATGGTAAATAATCCTCAGTTTGACAACCTACCACCAATCAAGTTGATCCACATACAGGATCAAGCACCATCAACCCTACAGGGAGAATCTAGAAGCAGGGCAGGAAAAATAGCTGCACCCACTGATATCCGGTGGGTAAAAGTACTGGAATTTTTACGCAGCAACAATCTCGCACTCAATAGTCGCAAGCTTTATGAACGCGAACTGAAGCGGTTTTTGGTTTGGAGTGAGCTACACTATCATGAGCTACGCCCGCGTCACTTCGCACTATATAAAGAGTATCTGCGGGATGAACTGCGGACTGATGCAGGTAAACCGCTTTCAAAAAGCAGCATCAATGCCGGAGTTGCTGCACTCAAAAGCTTTTTTAAATGGATGTGCTATACGTATCCTGACATTATTGCTACTAATCCCACACTGGGGATTAAACTGGAAAAAGTACCTCTGCCACCAGCCCAGAGTTTAACGACTCAACAGATGGAGCAAGTATGGTCAGCATTAGAGTTATTGGGAGAAACAAAGCAACGGGATACAGCACTCGTTCACATTCTCAGTCATGGACTCCGGGCTGGGGAAGTTGTACAGCTAAATGTTGGGTCATTTGATGGCAAGCTGCTGTTTTTACCAGACACCAAAACCAATGAACCACGCTTAGTTCCACTGCGAAAAGAGAGTCGGGAAGTTTTAGCAGAGTATTTGCTTACGCGCATGAAACTGGGTGAAGAACTAAATAGCCTTAGTCCATTGATGATTTCACACCATGCTTCATACAAGGGTGAACGCTTGAGTTATCACGGTATTTACTTTGCTGTAGAAAAAATTGGTGAAATAGCTCACATTGAGGATTTACATCCTCACTCCTTTCGACATACTTACGCTACTGACTTATTGCTATTGGGAGTTGACCCCAGCCATGCCCGTAAGCTAACGGGACATCAAAGCGAGAAAGCGTTTCGACGGTATACCCTTCGTAGTGAGCAAGAAGCTGCGATCGCTGCTTATTATCGGGCAATCGGTGAGGAGGCAGAACAGTAGAGGATGTTTATCGGCTAGAGGGGTACGTTGAATTAAGGAAATACAAACTATGTCTAACTCTGAAAAAATTATTCACTTTGTACCAGAATTAGGGCATGATCTTGCTCATGTATTAAGTTTATGTGGTCAAACAATTAGTTGTTCAGATGCTTCCAATATGTTTACGAACTGTCCTATTTGTCAAGAAAAACTACGTAAGACAGTAGAAAAACGTATAGAACAATTTTATCCGCAACCAGATTTTAGTAGATACAACAAAAAGTGATATACTCGCATACCCAAGCCGCGCTATAGGTGTGGAAGTATGTTACCGAGGAATCAATAGACTAAACGATGCCCAAGCCGTTAGATCCTAAATGTCAGCTATGCGCCAAACTACCCGCAGCTAAGGCTAAGGTGCTGCATGGGCCAGAAGGTGATGGCTGCTGGAATCCGAAGGTTTGTCACAATCGCCGTTCGTTTTACCGCAACAAAAGTAAAGATGATTCGGCACAAATTGATGCAATCGCAGTCGAACCACCAGCAACATATTTTGCAGTACTGTATTTGTATAAAGAACCGGGGGATAAACCATTACACGCTATGTCAGCAGAACTCTGGCTGGGGCAAAAACCTGTTTGCCGCTTAGAACCAATTCACTGTTTTGGGCTAACGGCTGGCAAGATCCGCGCCTATACAGATCAGGTGTTGCAGGCTTTTGCAAAACAATATAGTGTTTCACTATATCAATATAAGGATATGTTTGAGATTACCTCAAGCTACTGCCCAGTGCGCCCTTGCCCCTTGCATCCAGAATCGTAGAGATGACCGAACAATTCGCACTCTTGCTAACGCCCCGCTCCGCTAACGCAGTGACGCTCGAAGACTCGCTAACGCAATTCGCAATTGTGAACGTAATTGATAATTGATTCATCTTTGGTGTCAGAGCAACTAATTTCAATTATGAAAAGAAACAAAACACGTAGTATCAATATTCAACGGAACGCATTCATGCGTGGGGTATTATTAATTGCGAATGGGCGAAAAAGCGAATTGCGAATTGGAAATGACCACATACCGCCAATTAACCATCTGGGATGTATTAGATGAGTTGTCTGGATCTCCACCAACTTCTTCCCTTGATGCTATGTGGGATTGTTTGGATGCCGAGCTAGAGAATTTACCCTTGGAGGCACAGTTATCAACCGCAGCGCTTGCCTTCAGTCAGATTGCGGATATTCTTAAGTCTCGCGCCGAAGTGCTGTTGCAAGATACCCGCGATCGCAATAGTCTTTTGGGGCCAATTGTTAGCACCGATCTTTTTGCTGGTCTAGTGCGGACAACAATGCACCTAGATTTAGGTGATTTGATTGAACCGGAAACACCACAAACCTTTAAACCACACGGCCCACACCAATTTTCATATTCTAACCAGGAGGGCGATTCTGTAGTAGCACCCGTTGAGAAAGCGAGTGTTTTGGCAATGCTCGATGAGGTGACAACTTTAGAAGATGTTCGCAATTTGGCATCAGATGAGGATGTGGAAAAATGGCAGAGTGCGATCGCTAACTATCTGATAAATGTCAAAGATGAGATTTCTTTAGTTAAACTGCAACGTGTGTTGCAAATGCCGATGGTAGAAGTATGGTTAGGACTATTGCTGGGTGGGTTTACGCTAGAACAACGTGGTGATTTTTATCACAACCAAAATGTCTGGGTGAAAAGCTCTCCTTCCTACTACCAATAACAATACATTCGCCATATAGGAGTGACAATAGTTTCAGTCAGATTATTACAGTTACGCCAACTTAGTCGCAGCAATCCTCAACTCTTGGCACAAGAGTACGTGCCTTCAACAGTTATCAGTTAAAAATTGTAAGTCAATTGAGAGTCAGAGTCCCCCACTTCTAAAAAGTGGTGTGTTTCAGTCGTAGTCAAATCCTAACTGTTACTGTGATAACTGATAACTGTTGACTATTCACTGATTTAATGATGTTAAAGGTGTTAGTTGCTCGTCTTAAGTTGACAAGTTGCGAGCTGACTCTGGGTGAATTCTTTTTAGCGATCGCTCGTTTGGGTGGTTTTCTTGGCCGCAAGTCCGATGGTCTACCTGGTTGGCAGACCTTATGGTGAGGTTAGTTGCGATTACAGGATATGTGTTGGGCTGCCGATTTTATCACCCAGTCACTCTAAAAGATGTTGGTAATGACAAGGGCTTCAGCCCGGAGAGTGTCAATTAGCAAGTTTTGAAAGGAAATATCTTTGTTCTTTCAAATATATCGTCCTGCAATTGATTAAAACAGGCAGCAATTGTTATGCTCTCCAAACTTAGCCTTAGCTTTTGAAAATGATGTCATACAATGACAGCAAAATTTCCACCACAATCAGAATTACCACATACCACTCCACTCGCTGGCTACTGCTATGCTGCATGAACTCCAGTACTGTTTGTGCGGTTTGGGTAATTAGCTCTAGTTTGCGTTCTAGGGCATAGTGACGCTCACGGATTTCGTATTCATCCTCCAAGCGCAGATATAAGTTTTCTAGCTGTGGGGATTCCCAGAGCAACTCTGGCTTATCGATAATCTCTACTCGACCCACAATCTTATGTTGAACTAATAGGGTAGTCCCAAGTTGACGCAGTAATTCCCGGCTCTGGCGTCTTCCCCTGTTTTCACGCTGGAGACTAGCTGCAAACGGTTCAATTTGATCAAATACAGTCGCTAGGCTGGTTTCATAGTGAGACAGTACAACACTCTTGGCGAGAATATCAGCCACTATCTGCAAGCGTTCTATGCTAAATTCATGCAGCAAAATTTTTCCTTCCTTAGCTCGTTCACTCTCTGCAACTTTGAGATGAACTTCCACTTCTTCTGTTTCCGGATCGGCAAAAGTGCCACTAACTTGAGAGGATAGTTTGGTTAAGAAGGCTACCTTTTCCACAGGCTCAAGGTTAAACAGCACAACTGCACCATAGTTCAGTAATACCGCACAGCCGTGTTTCCCAACTGAAACCATTAGCGGCATAGTCGCCAAGCAAACGTAATTCTTCAATGTTTGTAAGTTAATATCCTCACCAAGGAATAGGGCCTGTACTCTAAAATTATCTCTGTCATTAAAAAGGAGTTTTTGCATTGTCACCCTATTTGCTTTTATACCTGCTGAACTATGGGGGTAGTGATAGCAACCAATGCCTGTTATCGGAGATCACTACAATCTCAGCTTATCAATAAAGCTATCCAGCAATCTCAGCGCAGAGAGCTATTCCATTGATTGCTGAATAAAGTTAGAGTCATCAATTTTAATTTACTTGTGTAAAATTAAAAATGTAGCAGTTTTAATTCATGCATAGCAAGCTTTATAGCAATTATTTCCGCTGAAAACGCATATTAGAGGTGAAGCCGTGATTTCTGAAAATGATGATTCAATCGATGCAGTCAATGAACTGTTGAGGAAAATATTTAATTTTAGAAACTCAGCTAAAAATAGCCCAAGAGTCGAATCTCATTCAGACTGCTGAAGCGTTAGAAAATCAACTATCTAAATTGCGACAAGAATTAGGGGCTATTACGGTAGCGAGAATTACTAAATTTTTCTCTTTACTCCCCCTGCTTAAGAACAGCCTATTTCACGAGGATCTCATCTCACTTTTCGGGTTGCCCCCATCCGATGTATGTCTCTCGTAAATAGCCCAAAATATGATACATATTGGTTATGAATAAAACAGCTTCACCTTTGGGTGTTCAAACTTACTCCCAAGGTAAAATCACAATTGACCTAGAACCATGCATCTATGAGCAATTACAGAAACAATCTGTCAGCCCTTCTGAATTCATCCGCAGGTTAGTTCATTTCATTGCTACGCTAGAAAACAATAAAGAGAAATACAATATCAATCCTTACACCGAGAAATTCCATAGAGGAATCCACATCTTAGGTTGCCATGATTCTAAACTAGGAGTTTTTCCTGATTCAAATCTAGCATTGAAATGTTCAGAAGGTCGCCTTGGTGCGGAAAATCCCAAAAAACAATTTTTTAGGAGCATACGATTAGCCTGGGAATTTGAAACCAAGTTAAACGAGCAAGAGAAAGTGCTACTCCAGATTTGTCCCGCTTACTTGCATTTCCAAACTGACGTCAGGAGTGCCTTTTTTAAACGAGTACTTTTTATGCCAAAAATTGAGGGTATTCCGTTGGGGAAAACAGAAACTGGATTTAGTCCTGAATTCTGTCAGACATTCAACATTCCTGAGCTTCAGGAAATCCTTTGCAAATTCAGGTTCTCGCTACATCGTTTCGTCGATCACGAACAAAAACGTCAACTGCTCAAAATTCAGACTACATACTTATTTCAACGTCTTTTTCAAAGAGGAATTAAAATTTTTAGTTTGAATCAGAAAAACATTCTAACCACATTAAATATTACTGCTAACTCTGCTCAATACGTAATTATCGATCCGATCGCAGATTATTGTTTACCAATTTCTCCTGTCTATAATCTCTTAACAGCCCAACTGTGCAAATTTAATTAACTTTACTTTTGGAGCAGAGGTGTACTGTTGTAGAAGTGATAACTTACCTATATCTCAATACAGTTCAGATAAGACCAAAAAACTTGTAGAGACGGCGATTTATCGCGTCTCAAAAAACCAAAATTTTTGCCATTAGCCCTTAACCCAAGCGTATTGACCTATGTCTTTGTTGCATTAAGTTATTGTTTCCTAGCTGTATCGTCACTTCTGCTGTCTCCAAACTCCAAACAAGCTTGTACTCTGGTTCGACAGCCCTCAGCAGTTTCGCCTGCAACGATGAAAGATAGGGTTTGGCAAAATCCCCAATCCCTGCAACTGCAAAATGCTTGAAACCCTTGGTTTATCGTTACAATAGTATTAGAAATTAATAACCCCCAGAGGGTTAGTCTGAGCGCTATTGAGCTTACTCGTCGTCAGGAGATTCCTTATCTTCTTCGTCATCCTTGTCAAAATCTGTATTGTTGAGGGGACTTATGGGTGAATCGCAACGCCGAAAGGCAATATTAGGCAATCACTATGGTTTGCCTAATATTTTCAATGAAGTCCAATCAATGTGGAGGCAGATTAATTTCTCGATCAAGCGAGTCAAAGATTCTGATAATGCATGTTTACTTGTTCAGTGTTCTAACAACGACCGAGGATTCCATCAAGACACTATTGCCCAACTTCAAAAAGAAATAGAAAATTGGAAATGTGATTTGGATATTCCTATCTTGATCCAAGTTCTCCCAAGGGGAGTTCAAAATTCAGAAACTAAACTTTTTGATGGGTTCGTTACCATTTGGTGCAATTGTCCGGAATTTGAATTGTGGCGAGAAATATTTGAAACTAAACGAGTTTAGTGAACTTTGTTGGATTAACCTCTTGTTTCCTAGCTATATCATCACTTTGGCTGCTTCCAAACAAGGTTGTACTCTCTCTCAACAGCCGCCAGCAGCTTTGCCTGCAACGAAGATAAATAAGGTTTAGCTTGTTTCCCCAACCCCTGTAACAGCCAATCCACAGCCTCGTCACGGGTGGCCACTTGATTTAACTGCCGTAACCTCACACATAACTGTTGCATGAATCTACAATCTTCATCAAATAGTTCCAGTAATTTCAGGTGTTCGAGTTTTACAGTGTAGTCGCCGTCCCATGTCTGGAGTGTACAACTGTATTCGCCAACATGAGTTACCACGCCCCAATAACCTGTTTTACCTCTCAAGTCGGGGTCATCTTTGGGCAGAAGAATGCATATTTCCCCGATGTGGTAAGGATTGGGTACTTTCGGACTTTCGCGTATCCTATCCACTACGTCTTTCACTATGCGACCAGATGGAATCTTATTGCCAGCTTGCTCTACTGCCTGCTGCCAGACATCCGCTTGCACAGCCGGTTCCAACTCGGCTTTCGCCAAAAAGCGCAGTTGTCGTTCGTTGGTCGGCATTGGAATTTGCCGACCATTGGTCGGCAAAAACTTTTGAAGATTCTCATAAACCACAGTAGCCGAAATCTTCAAGTACGCCGCATCACGACTATAATTGAAGCGATCTCGGCAGTATTCTTCAAAAGTACGGTGCGTGGAACGGTACAGCCGTCTGTCTCTCAACTCCATCAGCGCCTGACCTGCTGACAAAAATGCCCTTTCTACCTGACGTTCCAATTGCAAGCGTAAGCTTTGTTCTTGGTCGGTCAACTCTCTTACTTCAACAGCCGTAACCGTGATAGTTGCTGAAGCTGGGTTTTCGTGCAAAGAAGTATTTTCCTGAGCAGGGTCGGTTGCTAGCTTTGGTTCCTCAGATGTCGCAGGGGTAATTTTCTTGCGTCTAGATGGTGGTTTGTTCATTATTCCACCTCCAAGACAAATTGGCTTTTAGCAATATTGAGTTGTGTCATCATAAAAATAGAGTTTTTCATTTATACCCCCATCCTTCAAGTAGGCTGGGGTTTTTCGTTGCTTTTTATATTTTGCAGTTTTAAAGCACTATTAAATATGAAATATCTAAAAAGAGAACCCCCTAAACCTGGAGTCGCCCTACCCTAGTAGTTCGCTTTCGTGACGAAAGCGGGGTAAAGGGAAAAGGGAAAGGGGGAAAGGTTTTTAATTCTTTACCCCTTTCCCCAGCCCTCACAAGCGCATCTTTGGGTTGGCAGACTACTAGAGTTTTAAAAGCGTTCGCTGCCGAGAATTTCTGTTAGTGATTCCAGCCAGACAAATAATCGTAAAATCTATCGGATTTGCAAATAATTTGCTGTATCGTAAAATATCCCTTCCTTATAGCAACTAAGTAATTCCTATGGATATGCGAGAACTCATTCAGAAAAGGTCTAAGCTAATTCGCAAAAAAATAGATGTTACCCCATCCTCTACTGAATCAATTGCCCACGCAAAGGTTCAAGAAACAGAATCAGTGATTGAGTCCAGCCCATCTTACAAAATATCCGAATCTGACTCTATAAAAGAACACTATCGCCCTCTACGTTCCGTTGGTAACTCCGGTTGGCAACCGTCTGATGTTTGGCGCGAGTTGAGAGTTGATGATTTTTGCGGGTAAATTAAGCTCTGACTGAATAAAAATTAATATATCAAGTTGATTGCTAGTTGTAATATATCTTCGTCACAACAGTGTAGACCCGAATCTGCATGAATCTAAAACTTGCGTGGACAGTAGGACTATTAACAGTAGCGATCGCTATCGCTGGTTTAGCTTCGGTATCTGCCCAGCATCCTTACACAACTCAATCAAAAGAACAAGAGAAAATATTTTTCGTTCCCCGCGACCGTCCTAAGTCTGGAGTCGGCTGGGAAATTACTACCACTTCTGGCGAAGCAGAGATAGCGCTGGCACAGCATCTGGTGAACATTGGAGCAAAGGAATATGTCGCATGGTGGTGTCCCCACTGTCATGAACAGAAGTTGCTCTTTGGTAAGCAAGCATATCAAATTATCAGCGATAGTATTAAGTTTGAGTGCGACAACAGAGGTGTTAATGCTCAACCTGATTTATGCGAAGCCGCAAATGTCTCTGCTTATCCCACTTGGGTCATCAATGGCAATCAATATAGTGGTGTACAAAATCTCAAAGACTTAGCGAGAATCTCTGGTTATAAAGGTAGTAATAATTTCAAGTATGTTCATGTGCCTCGATTTTTTTTAGCGGCTCAATGCCCCATACATAAAACTTGAAATGTGCAAAGAGCAGGTTAAACGTTATTAATGCCAATCTTTTACTATCTCTTTTCGATAGCCTGATTGTATGGTGTTAGCGTTACCCACGTCAGAACATGACCAACTGCATAATTGTAAATAATTTGTTTATTTTTATCATTCTCCCAAAAACTTAAATCTCTATCAATCAGTTTTTGACTATTTTCTTCAGATTTTTTATCTATGACTAATTCGGTTCCATCTTCACCTTCTAAGCCTAATAATATCCCTTGATATAAGTATTCGGTAATGCAGTAGGTAGCTAGCGTAAACAGGCGAATACATATTTCCCAAGAAGACTTAGATTCTCTAATAAATTTTAAAACATCTGAGCAGATTAAGCAGTGTAGTTTTCGGTTTAATTGACCTGTTACTTGTTCAATAAAATGCTTTTGGATACTAGAATTGGGCAATATTCGCCGCTTGTCTCCTAAATATATATGAGTTAACCAGACTGGCACTCCACTAAAAACGTAATCGATGATCTGAAAAATTTGTGAAGTGTAATCTTCTTCTAAACGAAAGCTAGTAGCAAATAATTCCCCAATCTCTCTGTATTTGGGATCTAATGTTTCCAGAATCTCATTCATATGAAAATTGGATACTTCGCAATGGTAGTTAGCCATTAACCTCCAAAATTCTCGGCGGATATATCGTGAACGAGCTTCTGTAATACTCTTTTGCAAATTCTTAACTTTTGCGCTACTATATCTACTCACTCGTTTCTCACAATACATCGCCAATTTCTTATCTACACTCCGCGGATGGCGAAAATGCGCTGACCTTTTTCTTAATGCCTCCGGTGAATTGGCAGGTATCCAATCTACAAAATTTCCGCACTCTATGCATTGACATACTAAGTCACTTAAATCACTTGCATCTACATCGATAGCTTGCAATAACTCTTGGTATTGATTATGCCTGAATACCCGCAGCGCTATATCCATACTTACCCTTGATACATTTCAATTTTTTTGTTATTGCAGTGAAATACTTCACCAACCAAGCCAAATGCTCAACTCACTTCAAACGATCTTGCTCCCAGAAAATTAACCTTGGCAAATCTATTCTTTCATGATCTAGCAAGTTTAATATGGTCTTCAAAAAGCGTTGTACTGAATAGAAAATAAAACCCCGTTCTCCTGCCAAGTTCTTACGTCTGAATCTACCCTAATCAACGGAATACCCCAGTCCAAACGCGCACTGAAGTTTTCGCCTCCACGCCACTGCAAACCTAATCCCACGCTAGCCAACATATTCGATTCGGGATTTTCTGTACCTGCGTTCCACCCAAATCTGAAGTCTGCAAAGGGAATCATTTGCAAAGTACCGCCAGCACGCAGAACAGTTGCACTTCAGCCGAGGCGATTGCCGCAGGAATCTGAAGCAAAAACGTGATTTTAAAGTTTTTTTAGCCTTTAAGCGTTTAATATCAAGCAAATAACTATCATTAACTTAAGTTCAAGGTTAAAATCATGATTTTAACTTGAGAAGGAAGTCCTAAATTAGTAATTATGGGAAAAGACTAGTCTAAAGTTTTTGAAAAGCTTTTTAACTATTAAATACTAGCCTTTTAATTACTAGTACTTTTGAATAATAGAGCAAATGGTCTAATCAAACTGATAAATCAAACCCTATTATTAAATGTCAAAAGCTAAGTTCTTGTAGCGATTGTTAATTTTGAATTATTAATTGTTGATTATGACAATTTATCTTTATCCTTACGAACCATCTTATTAAAATGATGCGTCCGCTCTGGGGCAATCACTGCTGGTTGTAAAATGTAAGTCATTTTGACAATTAACTGTTTTGACATATCTTAACCTGAAACAAAATTATTTAAATATTGTTAATTATCACCACAAGGGCTTATGGCGCGCATCTATAGCACTATCCGGATACAAAGACCAATTGAGCAAGTTTTTAACTATGTAACTACACCAAATTATTGGACAGAATGGCATCCCTCATCACTCGGTGTTAGCGGTGCAAAAGACCATTCATTAGATGTGGACGAGCAGGTAGAAGAAGAGTTTTTAGTAGCTGGACGTCGTGGACGCGTTATATGGACAGTACGTGAGCGAAAACCTCCGCACCAATGGGTAATTGATGGTGAAGTAGGAGCAGGGGGTAGGGGAACAATTACTTACACACTTACACCTTATTCAAATGAAGAAACAACCTTTGAGCGCGAGTTTACTTACTTCACTCCCAATTTGCTGGCAAAGATGCTCGATTGGCTAGTGCTGAGTCGCCGGATTCGATCAGAGTCTGAAGAGTCATTGAGACGTTTAAAGGAAGCAATCGAAAGAAAAGCATGATGCTTAGATATTAACAACAGTCCTTGTATAAGAATGAAACTTAACCATAAGACGAAACTTAAAATCAAATGGCAGACAAGGATCTCCTGGATTTTTAAAGTTAGCGCACTATACTGCTTATCATTCTCAAGCCCAATCGCTGCGCAAATTGTTCCTGACTCTACTCTCCCTAATAATTCTCGCGTTACAACTCAAGACAGTACCAATACAATCAAAATCAATGGGGGAACTAAAGCAGGAAACAATTTGTTCCACAGCTTCAAAGAGTTCTCTGTTCCAACCCATACTACAGCTTTCTTCGACAATACCCTGAATCTTCAAAATATTATTAGCAGAGTTACTGGGAAGTCGGTTTCTAATATCGATGGATTAATCCGAACTAACGGTGCAGCCAACCTATTTCTCATTAATCCAAATGGAATTATTTTTGGTTCTAACGCTCGACTAAATGTTGGTGGTTCTTTTTTAGCAAGTACTGCTAGCACAGTCAAGTTCCCAAATAACTTAGAGTTTAGTGCTACAAACCCTCAACCTTCATCATTGCTAAGTATAAATACACCACTAGGCTTGCAATACGGAAAAAATCCTAGTGCAATTCAGGCTTTAGGCGATGGTCAGGGAACAAGGAGAACATCTGAACTGATTGATACAGCAAATGCTTTACGGGTGCAATCAAATCAGACCTTAGCGTTAGTGGGCGGCGATATGAGCTTGGAAGGAGCAACACTCAAAACTACTGGAGGCCGGATAGAGTTAGGTAGTGTTATAGAAGAAAGTTTAGTCAGACTTATCCCTATAGACAAAGGTTTTGCTTTAAATTATGATGCCGCTGCACAAAATCTTGGGAAGATTGAATTATCTCAACAAGCAACAGTGGATGCTAGTGGCGAGGGAAGTGGAGACATTCAAATTCGAGCCAGGCAAATAACTATACGAGATGGTTCTCAAATTGAAGCTAGTGCCTTGGGAGTAAAGCCAGGAGGAAAAATGGAGGTGAGTGCTACAAACTCCATAGAACTGAGTGGCACTTCAGCAAACGGTCGAGTTCGCAGCGGCATTGCTTCTACCGTCTATCCAGGTGTTAAAGGTAGCAGTGGTAATTTAATTTTGGAGACTAGGCAGTTGAATGTTCGCGAAGGAGCATTGCTAGGAGCATTCACATTTGGTGCAGGACGAGGAGGCGATTTGATAATAAAAGCTTCCGACTCTACAGAGGTGACTGGTTTTTCATCCATTAATCCTCGGACTATCAGCACCATTTCTACTGTGACTTCTGGTACTGGAAATGGCGGTAATTTTATATTATCAACAGGGAAATTAACTATTAAAGATGGAGCAACCTTAGGCGTTGCAATTTTTGGCGTAGGACAAGGAGGGGACGTAACCGTAAATGCAACTAATTCTATTGAAGTTACTGGAGTTTCATCAAGATTCTCCCCTAGTTCTTTGTCTAACACAACTTTCTCTATTGGAAATGCAGGTAATTTGAAAATCGATACTCCAAAGTTAATAATTATGGATGGAGGTTCAGTTAATACCTCTACTTTAGGGACAGGTAATGCTGGAAACCTTTTCGTTAATGCCTCTGATTATATAAAAATAAGTGGCGAGGTACAAAGATCTGAATCGCCCATTGTGAGTAATCTATCATCATCGGGAGTCATTACAACTTCTCCTATTCAACAAGTGTTTAATGTATCTCCCCTTGCGTCTGGTGACTCTGGAGAAATCAGAGTGAATACTAAAACAATAAATATTGCAAATGGTGGTATTTTTAGTATTAGAAATGACGGTTTAGGTGATGCAAAATCTCTTCAAATTAATGTAGAATCTATCAGTCTAAATAACAGAGGTCGCATTACAGCATCAACGGCTTCCGGTGAGGGCGGGAATATTGTTACAAATGCACGAATCATACATTTACAGGATCACAGCACCATTACTACAACTGCTGGCAATAACGGCAACGGCGGAAATATCAATATTAATACAAACATCTTAATTGTTCAAAGAAATAGCCATATCAGCGCAAACGCTTTTGGAGGGCGTGGTGGAAATATCCAAATAAATGCTCGTGATGGATTCTTCTTCTCCCGTGATAGCGGAGCTGATGCAAGCTCACAGTTTGGAGTCAACGGTACAGTTCAGATCAATGGGAATTCCATTGATTCTATGAGTATTAAAGCATTGCCAGGAATCATTCAGGAAACTCCAACATTTGCTTCTGCTTGTGAGGGAGGTTCCGGTGCAGTTGCAAGTTTTGTCAAGACTGGAACTGGTGGTATTCCACGTAGCCCTAATGACATGCTTTCTAGTAAATCTGTCTGGCATGACAATTCTGTTTCAGTCCAAGATAGGAATTCAGAACAACCTAAATTATCAACTAAGCAAACAACACAAATTGTAGAAGCACAAGCTTTGGTAATAGATTCTAAGGGGAACTTCGTGTTGACAGCAGAAGTTAACTCACCAACGCCTTACGTTGTGTCGTCCTCTAATCTATGTTCGTAAGATTGTCAAACACAATACATGTGTCAGTCGTCAGAATTCAGAATTTACCTTTCGCTACTGGCTGATGAATAAATGGTGAGACACTACACTAAATCTTTAATGAGCGGTGCTCAACAAGAAAGCACAAAGTCTCTTACCGATCTTAGGCGATAGCGCGCAAGTCTCTTCTCTACGAGAGGCTTGTCTGCGACACACTTTTGCGAACGCCTAAAAGTCCGTGAGCGTCTGGCTTTGCTTTACTCCAAAGTCGAACAAAACTTTCTAAGAGAGTGGTGGTTCTAAATCTCTCGCTGATTGATTCTGAAGCCTTGGCGGAGCTTTCCTTACTCCGCTCCTATATTCTGACAAATGTATTCTTCTTCAAGTATCAAAAAATACTGTATCCACTAGCCCCCAGCAATGATTAAACGTCGAGATTGCTTTAAGTATCTATTATCAAGCGCTCTAGGGCTGTTTGCGGCTGTAGGTAAACCATCTCTTCTAGCCCAAGCTGCAAGCAAAGAAGCACAAAAACGGAGTCAGGCACAACTGTTGACCCAAATAGGAGAGAAATATTTCAATCAAGGGCAAGCATTGCAGGCTCTTGAGTCCTGGCAATCAGCTACTAAAATTTATCGCCAACTTGGTTATCAAGAAGGTATTACAGGCAGCTTAACAAACGAAAGCCTTGCCTTACAAGATTTAGGCTTGTACCCTCGTGCTTGCAGCACACTTGTTGAAGCTTTAAAGCTGAATGGGGATTCTTCAATTTGTGCCACCTTACTAGAACCATTTACTGACTCTGAGGCTATTACAATATCGTTGACAACAGCCATTGATAAACAAAAACCAATGCAAGCTTACTTGCTTGGATTGCAGAATCTAGGAGATGTCTTGAGGCTAATTGGTAAACTAGATATTTCTTATGCTGTATTAAAAAAAGCCTTTGAACTTCTTAAAAAACTTCCTCCAGAATTAAAAGCCTCAAATGTTAAAAACCAATTATTATTAAGTCTAGCTAATACAGAAAGATCGCTCTATTATCAAGCTAAAAATAAATATCAATTAACAGATGAGCCTAGTAGTAAGCAGAATGCACTTTTAATAGCCCAATCAAAACTTACATCTGCTCTGACAATTTATCAAGATTTGAGTACAGCAGGGGCAAATGGAACCGATATTCTAGCGCAGGTAAATCTCATAAGTTTATTATTAGAAATAAAAAAATGGTCAGATTTAACAAATGGCAGTACTCAAGTGATTACAACAGAGCAATCACTGCAAATTTTAGTCGAAGAGTTATTGATTGGACAAGGAAAATTTCAGCAGTTATCACCAATTGAATCTGTTTATATTCAACTTAATCTTGCTCAAGCTTTAATACAAATTAATCAAGACGATCAATTAAAACAACTTCTATTCTCTGGAGGTAATTCATTATTAGCAGCTCTGTCCATTGCTAAAGCAGCCTCATTTTTAGCTCAAGAATTAGATAATAAACGAGCAAAATCATACGCTTTAGGAACTCTCGGCAATATCTATAACTATTTGGGACAAACACTAGAGGCAAAACAATATCTGGAAGCAGCTATGAGACTAGCTCAATCAGTACAAGCCTGGGATATCGCTTACCAGTGGCAATGGCAACTAGGACGCTTATACCAGCAAATACAGGAGTCCAATAAAGCAATACAATCATACGCGGCTGCTATCAATAGCCTTAACCAAGTTCGAGGTAGTATTCTTGCAGTTAATCCAGAGATTCAGTTGGAGTTTAAAGAAAAAATTGAACCTGTATACCAAGAATATATGGAACTACTTTTATCTCAAGATCAACCAATTTTTAAACAAGTAGTCAAACTTCAAGAACAACTTAAATTAGTTGAATTGGAAAATTTTTTACAATGCGGTCAATTTTCAAAAATCTCTTTAATTAATAGTGAGAAACTAACAGAGTTACCATCTATAATATATTTAATCAAATTAAAAAATCGAGTAGAGATAATTGTCCGAACTTTACAGGGTACTTTTCATAAAAATACAGTTGAGTTCTCGTTAGTTAGTGATATTATCGATAGTTTAGTCGCTGGCACACAAAAGCAGGAATTTACTGGAATTCGAGAATCTAATTTACTAATTCAGACCCAAAGCCTTTACAATTCCCTATTTGCACCCATTAAAAAGCATCTACCAGATTCAGGAAATTTAGTGTTTATACTAGATACTTATTTTCAAAATTTACCTCTCTCTATACTGCACGATGGAGAGAATTATTTACTAAAGCATTACAGTATTTCAATATCTTTAAGCTCTGACCTTTGGCAAAGTCAATCTTTAAACCCTAAAACTTTAAAAGCTTTAGTTGCAGGAATTTCTGAGATACCTCCTAGTTTTAAAAATTCATTAGTCACTAAAAATTTTGAGGCATTGCCCGAAGTCAAAACGGAAATCGCAAACATTAAAACAAAAACTGCTCCTGGATCAAAATTACTACTCAATGCTGAATTTACTAGTGACAACTTTCGACAAAACATGGAGGACGATCAAATTACGATTATCCACCTTAGTACTCACGGTCAGTTTAGCTCAGATGCCGAAAAAACTTTTGTTTTAGCTTGGAATGTTCCGCTAATTGCTAAAGAATTAAAATTCTTGTTAAAAACCGAACGTTCTGGAATCGATCTACTCGTCCTAAGTGCCTGCCAAACAGCAAAAGGAGATCGGCGTTCGGCATTAGGAATTGCTGGCATAGCAGCACAGGCAGGTGCGGGCAGTATACTTGCCAGCCTTTGGTTAGTAGAAGCAAATTCTACTGGTTTGCTAATGAGCGAATTTTATAAAGGTTTGATAAATGGCATGACTAAAGCAGAAGCATTGAGACAAGCACAATTAAAATTGATATCTAATCCTAAATATTCTCATCCTTATTTTTGGGCAGGGTTTATTCTCGTCGGTAATTGGCTTTGACGTGACAATTCTAATCCCGTTTGCGCCTTAGCTAATTCAACTGAATTACCTCTAAGTTTTGAATATTGAATCGCTATTTTATATTTATGACTTGCCTCTATTGGTAGACCTACTTCCAGATAGCGATCGCCTAGTAATCGATAAATTGTTGGATTTTTAGTTTTTGCTTGAATTCGCTCTTTCAAAACCTCAATCGCCTCAGAAAACAAATCTTCTGCTTTGTATATATGAGTAAGATCCACAGCTAAGGAGTCTGGAGATAAATTAAGACTTTGAACACGCTCAATAACAGCTTTGGTACGCTGTGCTTTAAGAGAGGGCATTACCATCAAGATAGAAGATTTGGGAATAAACTTTTGTTCCGCCATCTTGGCAAGTACATTTACCTGATAGATAATCCCAGGTTGCATAGCTGGTTGTTCTTGAGGGTAAAGTAATGAAGTTGAATTGACATCCATAGACCAATCAACTCTTGGTCCTTTAATTTGTACTATATAGCCCATAGCACCCATAGCATTAGAAACAGGAGTCCAAGACAGTACAGGACGTGGATTCAAGATTAAGGGACTATAGGGAGTAATCAGTGTTGGTACATTTTCATCTTCGCCTGGGCCTTTTACCTTAAAGCAACTAAATCTATTTTCACGGATACAAACCTGAGCTTGATTATTGGATCTCTGCAAGCATCGTTCATTGATAGCGCCATTCTTCAGTTGTAAAATTTTTCCGCTTTCATAACATAAAACCTCAACTGTAGAATCGTTTGCCGATTGCAGATAATCTTCTTTGCAGACTTCTTTCCCTGCTGCCAAGCGAATATCACCACTAATAATACGAGCTACAAACTCACATGCACCTGTTTGCCCTGCTCTTGCTGCTGGTCGGGATTGTCCTAATGCACTGCCAAGGTTTGAGAAAACAAGTACTGATGCTATTGCTGCAATTTGGATTTGAAAGGCTTTTCTTTCTATTTTGGTTGTTGATTCTGTTACAATCAGCATAAAACTTATCAAGCTACTTAAAATTTAGTTGACAGCATAACGAAAATGACGTGCCTAGGTCAATTTTTCTGAAGTAGTCGTCGTAACACTTGCTGTCTCCATTCTTGTACCTCTGGCAAACTAGATGTTGCTAGTAGGCATACTTCCCAATATATTTTGGCTTTGCTCAAGTTGCCTAATGCCTCGTATGTTTGTGCTAGCAAACAGTAAGCATCTACTCTTTCCGAGTCTAGCTTCACTGACTTTTGCAAGTAATCTTCTGCTTCTACATAACGCTGCTGTTTGAATCTTGCCCAACCTAAATTTTTATATAACCCAGCTTGCCATTCACGATTTTGAGTCCGATTTAAACCTTGAAGTGCTAATGCTGCCGCCTCAGAGTATTTTTCTTGCAAGTTCTTTAGTCGCGCTAAATTGCTAACAGCATTCATTGCTTGGTTATTACTGTACTTAATCGCTAATCTATATTGCTGCTCTGCTAGATCGTATCTCCCTTGCTCTTCATAAAAATTTCCTAGTCCATATCGCGCTTCCCAGGTATCAGGCTTAAGCTTGAAAGCCTTATCATAGTTTTCAGTTACACATTTGATATCTCCAAGTTGTTGACAAGCTAATGCTAAATTACTAAACGCAGCTACATCTTTTTGATTATACTTAATTGCTGATTCATAATATTTTTTAGCTACTTTAAGATCATCTAAGTTACGGGAAGCTTCATTAAAGTAGTAATTAAACAAGAGCAAATTATACCCTTTATAAGTTCCATAAATTCCTAGTAATAATAAACTAGATAAACCAAATCCAAATAATTTTGATTTAACTATCCGATTAATCTTTAATTTAAATGGTAAGCGTTCTAACCGCTGCAGAATTACTTCTGTTGTTTGCGGACGTCGCCCTGGAGAAAGAGACATTAAATCATCGAGTAAATCAGCAAAGGGCTTGTCAATCTGCCGTGCTTTATCTCTCCAAATTAGTCGTTCTGTTTTTTTATCTGTTGGCAATTGCATTAAAGGAATTCCAGTAACTAGACGAACAAAAGTTCGACCTAAAGCATAAAAATCGGATTGAGGGACAGCTTTACCATAAATTTGTTCTAATGGAGTGTAATAATGAGAGACTACAGTTGTAATTTCATAATTTCCTACTCTTGTATCAGTTCCTCCACTTGCACTAACTTTAGCTAAATACGTATCAGTTATTCGTCGTGCAGTTCCAAAATCAATTAACGCAAGTTCCCCTTTTGGTTGAAGAATTATGTTTGCAGGTTTAATATCTCTATGGAAAAATTCAGTATGGTGTACTACATCAAGTATTTCAACTAATTGGCGTAGCCATTCTAATGCTTGAGCTTGGGAAATCGGTTCATTCTCTTTTATCCATTCTTCTAAGTTTTGTCCCTCAATTTTATCCATTACTAAGCAACGTAGTTCTAGAGGGCTATTATTAGGCACAAAACTGAAAAAATCTTCAACATCACATTGAGGAATATTTGGATGTTGGATTAGCCGTAAAGCACCGAATTCCCGCTTAATTAACTCACGAAGCCTAGTCGAATTCCATTTGAGAACTTTCATGACTCTTCGCTCACGAACCGGATGCCATTTCGTACCAGCGTCATCTACCTCAAAAACTTCAAAGTAGCTTCGAGGGTCATAAGTAAGCTCTCTCAATGGCTTAAGCAGTCGAATACGGTTATTAATCAGCAACGGACTACCACAAGATAGACATGTTTCAGTATTGTCAGGATTTTTACGTTGCTCACAAAGGGGGTTTATACAATAAAACGACATGCTTGCCAAGTATAAATTTATGCCTTAGGCAGTTGGTAAAGAGTGTTTATGTCTTACTGCCTGAATACAGATACAAGTAACCATGACAATTTATGCTAATTACTCTCCCTTTACATTGCTTGAATTTTTGTGATTTGTAAAAAATTTTTTGAACACACGGATGCAATTTAAAAATTCCCCCCTCGCTTTGCCAAAAGGCAGGGGGTTTTCATACGAAAAAAGAAAAATAAATACATAAGTCTTGATTTCTCGTTTAGCATAGCTTTTTACCCCGCTTTCATTCCTCTTCCTGAAGTGGAGAGAGGCTTTGAAACCCAGTTTTAGTTTTTCCCTGGTTGTATGAAAACACCCTGCCTCTCGCTTTACCAAAAGGGGCTACAGCGCCAATATCTGTATGATTGGGAGTTTTTTCGAGAGCTAACGCCAAACAGACATGAGTGCTTTCCTGTCCACCAAGAACGCAGCAACTACGGGGAGAGGTAGCTTTAGACCCGTATCATAATAATACTTTTAGTACTTTGGATGAAAAGCAAGTTACTATAACTTCGTGGCTCTTATCTTTCCGTAGATGCCCTAAATTCAAGCAAACCTATATAATGTTTAACTTAGTACTTTTTTGAAAAATTAACCATAAATAGTAAGATAAGGTATGATTGATTACAATTTAACATACTCTAAAAACTAAACCTCATTAGCGGAGAGCCTCTTAACGAGCATTCACTGTATCAGAGGTACTAGCATAGCTATGGATTTTACTGCTGAACCGGAACTTCAATCTCCTCTTTCTTCTTCTGTCACTTTTAGAGAGCAGGAACTTTCATTGGAACAATCATCATCTCAAGGCATATTTCCAATAACAGAGACTTTTAGGCTACCGCTGGTCGTAGTAAATGACTTAGTTTTTGCCAAAAGAGGCAAGTACTTATCTGAAACTGAAATGCTCGTTATCAAAGGGGCATTGAATGATCGAGAATATGAGGAGATAGCAAGCCACTCAACTTACAGCTTAAACTACATACAGCGCACAGTAGCACCTCGCCTATGGGACATACTTTCAGAAACCATAGGGGATGGCGAACGAGTGGGTAAAAAGAAGCTTTGGTATTTTTTAGAACAAGTTAACAAAAAGTATCATATTCAATCCGCGTCAGGCGAAAAAGAAAGACTTACTGTCAATAATTTGACACCAATCATTAGGGGAAAACTACCTGAGATATCTAGCTTTTATGGACGAACACAGGAACTAAACTCATTAAAAGAATTGATAAGTAACGAGCGTTGCATATCCTTAATAGGAATTGCAGGTATCGGTAAAAGTGCATTGGTTGCAAAATTGATAAAAGAAGTCAGTGGAAGGAAAGAATCAACATTTAATAGCTTAATCTGGAAAACAATTATTCATGCACCGTTACTTCAAGATTTAGTAGCCGAGCTGATAGAACTAACGCAACCTTGTAAGCCTGATTTAGGTTTACCTGAATATACTCAGGGAATGATTTCAGTATTAATTAAACACTTGCAATCACGCCGTTGTCTGCTGGTACTAGATGGTTTTGATTCTTTATTTCAGAAAAAAAGCTTTCAGCAAAGGCTTGAATACGGAGCCTTCTTTCACCGATTGATAGAAGAAGAACATAAAAGCTGCATACTCTTAACTGGTCGAGCTTGGCCTGATGAACTTGATGATGTTATAACAACAAAACAACATCTTCATTTCTTAAAAATCCAAGGTTTAGACGTAGATGCTGCAATGCAACTTTTATCTAGCAAAGGATTGACGGATAAAGAAAAGTGTAACCAATTAATTCAAACGTATCGCGGAAATCCTTCAGAACTCGAAGCAGTAGCTAATCGAATTAACCACTTCTTTGGTGGTAATACCCAAATGTTTTTTGAGAATCCAACTACGCTTGTTAGCAGTAATTTTGAGGTAATCCTTAATCAACTGTTTGGAGAATCATTAAGCAGTACTCAGCGAGAAATTTTAATTTATATAGCAGAAGAGATATTCGGAAATCAACAATCAATTAGTTTTACTAAACTCTTGTCGGGTATTAAACATAAAAGTCCAGAATGTGTATCAACTTTAGAGTTAATCAAAGCGTTAGAAAAACTTGAAAATCAGTCATTAATTGAAAGTATCAAAGACCCAGTTACTAAAGAAATCAGTTTTACTCTCCAACCAGTTATTAAAAAATACATAAAGACAGATCCACAAGGGTTGGTGCATACATCTCATGGTTCACCATTAGCGTTCGCATCTTAACAGAGGTATGTATGATTTCAGGAAAGCTAGAAGTAACAATCAAAATCAATAAACTACCTGAAGCAAAAACGGCAGAGAACAACTGGCAAGAGTTCGAGATTGACTGTGATGAACGCATCATTAACATCACAGTCAAGCCTAAGATTTGGAAGAAACTGACCGATGGTGCCAGTAATTACCCCCAGTGGGTAGCAGCAATCGCTGGTAAACTCGGTCAGCAAACAGAAAATGGGTTCATGTTAAAGGAACCCAGCATACAATTTTTCGAGCGCAAGCCCAAGGCAGAAACGACCTCTGCGTTAGGTGCTGCTTCTTGAAAAAGTGATTACCCAATCAGGGTAAGCTAGAACGAAGACTGGTAAATATGGAGGAGTCAAACAAAGAAAAATCAGAATCTCGTTAGATACCGAAAGACCACGAGTTATGTAAAATCAAGCTAATTGATAGGAGGTATGGAGGTGAAGATACAACAGTACGAAAATTTAACGCACAAAGCGCCACTAAGGAGTAGCGCTTTGTGCGGGTCTTAAATTCCATATAACCTCAGAGCGGGGTTATCTCACGAAAACCAAAGCAGTGGTACTTAAAGTTTGACCGCTTTTATCCACTGACTGGTAAGACGAGATTTAATCCGCTGCTTCTCGTATTATACGAGAAGCCGCACGAAACTCACCAGTTTTGTGTGGCAATTTTTGTTGTTGAAATTCATAAGTTTCTGTAAAGTTAAGTTTGATTAAGAAATATCCCGAATTTTGTAGCAAAAAATAGTAGCAGCGCGAATAACAGTTATCAGTTGGAATTCACAGTCCTTGATAATTGTCAACTGTTGACTGATAACTGATGCAACCCCCTCTGAGCTTGTCAACCAAGTAACCAGGGGAAAAGATCGTGATAAATAGCAAACCCAAGAACACTTACGTTCAGTCCTTGGGATCAGAAAGTGTAGCTTTCCCACGGCAACTTAGTGCTGTGGCATCGTGGAATTTCAGGAATATCCTGCCTAGTAGTTCGCCAAGGAAACTTGGCGGGGTAAAGGGCAAGAGAGAAAGGGAAAAGATGTTTATTCCTTTAACCATTAACATGAACCCTTTTCCCAGCCCTCACCTAACAATTTTGGGTTGGCAGACTACTAGTGGTCTACCAACTCAAAAATGCTGGGTGAGGATTGGGGAAAGGTTAAAGGGAAAAGGGAAAGGTATTTTATCCCTTTCCCCTTTACCCCTGCCCCTTTACCCAGCCAAGGTAACTTGGCTAACTACTAGAGCAACAGATTTGTTGCTGCTGATTTCTCCAGCGTTGCTTTTGGGCATCGACATTACTTTAAACCCATCTCTCTCCAAGGAATTCCAAGGGGAGAGCCGATGAATAGCACGACAATTGAATATCCCAACAACCTCACGGCTGGTGAATACCATGAGCTAACAGTTAGTAGCGCCATTCATCCAGCGCTGGTCGAGAGCAACTTCTTCCACATTGAGGGAGAAACAATTTATGACTACCTGTTTATCTCTAATAAAATCCCTCGGAAAAATGCCGGTCGAGTCACGGATGGATACATCAAAATGTATCAGCATCTATTACTGGGTGGGACGTGGATTCAATCACTTGACCCCTTTAAAAACTGGCAACCAATGGAATGGGGAAGGATTAAGCCAAACTTCCCGCGCTTTGATTGGCACTCCTGTAAACCAGTAAAATACGAGTCACCGCCCAAAACCCCCAACCGCGTTACCTACTTTGATGTCGCTAACCCCATCTGGGACAAAGTTGCAAAGCGTTATTTAATTAAGCGCTATCATTCACTTTTAGCATTGCGCTTACTGGATCAACTTAATCCACTAATATTCTGGGAGTGGGTTCGGCAGCATCCAGAGATTCCGATTATCTTATGCGAGGGTGAGAAGAAAGCCGCTTGCTTGCTGAGTTTAGGGTTTGTAGCGATCGCACTCCCTGGAATCTGGAACGGGCGCGTGGGCAAACAGGATTTTGATGAACGGTTGCATCCTGACTTAGTACCAATGGCTCAGGCGGGGCGCAAGTTCATAATTCTTTTTGACTACGAAACCTCTTCTAAAACCAGGTGGTCGGTGTTTCAAGCCACTGTTCGCACTGCAAAAGCAATCGAATCGGCTGGTTGCTTATGTGAAGTTGCATTACTGCCGGGGCCAGAAAAAGGCGTTGATGATTTTGTAGTTAGTCGCAGTGAAGATGCCAATGCTCTGCTGACTGCAATTATAGACGATGCCAAATCACTCAAAGATTACCAACGCTCGTATCGGGCTAAGAAATGGGGACTTAGCAAATACAAACCGGATGTCACTATTAATGTCAAGTATCTCTCTGAAGCTTTGTGCATTCCTGAACTTGAAGAAAAATGCAATTTGCCTGAGCTTTATGAGCTTGAAAAGGAACAACTTTTCACGCCATCTATAAAAGGACATTCTCGAAACAAGGAGTCTACGGATTCTGGCGGAGTTGATTCAGACAAATCGAAGAAATCCCCTAGCTTCAATTTCCCAAAATCAGGACTAGTCGTACTCTGGAGCGACATGGGCACTGGTAAAACTGAACTTATGCGCTGGTGGCGTGACCAAAACCCCGACGCGCGGTTCCTCAACAATGGGCATCGCGTAAATTTGCTGAAAAATCTTGCCGAACGCTTGCGGACGGCGATGTATTCAGACTTGGGTTACACAGGTTTAGCCCAGGCCCAAGCCCTTAGTATTACTATTGACAGCTTGCACAAACTCAATACCCAGTCTCTCACTTACGGCTGCATATTTATAGATGAAGCCTGCCAATACCTCACCCACCTACTGCACAGTAATACTTGCAAACAGCACCGTGCCGCCATTTTGGAGGTACTGGAATATATAGTATACAATGCGCCACTGGTCGTCATCGCTGATGCACACATGGATGATTTAACGGTAAACTTCTTTCTTGCAATGCGACCAAAAGGTGAAGTACCTTACATTATCAAAAACGAGTGGCGAAACGGTTCACGCACAATTTATTGGTACGAGGGGGATAATTCTAGCGCCCTAGTCGCCCAAATCTCGGCAGCGCTGATGCTTGGTGAGAAAGTCATGGTTGCCAGCGACAGTAAGCGTTTTATCAAAAAACTCGACAAATCCTTTACAATCAACTACGAAGAATCTAACTCCGAAAAATCACATACACCAAAAAAATGGCGTATATGGTCGGTTCACTCTGACAATTCTGGCAGTGATGAGAATGTAGCTTTCATCAAAGATATCACCAACGCCGTCAAAAACTTTGATGCCTTGTTCACCTCTCCCAGTCTCGGTACTGGTGTCGATATTTCTGAGTATCATTTTGACTTAGTGTTCGGGGTGTTTCACGGCGTTTCCCAAACTGCTACTGAGTGTGCCCAACAACTGTACCGCTATCGCCCGAAAGTTCCGTTTCATATTTGGGTGGCCCCGCGTCCTCCCTTTGGTTACAAGGATACAAACGCATCCAAGATTAAAGAGCGCTTGCTCCAAACCAATGAAATGACTGCTTTTCTGTTGCGGATTGACCGTCAAACAGGCAAACGCGGAGCCGAGAAAGATTGGGCGCTTGAGGCTTACTGCCAAATTATGGCTAACCGCCACTATTCTCTCAATAATCTGCGTGATGATTTGCGATCGCTCCTCACCGAAATGGGCAATACATTTATATATGTGGGCAGTGATTCAGATCCTCAGTCTCTCGAAAGTCTTAAAGCAGCAGCACAAGCTTTGGATCGTGCCCACAATTCGGCTGTTGCCAAGGCCAAGAATATTACTTTGAGCGAGTACCGTGCCCGTCAGAGCAAAGATTACCTTGACCCTAATGAAATTTTTGAATGCGAAAAATTCCGCATTTCTGATTCTTACGGCATCGAAGTAACCGAATCACTCATAGAAATGGATAAAGGTGGTCGCTTAATTAGAGCAATTGCTGGACTTGAGGCCATTTTAGCCCCACCCGAAGAATCGTTTACTGACCCTAAAACCGGGCAAAGTTATCCTACACCACCAACAATTGTCACCCAAAAAGACCGCACCGAGCGCGACAATCTACCTTTGTGCATCGACTGGGGCAATTACTCGGCACGGTGGTTGGCTAGATTTAACCTGGGACTGCATCAAATTCTCACTTCTTTAGTTGCAGGTGAGGAAGTTACTGCCGACGATTCCACCTTACTCAAGATGACGGAGATCGCTATACATTGTGCTGCTCACGTCAAAGCAATTCTTGGGTTTACTATTCCCAGTGACTGTAAACCTATTTGGTTGCTAGCCACAATGCTAGAGCAGCTGGGGCTAAAACTGACTTTCCGCAAGCAGGGCAAGCGCGGTCAACAAGTGAAACTTTTTTCTTTAGATAAAGAGCAATTGGAATTTGCAATGCATGTAATTGCTCATCGTGAAACGAAGCGTAATCAAAAAGAAAATCGAACCTATTATGCTGCCGAAACCCCTGCTGTGTATAGTGCAAACCCAAATCACCAGCCCGTATCCATCCCCCCCCTTGATGCTATAGGGAACTCCCATTGCCAAGGGGAGGATACTACCGAATTTGAGTCGCCTCCGACCGATCGCATTACGCTACTCCATTGTGTGGAAATGCTACGCTCTGGCATTAAGCAGGGGGTGGACGCGATTAAGGGCATCCTTAAGCGATGGGTTGAGGATTTGCGCTGGGATACGGTGCTGGAACTTGAAGCGATCGCAGCGAATGAGCTGCGGCGAGTCGAGGCTCAAGTCCCGGAATTTTATGCCTTGCTCTCTGAAGATGTGTTGCCTGTTGAGGGGTAAAGTCAGCATCACATGCACGCAATTATGAGACAATTACTTATTAGAATCTAGCAAGCGAGAATTGCTGTTCTGATAAGTAAATGCCTCAAACCATTGAAAACACCGCACCCTCTCCTCTCGCTCTGCCTTCTCCCATCCCGCTAGTCGAACATCCGGCTGCGGTCTATTTGGCAACCCTTTCCCCTGGTTCCCGCCCCACAATGCGCCAAGCTTTAAATGCGATCGCGCGATTGTTAACCAACTCAAGTTGTGATGCGATGACCCTGAACTGGGCAGCACTGCGCTACAAACATACGGCGGCAGTCCGCTCTGTGTTGAGCGAAAAATATGCACCAGCTTATGTCAACAAAGTGCTGTGTGCTTTGCGGCGAGTTTTAAAAGAAGCCTTGCGGTTAGAGATAATGGATGCTGTTGATTTTGCTCGTGCTGTAGACATTCCCAACGTTAAAGTCACCAAGCAATTGCGGGGACGTGTTCTCACGGCAGAAGAAATCGCCCAATTGATGCAAACTTGCTTTGATGACCCTACCCCCACTGGTTATAGAGATGCTGCAATATTTGCAATACTCCGAGGTTCTGGAGTCCGCCGCTCTGAAGTGGTGAATTTAGACTTGAGCAACCTTGACCTGAGTACTGGGGCAATAGAAGTGCGCGGTGGCAAAGGTGGTAAAGACCGAACTGTGTACTTACCCGATGCTGCTCTTACTGTCGTCTTGGACTGGTTATCGCTTCGAGGCTACGAGGCAGGCCCTTTACTATGTCATGTCAACAGAGGCTCAAGGATAGTGCGGCGACGACTTACCTCTCAAGCAGTGCTGTTCATCTTGCAAAAACGTGGTTTAGAGGCGGGAGTAACTAATTTCTCCGCTCACGATTTCCGTAGAACTTTCATCTCTGATCTGCTCGATGCTGGTGAAGATATTTCTACAGTTCAAAGGTTAGCTGGACACACGAACAGTGACCAGACTGCCAGATATGACCGTCGCGGTGAAGAAACTAAACGCCGTGCTGTCCAAAAGTTGATTATTCCAGGACAGAGGAAGAAATCTCCTCTACGCTGATGTAGTTTCTACACTTTTTCTACACGTTCCTGGCTCTGAAATGCGATCGCTCTTCTTTTCGGTTTAGTGATCTGTATGGGTATTTTCAGCAATTAGCGTCATCACTGAGGATATTTAATACTCAGTCTCTGGCGAAGAAGGTTGATGCTGGAATTTCTACGGGGTGATGTCTATATTTATTTGCTCCCAGCGTAACCGCTATGAAGAGATGCTATCGCCAATGGTAGCTATTGGCGATAGCATTTCTTCATAAAAGGCATTGCTTGAGGAATGCGCTGAGGCATTTGGCGATGATACTATCAAGGTAATTCATCATGACAAATTACACGATTTAATAAGCGTGGACAGTCCGAGTTTACCTAGATGACACGTGAACATGAGCAAGACAGGGCGTAATAAAAAACTGGCATCTTTCAACTGCGATCAAAGGATTTGGGAGCAATTTATCGCCCGATGCAAATCGAAAGGCACAACAGCAACAGCCACGCTGCTCGAATTTATCGAACTCTACTTAGACGATTCTCAAGATCAGCTTGATGCAATAGGTGGTAATAATTTAGACAAACGCTTAGATTCTCAGATTAAGGCAAGTGTTGAGAAGTACTTAGTTACGAGTAACAATAGTAACGCCAGTCCGACCAACGAAACAATAATAGCTATTTGCGAAAGACTTGATAAGCTGGAGTCAGAGTTTTCAAATGAATCTAATGGATCTAATAGCAACCAAACCACAGTAATTGATAATCTCGCCAATTTAGAACAAAAAATTGAAAAGATGACAGCCCGAATGACACAGTTGGCTGAGGCGATCATTAAAATTCAAGACTATCTCAACAACCAACAAAAGCGGGGACAGAAATCGCACTACAATAATTCATCATTCAAAGTGCATACTCCCAGAATGCAACCGTTAACTGAAGAAGGTTTGGCCAAGAGGCTTGGTGTAAGTGAAGAAAGTGTACGCAAGGAGCGAATTAAACTCCCCCCACCGCTTTTTGTAGCATGGTGTAAGGGCAAAGATAGATCCGGTATTGGGTGGGAATTTAACGAAAATACGGGATTTTATCATCCGGTAAGTTAGTAATTTTATTCTTTTCAAGAATTTCGGAATTTACACTGACTCGCCCGCCGAATAGAGTGATTGCAGATAATGACAATTAGGAGCTTTAGGTGCAGCGAAAAATCGAATTAAAAAGGGGTTTTGATAATACAACTGTTGAAGCATATTTGGTTGATTTAGAACAAAGACATGTTGATGATTATGTTAATGAGTGGGTCGAAAAATTAAGGTTATTTAGTCAAGAAGATAAATACTGGGACTGGATATTTAAATTAAGATATATTGGCAATCAACAAAATCTTGAAGGTTACGCAGTTGAGTGCGAAAACAAAACTCAAGGATTGATGATAATAGAAACACAAATGCACGGTTCTCGGTTGAATATTGGTAAGAGGTTAGTTTATATTGATGGCATTGCCACTGCCCCCATTAACCGAATCGAGATTCAACGCCCACCTCAATTCAAAGGTGTTGGTCAAGCACTGTTAAATTTCGCAAGAATTAGAAGTGTTGAGTTAGGGTATGAAGGTAGAGTTGGATTGCATTCCTTACCAAGGTCTGAAGGATTTTACGAAAAACAAAACATGTTGAACTGCGGTTCGGAAGAAGAATATGAGAATTTAGTTTACTTTGAGTATGGTGTATTGAGACGAAGATAAAGTTCGAGCGGGTAAAAATTTATGAATCATCAACAGCAAAAGGATAATTTTGAGGCAAACGAGTCAATAACAACCCAAGAAGCTATAGATTTACTTTTTGGTGAAGGATGGCTCGAAGAGGCTGTTTGCATCGAAGATGAAGCAAATTGCACTATTGGCGCTGGTTTGGATTGGGGTAATGCATTACCACCTTTAATGCTCAACCTTCCTTTATTTGGTCGCCTATCAACGCTGCGTGTATCTCTCAACCGCGAAGTCAGGCTAATAATTGAAACATGGGATTTAGGTATAGGTACAACTTCTGCAACAGAAACTGCAAGGGCACGCATTAAAGAGCGGTTGCTATCCCCTTCGTCTGAGCTAATACCTCACTTGGAAGCTACTTTGTTGCAAGATGATTTATACAATGAAGAGTTTATATCTAACCGAGAAGCTCTAAAATCCTTACTTGCAGTAGTTCTTACTGATTCTGATAGAGAAGAAATTGCAGAGAAGGCTGCGAATTCAATACGCACACAAGTTATGTCTCAAGTGGATTTTTCCGGAAAACTTTCTGCGTAAATATAATCACAATAATATCGTGTCAAATTCAATCAAATTTATCAAAGGGGCGAACGCGGGAGCAGAGGTTACTCTACATTGGTCTTAGCCGCATTACTCTTATTCAATAGCTGGGAATTAAATGGCAACGCATTTTTATAATGAGGAAACGCCAAGAGTGAATCCTAACCTGAAAGTTTTAAAAGTTGAATTTCAATAATTTTGCACAAGTCTTTATAAAAATCATATAACATCAGTCATGTTAGAAAATGTTACTGTTTGGGAACCCTAAAATAGTTTTGCCATGAGGCTATTGATGGGATGTGGGCGCAATGAATCTTACTAGCAATTCTAGGGTTATGGGGCGGCTTTTACAGGAACTATCGTGGGTTGGTAGTACGATTAAAGAATATCGAGATGGTGGACGAGGGTTTGAAAACGTTCTCACTGCTGAAGTATTTCTTGCATTAGACTTTCTTCCTCGTCAATTTTTCTTGGGTGCTGTACTTGAAGCATCGCATGGTGCTACAAAAGTGCGTACTCTACTTCAACGAGAGATTGAACAAGCTGAGTTTACTCTTTTACCAGGCAACTTCTACCTAACCCCAAGTGGTAGAGTGCATCAAAAAGAACTTGCAGTACAGCCCGACGGAGTAATCAAAACACCAAGTTGTTTTGGGCTGATTGAGGCAAAACGTATTAAACCAAGTTCATTTCAGCCAGAGCAACTCTCCCGCGAGTTTGTACTGGTGATGCAAGAGGCGTTAAATCGAAACCAAGAGCCAGTACTATGGCTTGTTCTAGGTGAAGAACCTCCTGTATCAGTTCAACGGCATGGGCGGTTAAATCCTATAGATGCAATTGAGCTTTATCTTGAATCCGTGTTAAAGCGTACCGAGAACCATAATTTTGAAAAATCAGTACTTCTACAACAGGTTCATGAAGTGGTTTGTTGGACTACTTGGCAAACCATAAAAGAAGTAGTTCACAAGCAAGTTTGCGACATTACTATTCCTGAACCGTCGGCGAAGGGGTGTGTACAGAGGCTTGCGAATTCAGTTGTTCAATCGATTACTTGGCACTCATAAAGAACTGACCAGACACCACTAAAGTAATTCTTCTAATTACCTTTCTTCCACTCATCAAATGATTGACAAGCTTTCCCTGTAGGAATTAGCCCATTGGAGGATACACCAAAATTTGTAAGAGTTGCATTTTCTATTTGTGCATTTGCGACAGCATCTCGCAATATATTCTCTTTTTCCTGTTTTGGCACGATTTCTATTTTCGCATCTTTAGGTTGAGGATTACTGCCTTTCTTTAGTGGAAATTCTCTGACAACATATAATTGCTCTTGTTTAGCAGTACCTGATGCAAGACATCCCCTAGATTTGACAAAAAGAGTTGAGTCCGATGAAATATCAGCAAAGAAGCTAGGCTTAGTGATAAACTTTATTTCTCCAGCAGGGCCCCATACATAAATGGGTGTTTGGAAACCTTGAGTAGGAATATCTTTAGTTTCATCACAGCCCAAATTTATTTTTCTATTTAAATCTACGCCAGCATTCCCACAAACTTTCCAAGTTACTTTGTATAAATCAGGCGTACTCTCGACAAACTGTTTGAACTTTTGCTCTCGCTCTGCTTCGACTGCTTTTTGAGCATAAACAGCTTTTTGTTTTGGTGATTGGCATGAAGACGCTCCCAAACTTAACAGTAAAGCAAGTACATAAATCTGGTTTTTGTTAAGATTGAATCTCATAAAAACACCCAATACAGCATAATTTTTCGTCACTATTTTAGCAGTTAACTAAGGTTAAAAATCAATTTCATTAAATATATTTACTTGATTTATGGATAGATATAGCAAATAGTAAATATGAAAAAAAAGTTGAGATTTAAATAGTAATATAAATTGCAGTTTACTGATCATATAGCAGTGAATTTAAGTAAAATTGCTCACTTAGACAATGCGGATAAGTTAAGAAAGAATGGCATATTGTAGTCAAAAAGCAAGAGGTAAAAGTACTGTATTTTTCAATACTTTTATCTGTAGAAAGAATTTTTCACAACTTTTATGATCTGGATGAACTTCACCTAAAAAACTGATGAATACTGGGCTGATAGAGCAAGTGTTTGAGCTGATAAAACTAAACAATCCTTTGATTGCGGTAGAATCTCCACTGCAAGAGAGGCTTAGATTTTTAACAAATCTGGCGAGGATGTGTGCTTACCAGAATATTAACTGTTATTTGTGGACACTGGAAGATGACCATCTGCATCAGTTGCTTTGCAATGGGCAAGACTTAAACCTTTTGCCAGTAGCTGAATATCAAGCCAACGCTAAAAATAGGCGAGAAGATTATTTTGAGATTTTGCGGTTCTGGAAAACTACCCACTTAGAAGGAATTTTGATAGTAGAGGGTATATTTCCCTGGATTGGTACAGGAACAAGCGATCCTGATTTCTTTTTGACTAGCGAGTGGATCAAGTCTGCCTTGATTAATTTAAAGCTTTATAACACCAGTTCAAACAAAACAGCCCTATTACTGGGGTCAAATGCCAGCCTGTCATCTGACATTGCAGCACTTGCGCCGACAATAGTTCAACAACTGCCAACAGAGGAGGAAATCAGCGATTACTTTGCATCAATACTTTCCACAGAGGTAAGCGAAGAGGAAATCAAGGAAATAGCTCAAGCATCTGTAGGGATGTATATAGCAGATATTGAGTTTCTGATCAAAAGCGTGAGTAGGCTAGATAGTGAAAGTCATGGTCAAGAGTTGGTTAAAAAACTGTCTGCCTACAAAATCAACTTACTTAAGCGAGTTTACAACATAGAATTTTTGCAACCAGTGACAATTGCAGTCGGGGGTTTAGAACTGATGCAAGAAGCATTTAAGAAATACAAGCGGCTGCTCTCACCACTGGCGAGAGCTTATAATTTGCGATTACCCAAGGGAGTGTTATTAATCGGGCCACCAGGCACAGGTAAATCTCACTCAGCTAAAGCTTGTTCCCAGCAGATGGGAATACCATTAATGATCGTAGAGTGGGGTAACTTTCGCAGTTACGGCAACATGGCGGAATACAAACTCAAAAAATTATTGGCACTGGCAGATAGGATTAATCGTATAATATTATACTTTGACGACTTCGATAAGGGATTTGCGGGAGATGATGATTTATCACGAAGACTAGCGGGGATGCTGTTAACCTGGATGCAAGAAAGGACTAGTGATGTATTAATTATTGCTTCTGCCAACAACATTGAATGGCTACCACCAGAACTGACCAGAAGCGGGAGATTTGACGACATTTTTAAGGTGGATTTACCCAATAATGGGGAGCGACACTCAATTTTTAAAATTCACCTTGCCAGATTTGATTATCGGTTCCGTGATAGAGATGGGTTCAGTGATGAAGAATGGCGTAGACTGCTCAAAGCGACCCATCGCTGTGTGGGTGCGGAAATCCAAGCAATTGTGGAAAGGGCGGCTATCTCTACTTTTTGCCTGATGTTCACAGACGATGTTCCACCTGTGGGTGAACTGCCGCCGCTAGAAATTAGACTTGAAGCATTATTATCAGCGAGAAATAATATGAATCCTCTAGCAATCCGGGAAGCTGAACGGATTGAGGGTATGCGAAACAAAGCTGATTTACAAGGTTTACCATCTAGTCAGCTTGACTCAAGTGTATATAGTGTCGGCAATGTCAATATTTTCGGATAAGGAATTTTATTGAAACAGAATACATGCGTCAGTCGCCAGAATACAGGAAAGGTATTTTGAACTTCATAGTGGATGAATCCAGGGCGTTTTTGCACCCCCACTAAATTTGCATATTTAGTGGTCAATAAGACAGTGGCGGGTCTAAATTCTCCACTGATTCATTCTGACTTCTGAATTCTGACTTCTGAATTATTCTTCAATTCTTGGATCTTCCTAATTATGCAGTTAATAAAAATTCCTAACCAAAATGACTTATATATTGCGGGTTTGAAATTCTTAAACATCCTTGGGCCAATTGCGGGAATATCAATTATTGTTGCTTCAACAACTATTGCCTACTTGCAAACTCGTCCCCAGGATTTACCCATAACCCAGACCCTCACTTACAACAATCGCACATTCAAGTTAGAAGTAGCTACTACACCTGATGAATTAAAGAAGGGGTTGAAGTTTCGCGATCATTTGCCCAGCGATCGCGGGATGTTGTTTAATTTGGGCAAGGAATATAAAGCTGTCCCCTTCTGGATGGAGGGGGTTAAAATTCCTTTGGACATCATTTTTATAAAAGACAATGTGGTGACGACAGTTATTTACAAGGCTCCACCCTGTGCAAAAAATCCTTGTCCAATTTACAAGGGTAGTGTTGCTACTCAGGTTTTAGAACTGCCCTCTGGTACTGTTAAAATTCAAGTCGGCGACAAGCTCAACATCCAGCCGTTATCGGTTCCATACTGATGAGAAAACCAACAAAGGGAAAAAAGTCAATAGGCAATCTGGTGCTTATTTCTCTAAATTTCATTAATGAATATAAAATTGTATACCTATATAATTTTAAATACTGATAATAAACAGCTGTAACATCTATATAAGCAGTCTACTTGCTAGATTTGCTGTGAAGCAGATTGTATTAAATATTCTATGTAGGCAAAGGTACGGTTTTTTTTAGTACTTTGGTTTGTAGGTTTTGTGGGTGAAAACCCGAATAATATGCGTATCGTTTCAGGAGAACGAAATGCATACTTACCACGACGAGACTGAAAGCTTTGTCAATAATGTTGCTGTACTGACTTCAGGAAAAAAGAACAGCACGATAACAAATAGCACACTAGCGCTAATGGGAGCGACGGGTACGGCAATGATCGTGTCGATGTCAGTCCATAACATCCTCTTAGGTGGATTGATGATTGCTACGGCGATCGCCATAGCACTACCAAAGCAATCTCAAGCTCTGTTGACTAATTTTGAGCAGATACAACGCAAGTATGGAGTCAATCTTTATGCGGTGTTGTTTACGATTTTGACGGTTGTTTGTCTACTTGACTTTGCTTCCTCGCCAGCCGATGCACAGTTTTTTAACACTGCTCAAACCTGGATGACTAATACCTTTGGTAATGCTGGGAACGGACAAACACAAGCAGTTGTAGCATTGTTCTTCAACGTATTAAGGGGTCTGTTCTTACTCTACGTAGGCATCAGCCTAGTCCGGGTTGTTCAAGCAGCCCGGAATGATGAAGATTGGCAAACATTAGCCAGAACTCCATTAATTATAGTACTTGCAGTCTTTGTAGGAGATTTAGTTACTGGCTTGATTGTTGGTGGAGGTGCGGCATAACCAACAGTAAACAGTTATCAGTAGAGAGTGATGTATTTATCTGCATCGTCAGAGTCCCCCATTTCTCACTCATTAGTAGGTAACAGTTAGGGTCAAACTATTTGACTGAAACTGTGATAACTGATAACTGATTTAATACAGTCTTTTCATGCTGAAATAGTTTGAGATCATGAAAAATGAAAATAAATTTCGGACTGTAAATAGAATTTTGGGAGACAGACCCAGATTAGGCCCATTTCCCGCCGACCAAATTTTTCCTTGGTCAGTAATAGGAGTAGTGAATGTATTTGTTGTTTCTTATACATTTCAAGCTGGATGGTTAGCAACTGGATTAAGTATTGCTTGGGGATGGGCAACATGGTGGGTAGTTTCTACGAATAAAGATTTTTTGGGAAAATTTATCGGCGTACCACGAATTAGTAGAGGTTATATGCCTTTTAAAACATTGAAAAAGAATACAAAAATCAGAATTAAAAGGGAATAGGGAACAGGCAACAGAGGAATCCCCAGAATTAAAGAAGTAGGTTGAGAGTCAAAATTCACTCCGTCAAGGGCGATGCCCTGAGCTTGTCGTAAAGCCTGCGGCATAGCTACGCTTAGGGCGTAGCCTCTCCAAGAGTTGGGTCATAATTCAGGAATGTAATAGACCGAAAAAGCGGTGCTTCGTAGCATCTCCGGCTCTGCTCCTGAATTCTTCTTGAATCTCTCATTTTCTACCGTTCCCACTTAAGAGTTAAGAGTTCCCTGTTTTGTAACAGTAAATAATTTGAATCATCCACCAATCGTAGATAATTTGTGCCTTCATAATGAAAACTCCGAAACAATCTAAATATCCAGATAAATTAGGTAAGAAAACGTAAGGATTCAGGCCTAATATTTAGGAAGCAAAGACGGGCGAGACTGAGAATCAGCCAGTAGTGCTTGTACA
>NZ_JBIQNW010000046.1:0-49527 GCF_047228265.1 Nostoc sp. UIC 10607 | reverse complement strand
TAGTATGAATAGAGACAATCCGAGTTGCATCACTTGGATCTAAGCGATCGCTTGCTGCTTTGCCTTCAAACCCAGGTCCTGCTGGATCTAAACCTACTATTTGAGCAAGAGAACGCTCTGTAGATTCACGGTAGAAAGAAATAATGTAATTAATTACTTTCTTACATTTGTATTTAATTACATAATTACATTATTGCAACTGTAACTCAGACTAAAAACCCTGCTTCTTGTGTGAAATATGAACGCTCACAAGATAGAAGTTGTTTTAACTGAAGATGGAACTCTGACGCTACAGGGCTTACCCTGAAATCTTACATCTGGACAGAGCTAATGTCAGGCAATAAATCACAGCAAAAACAGCAGGAGTAACTACTGCGGCAAAACGCCTGACACCAAACGGAAGATGTCCCTCTGGTGCTTCTAGGTCAAAGATGACATCCTCAAAACTTATCCACTTGTGTTTTGCTCTCCAGCCCACACGCTCACCGAAACTGAAAATAGTCTCATAATCAGCATTAGGATTACCACCTACACTTTCCCAAATACGCTTTTGGACACTGAAACCAAACCGCCCATTGCTGTATTTAACCCAAAGTTGGTCGAGCATTTTCAAGTCAGCACAAGGAAAGTATTTCACATGGTCATTGTCTAATATGTCTTGATCAACTCCATCTATATTAATCACCTCAAGCATTAAATCCATCGTTTCTTCATCTGCTTGTTGCCATTGCCCTACTGCTAGTAAATTCTGCAATTTTGTATAATCTACATTACTTAATTTTTGATTATTCATTTTGGGGATTATTAATACTATTGCCGGTTAATCTGGCGCTGAATGCTTGACTGTATCCGTTTTTAGCTCGATGTCGTTTAAACTCCTTTTACCGCCAAAGACCGCGATCACGCGTTGGGCTAATCTAGGGCTGAATGCCTTACAGCCTTTACTTTTGTCCCGATGTCGCCTAACTACTATTAACCGACATTCTCCCTCACTCAATAGATGCTAGAACTTCGCTTGGCACGTTTTTGCTGGTACATCAACTCATCTGCCTGCAATACGAGTTTTTCCAATGAAACATCTTCATTAATAACGCACTCTTGAACTCCAATACTCATTGATAGATGATAACTTCTACCTCGATTCTGATTAAAGAAATCAACGTTAGTTTGCAGGCGAGCAGTAATTACATTCGTATGATCTGAACATTTAGGAATGAATACGACAAACTCATCACCCCCCATCGAGCAATGATGTCAGAATTTCGATAAGTTTGACTTAGTAGCTCTGCTGCGTCAGCTATTACACGATCTCCAACTTCATGTCCAAACGTATCATTGATTTTCTTCAATCCATCTATATCTATAAATAAAAGACAACAGGACTTTTGTAGCCGATGGGCTAGTTTTAATTGCTGATCTGCAAAGAGAAAAAAGCCTCGTCGATTGTACAGTCCAGTTAACTCATCCGTTAGAGATAAGCGCCTAACTTCTGCCTCAACTTTTTGATGCTCCTCTATTTCTTTTTCTAGTGCAGAAGTTCGATTGCGGACTCTTTGTTCTAATTCATTATAAATCTGCACGTTTTCCATTGCGACAGCCGTTGTGTCTGCCAATGCCTGTAATAGCTTTACTTTTTCTCCCGTTAGCTGATGTAAGGTTGCCCAATATGTTCCAATTGCACCGATGGGGTTACACGCTCGGATTGGCACCATTGCCAAGCTTTTTACAAAAGTCGGTTGGTAAGCTGTAAATGGAATCCGTTCATCTCCATAAATATCACTAATCACAACGGGCTGACGGTTTCGCATTGTATGCCCACTAATGCAAATACTCATCGGGAAGCGTTGCCCTTTCCATAAGGGAGCGATCGCATCTTCATCTGCGTAATAACATTGATCTCCATCTCGTAGCACAAAACTAGCCCCATCTGCCCCAGTCAACTCACGCGCAGATTTTCGCACAATCTCCATAATTTGCTCTAGCGTCCGTGCTAGTGATAATGCTTGAACAACCTCAATTAAATGCTCCATCCCCTGAACATAAGATATTTCCGCTTTGACACCATTAGAGTCACAAACGATCGCAGGTGAAGCAGAGCTTTGAAAATTCATGCGCTGACACCGATAAAAAATGATCAAAAATTAGTTGAGACTGCGATCGGGATCACAATGTCCTCATTCTAAAAAATTTCCTATTTTATTCTATTAGAGATATTACGGATTTCTTTAATTATGTATCTAAAGAAAGGTTGCAAAACTATCTTGATATGTTATTAACACAGCCAAGAAGCGGCAATGAGTTCGCCGACTCAACACCTTTATCATCGACTCAAAACAAAATGATGGGGTATATGGGGAATAGGCGATCGCTTCCAGCGGGCAGGTACGCCATCGCGCTTTAGCCCTGCAATGTCTTGGGGTCGCTCTCAGCCAAGCTCATTACAAATCGCCCCAATCAAAATTCAGGAAGCGTCGAGCATTCAGCTTGGTATATTTCTCCGTGTGTTTGATATCGCGGTGTCCCAGGAAGTCTTGAATTTCCCTAGTGTTGTAACCCTGATTCACCAGATAGTAACCGCAAGCATGGCGTCGACTTCTCCTTATTTGCACCTTTGAGACATTTGTCGTAACCAAGCATGTCCGCGTCTAGATGAGTTAGCTCAACGAATTGAGCCATCTGCTAGTTGGAACGACTTGGTATTACCAGACAAAGAGCAGCAAATCCTGCACGAGATTGCTGCTCATGTAGCACAACGGGCAAAGGTGTATAAGAACTGGGGATTTGGCAGTAAAAGTGGGCGGGGACTAGGGATCAGTGCCTTATTTTCAGGGGCTAGCGGTACGGGTAAGACAACAGCAGCAGAGTTGTTAGCTAAGGAGTTGCGATTAGACCTTTATCGTATTGATCTAAGTTCAATTGTGAATAAATATATTGGCGAGACAGAGAAGAATCTGCGACGAGTATTTGATGCGGCGGAAACTGGTGGCGTGATTTTATTATTTGATGAAGCAGATGCTCTCTTTGGAAAGCGATCAGAAGTAAAAGACAGTCATGATCGCTATGCAAATATGGAGGTCAGTTACTTATTACAGCGCATAGAATCTTATCATGGTTTAGCGATTTTAACTACTAACTTGAAAAGTTCAATCGACCAAGCTTTCTTGCGCCGCCTCAGATTTGTTGTGCAATTCCCATTTCCAGATGCCAAGCAAAGAGCAGAGATTTGGCAGCGTGTTTTCCCCAGTCAAACACCGACTGAAGGGCTAGACTTCACCAAGTTAGCCCAACTGAGTGTCACAGGGGGTAATATCCGTAATATTGCTTTGAATGCAGCCTTTATTGCCGCAAATTCTGGCGAGTCATTGGGAATGAAACACATTGATTAATTTAATGTCACATAAGAAACATGAAGCTTACAAACGTAGTCTCCGACAAAAAATGAAACGGACTGGTATGGATAACGATTACATGATTCGAATTCTCAGTTCCGGTTTCATTGACTCTACATTAAATTCCTCTCAGCCCTTATGTCAAGCCTAATTGAGATGCTCTTACCCTGTTTAATTACCCAGTCGCCCAAAAATAGTCACCTTTATCTACGAAGCTACAAGATTTTTCTCCAGAATCTTAATAGGACTAAGGTACTAAAGCCCAATAAACCTAGCTCATTAGTGGGTTCAGGAACAGAGGTTAATTTAAAATTGTCAACTAAAAGTCCAGAATCAAAATCGTTATCTCCCACATCTATAACCCCAAGTCCTAAGGTGTATGTTGCTGTGGTGGGCAACTTTAAGGAAAAAGTGCCAAAACCAGTCTCTTGAAAAAAATCTGTCAGAGAAAATTCCGATGTGGTATCAGTTACATCAGCTAATTCTAATAATGAACTAACTGAATTATCTGAGGAACTGATTGAAACAAAAGAGAAGTCTGAAAAAGTAACTGGTGGTAAGACCTCATTGGTCAAGAAATTCCAATCAAAGCTCAAAATATCTCCAGATTTAGCTGTGAATTGTTGTTGAATAGCGGAGCCTTTAATCACTTCTTCTCCGTCAAAATTATTCAACGAATTATCTTCTAATACCAGAAATTTTTCTATAATTGAACCATCAAATGTAGCACCACCAGTTGACAATAAAGCTTGGAAATTTCCCTCTGTTGAACCACTACCAAATGTTGTGGTTTCAATACTAGTAGATCCTAGTGTTGTCCATCCCGTAAAATTGCCACTTTCAAAGCCACTGTTGGCCAGTGTTACATTCGTTGAAGGGCTGGGAAAAGGAAATGTTTTTAATGAGAATGTATATGAACCAGATTCAAAGTGGTCTCCTCTCAGGAAAATGTCTCTCAAACCAGATACGGCAAAGTTCAGGCTGCCGCTAGTGGGTATCTCTCCGGTTAGTATCGGTAGAACATTTCTATCAGATTGATCATCGTTGATTGCGATGATATTACCAAAATCATCCAACTGGCCTAGAAGTGGATCGAATGATTGTGAATCTACCTCTACAGTAAATAAATTTCCAGTATCCAAATTTGAAAAATTGTAAAAGTCAACGTTTTCATTTTCTAGTTGTCCTTCTACACTACTGATAGCAGATGAGAGAGTGTTTTCGGTAGTAAAATAATTATCAGTTTTGCTTAGGGATACTGCATAAACAGGTGAAACAATACCAAGAAAACAGACGGAAATAGAATAACTATTAATAGCTAGCGTGGAGAGTACTTTCATGAAATTTACCTCAAATTTTACTACTTGATTTATTGAATCAGTAGTGGTCTAAGCTATTACCTCGTAAGGCAACATCATCTCATTGTCCTCATGTCCAAGCATATGGCAGTGCCAAACGTAGGTTCCAACAAACGAGTTGCCGAACGGTAAGTTCTCTGCTGCTTGAGCTCCAAATGGAACGATCAGGCGGGTGACCTCATAGGGATTGACTAGTACTGTATCTTTCCATCCGGCTTCGTTTGCTGCTGGCGGTCTTGCCGGCCCGATCGCAAAAGACGTAGGATCAGGTGGTGGATAACCACCTGGCATCGTGGAGCCACCCATTCCATGACTTGAAATGACTGTACGAGGCCCGGTAGCATAGTATGCTTTGAGATACTTGGTGGGATTAATCTTTTGTCGATTCAATATCTGGAATGGGACTAGATGCAAGTGCATTGGGTGGGCAACAGGCTGAAGATTGATGATGTTCCACTGCTCCACGGTGTCCACTTTCGGCCGCTCCATGAGTTCCGGGTTTTTGAGTGGCTCATCCCAGTAGAGATAGTTCATCAACAATACAATCGGCCCATCTGGCCCTGCAATCTCTACCAGTGTCAGGAACCTTTGGCGTGTAGGTTTAACAACAATTGGTTTTATCGGTGGCTTATACAGTCGCAGTATATTAGGGACTGGCTTGGGAGCAGCAGCACCCGCGTTCACTGTGAATTGCATAATTTCGGGCAATTCGGGACTAAATATGATGAAATTTGCCCTGCCAAATGGATATGGTGAAATGGCATCATTTTCTAGGACAATTTTGTCTCCCGGCAGACTTTTGGAGAAATCGATCAACACATCAGCCCGTTCACCAGGAGAGAGCAGCAGACGGGATAAATACACCGGAGCATTGAGCATACCCTGGTCGGTACCGATTTGGATGATTGGCTGTTTTGATGACAGCTTGAGATTGTAAGTCCGTGCGCTTGAGCCATTGACAATCCGAAATCGGTATAAGGTACGGTCTACATTCAGATTCGGCCACGCTTTACCATTGACAGTAGCGACATCAACGACATACTCTACTAACCAGGGTGGCTGATTGGGGTGAGACACGGAGCCATCGCTGTTGAAAGAACGGTCTTGTATTACCAGCGGTATTTCATAGGGAGCGCCAGCTGGCAAGCCCAGTGGTCCATTGCCACCCACAGGATCGTCAATGTCCCTGATGAAGTAAAACCCAGCAAGACCGGCTAAGACATTCAAACCAGTAATTCCCATCGCATGATCGTGATACCACAGTGTGGCTGCTTCCTGATTGTTGTTGAAGTTGTACAGGTAAGTCTGCCCTGGTGTAAAGGTATCCTTTGGGTATCCATCACTTTTAGCTTCAGTGTTGCTACCATGCAGATGCAACGACATTCTTGGGCTGGTTTTGTCAGACTCTAGAGTACCATGCAACCCCGTGTCAACTGCTTGCAAAAACGGATGGTCTCCAACAACATTGTTAAATACGTTGATGCTAAGGGGTGTGTTTCTTGTAACTTCGATAGTTGGCCCAAGAATAGATAAACCACCATAAGCCAAGGTTGGTCCTGCCCCTAAGTTGCTGTGGAACGAGTGCGAACTCCGGGCGATGGTCAAAGTGCTGGGTGGAGAAGCTGCGAATGGGATGGGTAGAGGTTCGGTAAACTTTGTGATCTCCGCAGGGATGCTTGCATGAGTTCTATTTCCCTTAAGCATGGTAGTAGCAAGGAATGCTGTTCCACTAGCTGCACTTGCAAAGATAAACCGTCTTCTGGTTAATATTGGTACTTTTTTTGTATGGGGGTACATAATATAGGACTCAGATTTTATTTTTGAAAAAATACTAAGACTGAAAAGCCTGATTGATCAGAGTTTCATCTGAAATCCTGTCTTCAAAATAGGGAATAGGGAAAATAAATTTTCATTGCTCCAAGTGATTACAACTCATGGAGTCTCTTGAGGAATCAGGTAGGATTCCTCAAAAATGCCATTTTCTCAATAAGGTTCTATTTTTTCGCTATAAATACTACTAATTGAGAATACATGACATGATTTTTTTACCTTCCATATACGGTTAAAAAATAAGATGAACGAAAAATCTGATATCTGCGTTGAACACACATAGAATTTACGCATTGTACATAAGTAATATAGACAATTTGGTTATTTCAGCCATTTTTAGCATCCAGCGATATCTAAGACGGGCTACGCCTACGCAAATATAAATATGCGAAGAAATTAGGGTTATGCAAAGCGCTTGAAACAACCAAATACCCTAAAACACATTAGGGTTCATTTGTACAGTGCGTAAGTCACTACACAAACAAGGACTTTTGTGGATTTAGTTTTGTTAATTTTAGATGCGTTTGCCCTGTTAAAGGATAAAAGGCGTTTTCAGTTCGCACCTGATGTGAATTAGATTTGAATATAGTTTTCACTTTCAAAAAATTTTTGACCAGATAAGATCCTGATTTTAGGGAAAAACTTAGCAGAGATTTTCACAAGTTAGTAGCGAATTTTGGCGTTGCATCTGGACTCTGGGAGGGCAGGATGAAGCTGACAAAACAGATTCAGTAGAGGGCGTTGCTGAATTCGGGTATAAATTTATCTGATGCAGAGCAGCCACTGCCTTGAGCGGGTTAAGAAACTTTTACCCCTATGGGGAAGCAAGCTAGCAAGAGCGTCTCGCCTTTGCACAAGCAAGTAGCGTCGCGCAGAAACACAGAGAGTAAGAGTTTGAGATATCGAATTTTGAAATTTCATACTTCAATTCGGCAGCGTCCAGTATACTGAAAAACTTTCCAGAAGCCTGAAGAGTCATTCATTTTCTCTTGGGAATACAATCCTAAGAAATCAGCTTTGAATCTGGCTTTCAAGCACCTCTGTTTTGGATGGACTTTAAACAACCTCTTAAGTTAGTCCTTAAGTTATCGATCTTGATTTCACAAAATCTTGTACGACTGCAAGACTCAGTATCAACAAACTTCAGTTTATTTATCAAAGATTATGAATCGTATTATTCTATCTTATAAATGGTGAGTTCTACCCTTCAAAAAGGTCATTACATTCTTATATTAACGTTAACAAAACATTAATTATTCAAGGTCTGTTTGAGATTTACTAACTTTGCAGTTGAAGATTTGTTATTTTGCAATATCTTGAACAGCATAGATTTGCTTCGCAATGACGTAGCTAAAGTTGCAAAAAAATAAAATGTTTACAACTTACTTCCAGAAATTGTAAAGTTATGATAATATCAATAAGTGAGAGAGTACAAATCACAAACAAAGTTTACATCAACTTGAATTAAAATTTTAGTAGTTAAACCTCTTATGCTTAGTCTACAAAATTTTTTCAAGGTGGGAATAATCTCCTCAAAGTCCTCCTTTAATATGAGGATTTAGGAGAATCTAAAGTTTTGGATACCTCGGTTACCACTTTTAAAATAACCTCTAAGAAGCTTGAAAAGCTGTCCTGAAGCTCAGCTATTAATTTGCTGATTGCTGGAACATATTCTATCTTGCTATTGCAGATAAAGTTTGGTGTTCTAGACTTACTTGCAGATATGATGGCTAGTGCTTGCGGATATCAAAATTCGGGTATTGGTGATTAACAGTATGAATTCAGCAACACCAAAATCCTTATCAAGAATTAAAATTCGCCCGATTTTGGAGGTATCTAGGGAAAATAGAGCCATCAAAGTCTCATAGTCAGTAGTAAAGAACTTTTGGACTAAAGACTTTAAAAAAGTACTTTTTGACTTTTGGGCTAAAACCCTTAGAAAGCAGCTAAAGTACTTTTTCAACAATTTTAGAAACTACCTCACCAAGATTTGTTTTAGAGTATGTTTAAAAAGCCACAAAGTATATTACAATTCCCTCTCCAAAACTCTCACGCTAGTTGTTACAACGGGCGGAAAATAGGCAACGGACTGGCTCCCACACTTCTGAGAGGCTTTGAAACCTGCATTCCTTTGTAGGTCTCATAAAGTTGATCGGATAGGTTGGTTTTGGCTTCAGTTATACAAATGTTTGAAACTAACCAAAAATGCTTGTTGGAAGTCGATTTTAGCGATTATTGAGATAATTTACTAACAACTTGATTATTGCTGGGAATAAGTTTCTTTCATCCTATCTGTAATAACCACAACAGAGGAAGCTAATCATGCGTAATGACTTTTTAATTAATACTGAATCGGGCTGTATTCTGCTTGAGGATCTGGCGGTAAAAAGTAGCAACGGCAATAGAATCTCTCAACGTGGTTTTGTGGGAAGTGGCGATCGCACCACCTCAAACATAAGTCATGCAGACACCATAGCTAGAACCCAGAAGCTTTTAGATCGGGCGATCGCCTATGCTTGGCATACAGTCAGGAGCGATCGCAGACCATTTACCTTAACCTTTATGCAATGGGTATGGCAACTGGCAGGTTCTTACCATCTGACTCACTCCTACGTGCAACTTATAGAAGAAGCTTCTCGGCACTTTGCTGCATCCGGCCGCGAAAGTTTGGCACAATGGGCTGCACATAAAGCCACAGAAGAGGCTGGTCACGACCGACTCGCCTTACTCGACATCCAGTCGATGGGATACAACGCTCAGGGTGTAGTGAAAGCACTCATTCCCCCTAGTGCAATAGTTTTAGTGAATTACTTGGCTAGGAGTGTACAAGCTCTAGATCCAATCGGTTGCGTTGGCTATTCTTATACCCTGGAACGGATAGCGATAGGTATTAAAGAAAAGCATATCCGGTCGGTTGAGGGTTTGCTGCCACCAACCATCCGTGCTACCCGGTGTTTGCGAGTACATAGTAGTGTTGGTGGTGATGTGGAACATGTGGAGGAAACTGTTGAGATGGTTGCACAGCTGGCTTATGAAGAGCGCATCCGCGTGGCGATGGCCTGCTACGAAACTGCATTGCTGTACTTCAATCCTCTTGCGGAAGATTATATTTCAGAGGACGAACTGAAAGATATATTGAAACCGCTAGAGTTACGTAGTGATGTACAAGGGAAAGTTGACATTCACTCCTTCACTCGATAACCGAGGACAGTCTTAGGAAGGATACAGTACACCTCTGGGAAAAATATTTCTTAACATACTGAAATAGTTATAAAAGGGGTGTTTTTTGAGGTTTTTAAGTTGCTCAATCCCTTAGTATTTTGCATTTGTGCAAGAACTATACTGTGGGACAAATATTCCATGAATTGATTTACTTTTAACAATTTCATTGAGGATGCTATCCATGTTACCAACTAAACTATTTACTTACATTGCCTCTAGTTTGTTAGCAAATACCTTGATTGTTGAATCATTGCCGCCAGTATATGCTAAGTCATCTGAGACTACTAAATCTGGAAATCCTGTAGAGAGGCTAGCGCTTAATCCATCATCTGCAACATATACAGATAGTAGAACAGAAATTTACTCAACCCAATCCAACCAAGGCGAAGTAATTCCATCTCCCTTTACCTTTAATACTTCGGGTTTAATGACCACCACAACAATTACAGGTATGGGGCGACAATTTTTGATTCAAGATTTTGATAGTACACTTATGGAGAATGATATCGAAGTTTTAAATGCCATTGAACTTGATCTAGATAGTATTTTAGATACTGAGTTTGAACAAAAAGGCGTTATTTTAATTTCAAGGTGCTGCTTGTAGAATGAGCAGATAAAAAATGTGATTGGACAATTATGATGGCGATAGTGAAGCGCAGATCCCACTTGAATTTAATCGTGAAGCGGTAATTTTCCGATTATCAACTTTCCAAAATTTATCGCTCATGATTTTGAAAAAATCCCTACTTGATCGAATGAAACAGCCCTGCCTTTGGGGATTAGAGGCAGGGTCTACTCCATTAACTTGCAATACGCTGTAATTGAAACGTATTCGATTATGATAGGCTTTTTTGGCGTTGGATAAATGCGGGATGATTTTATGGGTTTTTCTTTGCGTCTTTGCGCCTTTGCGTGAGACATTCATCTCCTTATCGCTCTTCTATGACTCTGGAAAGAGAATAATCCAAGCGATTAGAAATCGCGGCTACACAAACAAAGTCCGCCTGCGCGGACTAACGCCAAAATAGGGTTTCAAATTTAATCTGACGAGAGTAATAAAAGAGCGTTATTCAACAACGCTGCTTTTTCAATCAACTGCTCCCAGCACTTTCAAAGTAGCAATAGTTGCTGTAGCTAAACCTGTAACACCGCTAATGTTCATTCGCTCGTAAGGTTTCTCTGCTTTCAGTATTTTTAAGCAATTACCTGTTGTTACATCCCATAGCCTAATTGTCTCATCTTCACCACTGCTAGCCAAAGTTCGATTATCAGGATTAAAAGCGATTGACCAAATCCTGCCTGTATGGCCTTGCAAGGTTCTGAAGCATTGACCCGTATTGACATCCCATAACTGAACTGTCAAATCCTGATTACAACAAGCTAATGTCCGGCTATCTGGACTAAAGGCAGCTAACTGTAACCAACCTGTATTTACCTGCAAAACGTTAAGGCATTCATTAGTGTAAACATTCCAAAATCTTATTGTCCCATCGGGACTAGTACTTGCCAGTAGCTTACCATCTAGACTGAAGGCAACTGACCAAACCCAAGCCTTATGCCCTTCCAACGCTTTTTTGCATTCACCAGTACTGACATCCCATAACTTCACTGTTTGATCATGACTACCACTAGCCAGCGTTCTACCATCTGGACTAAAGGCAACTGACCAAACCGCTGCACAATGTCCTTCGAGAGTTTTCAAAATTTGACTCGTACTTACATCCCACAACCTCAGAGTTTGATCTTCACTGCTGCTTGCCAGTCTTTGACCGTCAGGGGAAAAAGCAATTGACCAGACTAAAGCACGATGTCCCTGAAAAGTTTTGAGCCACTTACCTTCAGTGACATCCCATAACCTCACCGTTTGATCTTCGCTACCACTAGCGAGCATTTGACCATCAGGGGAAAAAGCAACTGACCAAACCGCTGCATGATGCCCCTGGAGTGTTCTCAAAACTTGACCTGTACTGACATTCCACAACCTCACTGAAGAGTTGTGACTGCTACTAGCGAGCGTTTGACCGTCAGGACTAAAGGCGACTGAAAGTATCTGATCAGTATATCCTTGGAACGTTTTGAAGCATTGACCAGTGTGAACACTCCATAGCCTTGCTGTTTGATCGTAACTGCCACTAGCCAGAAGATCACCCTGTGGACTAAAGGCGACGGAATATACCCAACTGGAATGTCCCTGAAAAGTTTTTTTGCATTCACCAGTACTGACATCCCACAACTTCACAGTTTGGTCATGACTGCCACTAGCCAAGAGATCGCCTTGAGGATTAAAGGCAACAGAATATACTTCATTGGAATGTCCCTCAAACGTTTTGAGACATTCACCAGTACGGACGCTCCATAACTTCACAGTTTGGTCTTCACTGCTACTCGCCACCATTTGTCCATCTGGACTGACAGCAATTGCCCGTATGCCATCACGGTGTCCTTGGAACGTTTTGAGGCATTTATCGGTGTTGATATCCCACAACCTAACTGTTTCGTCATCACTGCCACTCAGCAACATCTGTCCATCTGGACTAAAAGCAACCGAGTGTACCCAACTTGTATGTCCCCGCAGAGTTTTAAGGCATTCACCAGTGGGGACACTCCATAACTTAATAGTCTGGTCATCACTGCCACTTACTAGCGTACTACCATCTCGACTGAAGGCTACTGACCAAACCTCACTATCATGTTCTTGCAAAGTGTGCAAGCATTGACCTGTCTCTACATCCCATAGCTTCACAGTGAAATCACCACTACTACTGGCAAAAATTCTACCATCTGAACTAAAAGCAAGTGATATGACCCAGCTATTATGGCTCTTGCAGATGAGGACTTGTCTACCATCCACAACCTGCCGCAAGTGAATATCACCATTAGTATCACCCAAAGCCAAAAGTTTGCCATCATGACTAAAGGCTACCGACATCACGCCGCCGAAGGTTTCAGCAAAAACAGACCGATCAAAATTGGCATTTTGAAAATTGACATCGTGCAATTTCATACACCGCAGGTCTACTTGCCAAATACTCAAATCAGAAAAATCATAGCCAGTGAGGTCAGTCCCCATATGGCAAAGCAGATTCAGGACATTGCCAGCTGTATAACTTTGTTCTAGGGGTGATGTTTGTCGGAGATTTGCCAAGATTTGGGTTAAGTGATATTCTACATTTTTTTTGCTTCTAAAAATACCAAGCAACCCATCTATAACTGGTTGGACAATTAGGCGAATTTGAATATCCCTTACGTAGTCTTTGGCCGTTGCCTTCATCAAGGCATGACACCTGAACAAATCAATATTCTCAGTGGCAATTTCTTCACAAACTTGATCTATCAATCGCTGAGTCACATACTCCATCACTACAGGTTGTAGCGTGAATAGCCCTGCGCTTTTTTCGATGAGCGATCGCCTCACCAAAGACTCCAAAGATTCTAGCAATTTTTGTGGCGGTATTTGTGATACGATATCTTCGCGTATTTTTGATAGCGAAATTGGCTCACGATTGATTGCTAGCCAATAAATTGCATCCTTTTCTAAATTTGACAACCGTGTAAACTGCTGCTCTAAAAGCTCATGAATATCACCAAAAACAATACTTTCTTGTTGTAAAAAATTCGATGTATCACCACAAAATACATCTTGAATAGTCGTAGCAACCACCTTCAAAGCCAAAGGATTGCCTGCATAACGCTCTACCAGTTGCCCAGATTCTGACTCAGAAGCAAAAACTCCCTTGACTTTTAAAATTTCTTGCCCATCCACCGCCTGCAAACCACCAAGAAGAAATGAACGTACACATAGCGTTTCTCCTTCTAATGCTGCTACTTCTTTCGGTTTTTCTCTACCTGTTAAAAGCAAGCAGCTTTGGTGAGTTACTTCTCCCACTCGTCTGAGCAGATCACCATATCCTTCATATCCTTCTCGGTAAAGTCCGGCTCGACTACCACTTTGCAGAATTGACTCGATATTATCTAATATTAAAAGACAGCGATGCTGCCGCAGATAATCAATCAGTCGGGATATTCTCTCACCTATACTTTCTGGTAAAGAAGCTTCTGTTTCTTGCTCATCGGATAAAAACTGGATCAGGCTAGCTAAAATATTTTTGATGGGCGGAGCTTCCCGCAGCGATCGCCATATGATACACTCAAAATTACCTTTAATCTGCTCCGTCACCTTAATAGCTAAAGCCGATTTACCGATTCCTCCCATTCCTAAAACTGCCACTAACTTGCAACGCTCCTGAACAACCAACTGTTCTAATGTAGCTATTTCTTTTGTTCGACCATAAAAATTTGAAACATTAGTCGCTTCTCCCCAATCTTGGTGGTGACATTGGTCGGAATTTGTATAACAATCTTTATCCAATTTGAGATTAAAAGCTTGGAAGAAAAGCTCAATTGTTCGTTTGTCAACTCCGTCTTCACGAGACAGCACCTTGGAGATTGTCGCAGTGTTTATTCCAATCCGCTCACTTAAATCTTCAAGGGTATACCTGTTTCCATAATTTTCGTTGAATTCGGCAGTAAGTTTAGCGCATTGAAGTTTTTGTAATCCTTCTAGAGTTAGAATAAGACCACGTTTACGTTTCTGCTTTGTAAGTTTCATTAAAGCCACCTTTGAAGCCATCAAATTAACGACTTTGGTATATGATTAATTCATTTACTTTCAATGCGTTTTTTTAGGAATTACAATTTTTCAGTTGCTTTTTCACTACAACTGAATATCTTTAATACAAGAGCGTTAAAATCACGTAAGTATGGATAATATATCAAAAATATATCACAAAAAGTACTTGCGGCTCTAAGGACTTAAACAAAAAAAGTTTAAGACGATCTTAAAAAGTTTAAGACGATCTTATGAGTAGGGGGCTGTTGTAATCTGAAACAATAGACCTGCCTTCAAAATAGGGAATAGGGAGTGGCTAGAGACGCGATTAATCGCGTCTCTACGGAGTGGGGAGTAGGGAAAAGAAATTTTTATTGCTTGTTGTGAGTGCAACTGATGGAGTCTCTTACAAAAGTGAGTTTTTACATGTCATTTACTACTTATCACCCTTTTGTTGACTATTTATACAAGAAGTCTAATGAATAAAATTCGATGGAAGAATAATAATGCAATAGATCGAAAAGTTTTTTCCCTAAAGCCAAGGTTCAGAAATATTGTTGTCTGTAATACTTTTGATTCAGCCAATGTTAAATTAGCAGAGCATGTATTGAGTATGATAGCTTCAGAAATCTGCTGCTCATGCTGCGTTAAGGTACTTCCAGAAAATAAATTATCCCAAATTATTTGCACATTTGTAGGGGCGCACAACTGTGCATGGGTGTCAACTTAACGTAAAAACAAATCTAGACAAAGCTTTCAGAGATTGTCTCGTTCCCAGACTCTGGCTGGGAATGCCCTTCGTTGAGGCTCCGCCTCCCTTACTGGCGGCAGAGCCACCAGGGTCAGCATTTCCAGCCAGAGGCTGGAAACTAGGTTTTAAAGGAGTTTTAGCTTAAGTTGACACCAATGACAACTGTGCGCCCCTACTATGGAATATTTTTTTGTTGGAAGTCCCTTAATTACAAGATGAAAATCTTGCATTTGATTTGATCCACTTTACTTTAGAAATAATTGCCAATATGACGAATTTTCTCGAACCACCAAGATTACGGGTTGGTGAAGACATCGAAGAAGAACGACGCACCACCTGGCTAGAACTTTTTTATGATTTGGTATTTGTGGTTGCAGTTTCTCAACTCGCCCACAATCTCAAAGAAGATATTTCGCTATCAGGATTATTTGGCTTTGTAGTTCTATTTATACCGGTTTGGTGGTCATGGATTGGAACCACACTTTATGCCAACCGCTTTGATAGCGATGATGTGGGACATCGGCTATTAATTGGTCTACAAATGCTGACAGCAGCAGCAATGGCTATCAATATCCACCACGGTTTGACTGAGAGTTCTGCTGGTTTTGCTCTTTCCTATGCTCTTGGTCGTGCTGTCTTGGTGATAGAGTATGTCCGTGCTGGAATACATATCCCTTCAGCACGTCCTTTGACTACTCAATATGCCATAGGTTTTGCGATCGCAGCATTTTTCTGGTTAATATCAGCAGCTATACCAATTCCTTGGCGGTTCGGACTCTGGACATTGGGAATGATTATTGACTTTGTCACACCCTTAATCGGAAGTAAGTTCCAAATCAAGTTACTCCCCCACGCATCCCACTTACCTGAACGCTTTGGGCTATTTACCATTATTGTCTTAGGCGAAGCAATCATCGCGGTGGTCGATGGTATGTCTGAGCAGAAATGGGATGTTTTAACCGTGATTACCGCCGTGTTTGGTCTACTTATTGCTTTTAGCTGGTGGTGGGTCTATTTTGATAATCTGGGTGGCAGACCGATTGAGATAGCGCGGACACATGGAAGAATTGGTGTTGTCAATCTCTGGCTTTACACTCATTTACCCCTAGTAATTGGGATTGTTGCAGCTGGAGTTGGTGTAGAACAAATTTTGTTAAATAATCCAACTCTACCACTACCTGATTCCCTGCGATGGTTAATTTGTGGTTCAGTGGCATTATGCTCGCTATCTATCAGTATTCTCCATATATATGGGGTGCTACGCTATTGTCAAATTCGTTCCCAATATCGACTTGCGAGTGCGGGAGTACTACTAGCGATCGCTATTTTGGGTCAAGGTTTGTTACCTGTTGTAGTCATCAGTCTTGTAGCTGTAGTTTCTGCTGTGCAGGTCGTTCAGGATTTATATCAGGCACGTCCCAGTACCCGCTTAGTCGATCCAGAAATTTAATTTGACGGCGATTAAGATAACTTATTTTTAACAGAATGTGGCAAAAAATAGTAATTCGTCTGAAAATTTTATAGGTAATATTATGTTAGGTTAAATACTTATAATACCTCTAGGTTGGGTTGAGGAACGAAACCCAGCATTTTATCTAGATTAATGTTGGGTTTCACACACGGTAAGCCCAACCTACATTGATAGATTTTATTATACCCCTCTTCTGTCACTTTCCGAGAGGGCGATCTCTAGAAGCTATATCAGTCAATCAATACAAGCTATACTATTAGAAAAAAATCGGTCTTGTATTTTTTATTAGAAAATAATCGCGCGTAGGCGTAGCCCGTCGTAGACATCGCTTGCTATACAAAAGCTCTAGATTTTAGAAAAGGCAAATGTTTTCGGAGAGTGACAGAACAGGGGTAAGTAATCACCCGAACTTGATATAAAACTTAAAACCTTAGACCAATTCTGCATGAACCAGGTGGTTTCTCCTTAATTCGGGATTCCAACTCGGTGATGCCTTCCAAATCACAAACTATTTTTTCTGTCAGCATTTATATAAAATTGAGATGCTACCTCCATTTGTAGCCATTGCTCGATGAGTACATGTAAAGTAGAACGTATCGTGATTCGTTTCTGAGTACAGAGCAATTTAAATTGATGTTTTAAAGATTTTGGTACATATGCTTTAACATCTTCCAATTCCTGATTCAACCAATCTACAGACAATTCAATAACAGGGGTATCTGTTTGTATCCAACGCTTGATTAAATTCTCCAATACTTCACTCATCTCCAACTCTTTTTGTACACAAACAACCTTAAATTGAAGCTTTAAAGCTTTCGGTATAGCTCCCTTAATAACTACAATTTCTTCACTATTATTTTTCGTCACGAAATTACCACTTATCTAAAAACTAATGTTTAAATAGTTGATTGTTATTTATCCGTAGTTTTCCCGAATTTGGGATTTACTGGAATTTTGATCATCGCACGGTTATCAATTTTATCTATGTTGAGATATTTAGAATATTTTGACAAGGGAAGAAAGACAAATTAAGAATGAACTTAGTAGACCTCAGCGCAAAAAACGGTCGGAAATCAAAATTGCGATCGCACCAGACACTGTAGATTTTAAAAGTTAATTTTGTAGCTGATTGATGTAAGGTGTACTGAGAAATTTACTAGCCGCATAGCGAAAACCCCCAAAAACTGAGGGCTGTTCGCAACGATAGCAGTAGCGAAAACTAGAACCGAACACCCAAGGTGTAATTTTTATCTCCCACAAGCAGAAGCTTGCAATTAATCTGACAACACCTGTTCTGCACACTGCTGGATTAATTTGGCAATTAAACCTGTCCAACCAGTTTGATGACTAGCACCAATACCAGCACCATTATCTCCGTGAAAGTATTCATTGAACAAAATCAGATCGCGCCAATTCGGATCAGTTTGGAATTTTTCGACTCCACCATAAAAAGGTCGTTTACCAGAAGCATCTGTGAGAAAAATTTGGATCAGCCTTTGAGCTAATTCAATTGCTACTTCCTTGAGTGTCATCATTTGTCCAGAACCAGTAGGACACTCAACTTTGAAATCGTCACCAAAGTAGCGATAAAACTTTTGCAGCGATTCTAACAGTAAATAATTAATCGGAAACCAAATTGGCCCCCGCCAGTTGGAATTACCGCCAAACATAGCTGTGCTAGACTCAGCAGGTTCGTAATCTACTCGATACTGCTGACCATCTACGGTCAAAACGTAAGGATGGGACTCATGAACTTTAGAAACAGAACGAATACCATAAGGACTGAAAAATTCTGTTGCATCTAACATTTTTTCTAAGATGCGACGGAGTTTATCTGGATAAGCGATCGCTAGCAGGCGACGCTCACCAATTCCTTGTTTCTGCATACAAGCGATATTTCGGGTCAAGTCAGGGCGATTTTGCAAAAACCATTGCGTCCGTTGTCTAAAGCCTGGTAGCTGATCCAAGATTTCTGGTTCTAAAATGCTCACAGCACATAATGGAATTAACCCCACCAGCGATCGCACTTTCATCGGGAATTGATGACCATCAGGTAAATGTAAAGCATCGTAGTAAAAGCCATCAGTTTCGTCCCAAAGTGCTATTTGGGCATCACCAACGCCATTCATGGCATCAGCAATGTATAAAAAATGCTCGAAAAACTTGCTGGCGATGTCTTCATAGGTGGAATTTTCCTTTGCTAACTCTAGGGCGATGGTCAGCATATTCAGACAATACATTGCCATCCAACTTGTGCCATCTGCTTGTTGCAAATATCCACCAGTTGGTAGTTGAACACTACGGTCAAACACACCAATATTATCCATACCTAAAAAGCCACCCTGAAAGATATTTTTGCCCTCAAAATCTTTCCGGTTAACCCACCAAGTAAAATTCAGCAGTAATTTCTGGAAAACACTCTCCAGAAATTTTTTATCCGCACGACCATAAATTTTTTGCTCAATCTGATAAACTTGCCATGCAGCCCAAGCATGAACCGGTGGATTCACATCACCAAAAGCCCATTCATAAGCTGGTAGTTGACCGTTAGGATGCATATACCACTCCCGTGTCAAGCGGCTGAGTTGCAGTTTGGCAAAATCCGGGTCAATCATGGAGAGTGGAATTACGTGAAAAGCTAAATCCCAAGCTGCAAACCAAGGATATTCCCATTTGTCAGGCATGGAAAGTATGTCATCGTTAAATAGATGAACCCACTCATGATTTCTGCCATGAAGTCGTGATGCTGGCGGTTGCAGTCCAGCCGGATCGCCTTTGAGCCATTGGTCAGCTACATAGTAGTAAAATTGTTTGCTCCATAGCATTCCAGCAAATGCTTGCCGCTGCACATTCCGCCTGTCCTCTAACAACGGAAACGGACAGATTCGCTGATAAAATTCATCTGCTTCACGCTTACGTTGTTGGCAAATTGTGTCAAATTCAGTCCCAAATGGTGCAATTAAATTTTGCACGTCACTTAACCGCAACCGTACTATCTTAGTTTCGCCCGCAGCGATTTTTAACTCATAACGAGCAGCAAACTTAGTACCAATTCGATTGGGATTGACAGCACCTTTTTGCCCATTCACTACATAATTATTTATTCCATCTTTAACGTATGGCGAAGCATTGCTGACCCCAAACAATCTTTGATTATTAGTCTCATTTTCTGTAAATAGTAGTTCTGGAGTTTGATTACAATACAGCCATTGGGTTTCTAAAGAAGGGTGATAAGCTTCAATGGTACTGAGTTCAGAGTTAGATTGGCTAATTTTCAACCACGGCTTTTCTTCACCAGAAGTCCAAGACCAGGTATTGCGAAACCAGAGCGTTGGTAGTAAATGCAGCGTTTTTGCTTCCGGCCCTCGATTAATTACACTGATTTGAATCAAAATGTCTTCGGGTGAAGCTTTAGCATACTCAACGAATACATCAAAGTAGCGGTCTTGGTCAAATATACCAGTATCGATTAGTTCAAACTCAGGACTTTGGCGGCCTCTGCGCCGATTTTCTTCTACCAGTTGGGTGTAGGGGAAAGTAGCTTGGGGATATTTATAAAGATATTTCATATAGGAATGAGTAGGGGTGTTATCCAGGTAGAAGTAGTATTCTTTAGCATCTTCACCGTGATTACCCTCATTCCCTGTGAGACCGAAAAGTCTCTCTTTGAGAATTGCATCGTTACCATTCCAGAGAGCGATCGCAAAACACAATCGCTGATGATTATCAGAAATTCCAGCAATTCCATCCTCTCCCCAACGATAGGCGCGGGAGCGGGCATGGTCGTGGGGGAAAAAGTCCCAGGCGCTACCATCAGCGCTATAGTCTTCTCGCACCGTTCCCCACTGGCGTTCACTCAGATAGGAACCCCATCGTTTCCAGTAGGCAGTGCGATCGCTGTCTGCTGCCAATCTTGCTTCTTCTTGGGTCATAGCTATTTTGTGTATTGAATTTTGGGAGTTGAAAGAGTTTTGAGTGCCTTATCTTGAAGTAGATGAACAAAAATATGAAGCTATCCCACTATTCTAAAAATTCCTACTTCTTTTGGGAAAATGTGCTTGAAAATCTTGATTTTTTATTTTTAGCACAAATCTTATTAGAGGATGTTTGAAAAGTGGTTAGCTGTATCTTTGCACTTGTTGATCCCCACTAGCTACCCTTTTTAAGGGGGGAAATAGAATCAAAGTCCCCCAATTTATCGGGGGATTTAGGCGGATGTAAAACGTTTTGCTACCGACAAGAGGATTTTTCAAACATCCTCTTAGTGGGATAGGTTGCTAAATCAAATCGGACTGCTATATGGGATTTAAATGCGTAAAAGCTTACCTACTGTTCATGATAGTTCCGGCTAAGCCCCCCATCTACATAAAAGGTTGCGCCTGTGATATAGTCGGCATCAGATGAGGCTAAAAAAGCAACTATCGGTGCGATATCCTCCGGCTTGCCTAAGCGAGCCAAGGGAATGTTCTTCAACAGCGCCCCTAATTTTTCAGGATCGTTTAATAGCTTACTATTGATTGGTGTCTCAATTGCTCCTGGAGCCACATTGTTGATTGTGATTCCCAAAGGACCAAGTTCAACTGCTAAATTACGCATCATCATCTTCACACCACCCTTACTAGCACAGTAGGAAGTGAAGTGAGGAAACGCTATTTCCTCATGGGTAGAGCTAATGTTGATAATTTTGCCAGTTCGTTTGGTTTCGATCAAGTATTGTACTATCGCTTGAGTAGCAAAAAATGTGCCTTTCAGGTTGAGATTTAGCACCGCATCATAGTCAGCTTCAGTGATGTCCCAGAAATCTGCATTCTTGCCGTCAATACCGGCATTGTTTACTAAAATGTCGAGTTTACCAAAGTATTGAATACCTTCGTTTATCAGCTGGCGGATGTCGCTAATGACACTTAAGTCAGCTTTGACAATTAAACCTTTGCGTCCAGAAGCTTCTACTTTTGATAGAGTTTCTTCAGCCCCTTCGAGATGAGAGCGATAGTCAATCACAACATCTGCACCTTCTTGAGCGAGACGCACAGCAATAGCTTGACCAATTCCGCTGCTGCTGCCAGTTACTAAAGCTACCTTACCTTGAAGTTTATTCATTGACTTTCTCTTGATTTTGATATTTGTTTGACCTGAATCCTTGCATGAAAATAAAGTAAATTCTGTGAATAGGTGTAACGTTAAATCTAGTACTGTTTCTTCAGATGTGGCACTTTAACGTTTTTGAAAATGCAAGGATAATGGGGAACGTGAAAAAGTTTACCTGTTAAAACTTCGCGTTCACCCATAGCTATTAATCGAAATACTCCTACACCAATCAATGCCCCTAATGGTGGTGCAATGCAATAAAGCCACTGGTCTTGCCAGAACCATGAAATCAAAGCAGGCCCCATGCTGCGTGCCGTATTCAAACTAGTACCAGAAATTGGCGCTCCTAACCAAACCATAGTTGCTACAAGAAGCCACACCATTAAAGGTGTCCAGCGTAATAACTGATGATGGCTTAAGAAAATAAATACACACAAAACTAACAGAAATGTCATGAAAACCTCAGCCAAAAATACATACCAAAGGGGGTAAATTTTACCAGGCAAGGTGATGCAATTATTCACGCTTAGAGCATACCCACCCCACAATTTTGTTACTAAAAATGTGCCAATAATTGCACCCAAAAATTGACTAATTATATATCCAATTAGGTCACGTCCATGCATTTTTCCTTGTATCCAAAAAGCCAGTGATACGCAAGGATTGAGATGAGCACCACTTAGTTTTCCCAATGGGGAAATAGTAAACAATGCCCCACTTCCAGCAAAGATTAAGCCATTAATCAGTAAACGAGGACTCTCTGGAGGGATGAGGCGCTCCATAGGTAAACCTTTACCAAAATTGAAAGTAATTATACTGAATCCAACCAACAGATTGAATGCAGTTCCAAGGAATTCTGCACCATATTCAGACCAATTAAAACTTTTCCAATTTATGAAGCTATTCATAAGTTTATAAGTTCAAAAATCAAAGTGGACTTAGAGGATGTTTGAAAAGTCTTGTTTTTGGTAGCAAAAAGTTTTAGATCCCCCTAAATCCCCCTTCAAAAGGGGAACTTTAAGAAGTTTCCCCCCCCCTGTTTTGAAGGGCAGGGCTGATTCATTCGATCTCTTAGGGATTTTGTCAAGAGTATGAGTCAGAAATTTGCTTGAGTGGGAAAAAGAAAAACTACCACCCCAACCAGAAAATTTAAGTGCATTCACCATTTTCTTGCCCAATCAGATTTTTTATTCACCTGTTTTTTTTGCTTGAAACGCTTGTAAATCAGCGCCTTTTAGGGAATGAAACAGCCCTGCTTTTGAAAGGGGGATCAATAGGTGCAAAGATACAAGCTAACCACTTTTCAAACAACCTCTTAATAAACCGCCACCAAATTGCTATCAAATTTAATTCAGATGAAAATGATTAACACAGATAGATTTATAAAACCCAGATGCACAAAGCAATTCCCAATCCCAAATAGTATTAGTAGCCTTAGTGCATCCGGTTTAGAAAATTATCAAAAATTTAGTAAAGCTTCAGCAATATGTTTGCTACATTCTTACCTAGTTTCTCAATAGATTCTTGCTGTTGGGGATCTCTTAAGCTGCCATCGGTGTTGAAGGCTTCATAAGCTTTAGGTACGGCTACCTGAGCGGGAAGTACCAAAACTCCTATGTTTTGCAGGATAGCCCGCAGGTGGGACAACCCCCGCAAACCACCAAGACCGCCAGGTGAAGCACTCATAATTGCAGCAACCTTATCTGCAAAAGCAGTCAATGGAGCTTCATTTGCAGATGGACGGGATGCCCAGTCAATGGCATTCTTCAAAACTGGTGTGAGTGAACTGTTGTATTCAGGCGAAGCAATCAGCAATCCTTGATGAGAAATCAGTAAATCCTTGAGAGTGCGGGCGTTTACAGGTAAACCTTCTTGAGCTTCCAAATCCTCATCAAAAAGAGGTAGTGGTAAATCGCGTAGGTCTAAATAAGTCACTTCTACTTCTGCTGCTTGAGCGCCAGCCGCCGCAATTTTGACCAATTTTTTATTGTAGGAATCAACGCGGGTGCTGCCAGCAAAGGCCAGGATTTTAGGTGTAGATGTCATAAGTATTAGTTGTAACAGAGTGTTCGTGAATTATACGGTTGTTGCTACGACAAAAGCGATCGCAACAGTTTTGTTTTGTGAGTGCAGATATAGAGCTTTTAGAGAAATAGCCTCTATGATCAAGATTTATTATGCTTGTAAGTTGCTGTGAGAAACAGCTCGTCCATAAATTTCAGTCATGGTTTTCAGGCGATCGCGCAGCTGTTTTGTTAAAGCCGCAGATTCATAGCGCCATCCCCAATTACCTACACTTTGTCCAGGTAAATTCATCCGAGCAGAAGTATTCAATCCCAAAATATCTTGTAGAGGAATAATCGCTTGATTAGCTACAGAACTATATGCTAAGCGAATTAAATCCCAGTGGATATCCGCAGAATTGGTACAACCTAAATAGTGAAAAACTGCTTTTGAATCTTGGTCTGCTAGTTGATTAAACCAGCCTACTGTTGTGTCATTGTCGTGAGTGCCAGTATAAACCACACAGTTGCGGGGATAATTGAATGGTAAAAACGGATTATCAGCGCCAGAATCAAAAGCAAACTGCAAAATTTTCATCCCAGGAAATTCAAACTGGTCACGCAAAGCTTCTACATCGGGTGTGATTTCTCCCAAATCCTCGGCGATGATTGGTAACTTGCCTAACTTTTGGTTGAGTACTTCAAAGAAAATCTCCCCAGGAGCTTGAATCCACTCACCATTAACAGCCGTTGTTTCCCCTTGTTTTACCGCCCAGTATGCTTGGAAGCCCCGGAAATGGTCAATTCGAATCAAGTCTACATAATCAAGGATGGTTTGGAAACGCTGTACCCACCAATCAAAGTCTTCTTTTTGTAACTGCGCCCAATTATAGACCGGGTTACCCCATAATTGACCAGTGGTACTGAAGTAGTCTGGCGGTGTTCCTGCCATCAATGCAGGTGAACCTGTTTGTTCATCAAGACAAAAGATTTGGGGATGAGACCAAACATCAGCGCTATCGTAAGCCACATAAATTGCAATATCTCCGATGATTTGGATGCCACGTTGATTGGCATAATGCTTTAAGTTTGACCATTGATAGAAAAACTCAAACTGAAGATATTTGTAGTAAGAAATTTCATGGCTTAATCGTTGTTGCCATTGTTGAACTGTATCTGGTTCACGTTCGGCTAAAGCTGGTTCCCAACTATTCCATTTGGCATCCCCATGAACATACTTCAGCGCCATAAATAACGCATAGTCATTTAGCCAGTAAGCCCTAGTTTGACAAAACTGTTCAAATTCCTTGTGCTGAATAGATGAAGCATAGGCTTTAAAGTTCTTAAAGGCTTTTTGCAGCAAAGGCATTTTGGTTTGGATGACCCGCTCAAAATCTACTGTTACAGTGCTATATTCTGGCAGATCGAAAAGGTCTTCTTTAGCTAGCAAACCCTTTTCTACCAGGAGTTCGGGACTAAGTAACAATGGATTTCCTGCCATTGCTGAATAAGATGCATAGGGAGAATTACTATCTCCCGTAGGTCCTAATGGCAATATTTGCCAAAGCCCCTGTCCACTGTCTGCCAAAAAGTCAACAAACCGATAAGCTTCAAATCCCAAGTCACCAATACCAAACCGACTTGGAAAAGAAGTGGGGTGTAATAAAATACCGCTAGATCTAGGAAAAGGCATATCAAGACCCTATGGTTAAGCCAAATCTACGTTGATCAAATATTTCCTGGAACTGGGGAGTGGGGAGAGGACTGGCGACTGGCGACTGGAGACAACACCAAAGACTTCTTACAATTTGTCTCCCCATCTCCCCACCTCCCACCTCCTGTCTTAGGCAGTCTTGATTAACTTCAGCAGTTCATTGGGAGCAAAAACATCGCGGTAGAACGTCAATTGTTCTGTTTTGAGATAGCATCCGCCTCGATGGCCACGTCGAATCCAGGTAACATTTCCCTTGGCGAGTGTTTCGTTGGTTTCATCATCGACACACTTCCATTCAAAGTAGGTAACTTCACCATGAAACATGACAATTGGCCAGCACATGGTCACACCTGGTTGAGCAATTAATGCCCACCAATGCTGTTCGCGCTCTTTTTGTTGTTCTAAGCCTTGATAGGGGCCATCCTGACAGAAATAAACTAAATCATCTCGATATTCACCTGTTAATATATCGCCACGTCCCTGTCTCAATGCCTCACAATGGGTAGGCCACCATTCTTTATTTTCTTGTTCAATTTGTTCTAGAGTGTAATAAGGACTAATTTCTGGCAAAGTTCTTTCTTTCATTGCCACAATTTTTTCAGCATCCTCTATGAGTTTTTTTGCTACATAAGCACTCACAAGTCCTGGTCGAGAATAATCTGCGGCTAAATCTTTGTAGTAGTTAGTTCGTTTATTAATCAATGTGTTGGTTGTGTTGGTGTTTTGGTGACCATTCGACTGACCATTTGAGTAAGAAATGAGTTTCTGCTCTAACATAAGACTAACTACGTCCTCCTTGAGTTGATTAGTTGCGCCAATATTTGCAATCAATTCTGCTACTGTAGAACTGCGCTGACCTGCTAGAGTCATTTTGCCGTCGTAAACAAAAGTGTAAGCACTTCGTTCGGGAAATGGTAAAAGCCGCTGCACATATTTAGCTTGGTCTTTAACAGCGATCGCATATTCTTTGGAAGCAAAAAATGTTTCCATTTCCAAAGGATTAGCAAAAGCAATTTCAAACGCAGCTTGATACTGTTTTTCTGGGGATTCGTAATGAGAAACTCCAGCTGCATCTGGGCGAGAATTATCTACTTGCTCAAACAAATGTAGGCGGAATTTGAGAACAGAATCACTCTGGATAACAGCTGGTGCAAAGCTATTTGTGAGATATCGGCGAAAATCTTCCACACTCACGGCATCAGATTTTTTCACCATAACGTGAAACTTAATTACACCTAATTGACCGTTAGGATCTCCTGTGGTAATGCTATCAAAATAAGTTTGAGAATTACCAAAACTAGTGTTGTAACCGATGGCTTTCCTGAATACATTATGCTCATCATCCATGAGGATGGCAGCAGATTTAAACCAGAGATCCCGTTCGGCTGCTGTCTCAAAGGTTAATTCGGCAATACCATTAAATTGATCTTCTTCTGGACAAGTGTATTCAATGCCGTTAATGGTTGGCCATAGACCACCTTCATTTGCAGCTACGTGAAACTGCCAGTATTGATTCTGTCCTGGTAGTCTGGCGCAAACTGGGCCGTGAACGTCTCTCCAATAGTCATCAAAAAGTTCTAGAGAAATTCCTTTACGTTTCCACAAGAGAACATAGAAGGATACTTTACCTTTTTGATCCCTGACTGCATAATCGAATTTTCTACTTGTTGCTAACATTACTGCTTTCCTTTGCTACATCTACTATTTTGATTGAGATGAAAACTTAATCCTTAAACTTGTTTGATGTTTCAATTTTTCCAGAATAACCTTAATTGATTACATACATGTGCAACGTTTAAAAACTAAAAGAGTGGCAAGTGAAAAGATTGCGGCCACATAAAAAACACTACTAATTCCAAACATGCCAAAAGATATTCCCATTAATAGTGGTCCTAAAGTTTGCCCAAATCCTAAAAAGGTTCCATTTATCGACATAATTGCAGCTAGATATTCCTTGGGTGCCATCTCTGCTAAGAGAGTTTGAATACTAGGGAAGCCGATGCCAAGGCCTACGCCAAAAATCATTGTTGAAATTAATAGGAACCAAAGACTGTGAATCAAGGGAATTATTGCTAGAGCGATCGCAAAGAGTACAAATGATGCTCTCACCAAACTTTTTTTTGAGAACTTTTTTGTTAATTTTCCCAATTGCAGTGATGTGAGTGTAATTGTAACAGACATACTTGAGAGAATAATGCCAATCGTAAAAGCAGAGGCATTGAAGGAATTTTTCATCACAATTGGCAAATAGGTTACATAGGCTCCATAGAGGAGCATGAAAGTTGCAACCGTGCTGAAAAAAATTCCAAAAAATTGTCTATTTCTCACACTTCCCCATGCATTTCTCACATACTCAAGAAAATTCTGCTTGCTTTTTGGTTCCGGATTTTTGAGTGAAAACAAAACAAGCAGTCCTATAGGTATGGCCAATATGGGAAGCATAAAGGGATAATTCCATCCCATCACCGCAGTTGCTCCGCCAATAGTTGGATAAGTTGCAGTACCTACACTACTGACACTGGCGTTGTAGCCCATAGCAGTGGTGCGTTCTTTACCTGAATATAAATCGCCAATCAGCGTCACATTCAGAGAATTTAAGGAAGCTGCACCCATACCCTCAATGAAACGCAATATTAATAACAGATTAAAATCACGAACAAAGGCACATGCTACTCCGGCAATTCCAAATAACATCAGTGAGGGAACAAGTATTTTTTTTCTGCCTAATCGGTCTGCCAGGACACCGAGAACAGGAGTTAGTAAGATACTAGGAAAGGTGAATACCGTCACCAGTAATCCAACATCTTGAGGTGGTACATTTAATTCTTGGGCTAGCTTTGGAAAAGCCGGAGTCACACTGGAAACTCCTAGTATACCCATCAAAGTAATACCAAAAATAATCAGAAGATTTTGATCAAGATAGACTGGACTACGGTTTTTACCGTGACTGATATGTTCAATTGAATCCATATTTAGGCTTCCTTATTATTAATAGTGAACAGTAAAAAAGTGTTGTATTTCTCCCTGTCTCTAAATACAAAATTTCATTAATTCGTAGCGAATTCTCTGCGTAACTTTGCGCTTACCTCTGCGATCCTCTGCGTTTAAATTTCAACCCTCATTTCGCTACGATTTTACGCAAAGCTGTTCACGCAGAGGCGCAGAGTTGCTCCAGAGTAAGAGTTGAGAAGAGTTGATTTTTGAATTTCATATTCAAATTCAGCAACGCCAGCTTTGAGGTTAATTTGCGGATATTTCTAATAATAGGAGCGCAGATTCTAGAAAGAAAAGACAGTCCGCACAGTACCAGTGATAATCGTGCCGTTAATGTTCTGATTACCAGGGTCGATGATTACCTGTACCAATGGCGTAACTCTGATGTTGTCGCTAATTGGTAAGTTATAAAACGCTTCAATATTAGTTTGGGTGGCATTTCCTACTGTATTTTCAATGAATGGTTGACCAGCAGCAATACCAGCTAAACCTCCTGGTACAAACAAATCCCGGAAAGCGATACCAGCCATCCAATAGTTGGGGTTAATGTCACCTTGGAATGTGTTGCTGTAGTCGCCATAACCATAACGACCAAAGACACCTATTGTTTGTGAGAGTGCTAGTTCAAAGTTGACTCCGAAAGCATTAAAGCGGCTATCTAATACTTCACCGCCAGCGTATTGGAGACGCACAGCAAAAGCTTTGCCCTCAGAGTACTCTAGTTCAATGATGCCTTGGTAAGGATCTGCGAACAAACCACCATCACCACCACGGTTAGGAAATATCAATATAGGAGCTGATGGTCCACCAATAAATCTCTGGCTATCAGAGTTTAAACTAGCTCCATTTGCAGCTACATACACTGCCCGTAGCTTAAATGCGCCTCCTCCCGGATTCCAGTTAATGACTGCACCAGATCCAGCCGGACGGGGGAATAGGATAAAGTTATTGATCAATGCTTGGGTTGAAAAGTCCAGAAAACTTGTATTAGCGTAGGCGTTTTTATCTACAAAGTCTGTAGCAACGATCGCTGCTCCCAGAGTTACACTCAGATCCTTAACAGGGGTGAAAGTGTAGAACAGACGACCGATACCTAACTGGTCGTTCCTACCAGGAACAGAAAAGTCTAGGACACTGCCAAAGTTGGGTTCCAAAAATCCGGCGGCGTTATCATTGGAACCATCGCTGCCTGAAAGTAAGCGGATTTGTAACAGATCGGTGCCGTTAAAACTGGTGTTCAGATTTAGAGAAGCCCGATAGATAAAGGTAGCATTCGGGTTTTCATCGGCAATCACTGCCCCTGTGGGAGCAATGATGCGATCGCCACTAAATCCGCCCATATTCACGGCAAAAATTGCTTGACCAATGAGCTTTGTAGTGGTAGTAAATTGACTAGCTGCTACCTCTGCCGTGCGTGCTTCTAAACTATCCACACGACCTCGCAAGGTGGCGAGTTCTGGTGAAAATTCAGTTTGCAAACGCTGCAAAGTAACTAATTCTTCTTGTGTTACTAAGTCTGCTGTCGCTGTGGCAATCTGCTGATTAACTCGGTCTAAACAAGCATTTAAATTAGCAGCAAATTCATAGCGGGTCAAAGCTTGGTTGCCACGATAAGTGCCATCGGCATAACCGGTGATACAACCATAGCGTTGAATTAAGGACTGCAATGCTTGAAAAGCCCAGTCAGTAGGCTGCACATCTGCAAACTGCGATACAGAGGTGACTGAATCCATTGAGGCAGGCGTGGAAACAGTTTCACCCTGGAGAGTAGCATCTGGGGCTAGTTGGGCTATGAAAGTGGTGGTAGGTGGAATGGTTGTAGCTGTCGTGGTTTTGTCTGTTGTTCTCCAAACGTCAAACTCAGGAGTAATTAACCATTCTCGGCTAACAGCAGTAGACTCAGACTGTCCGGCTAATGCAGAAGTACTCTGGGCAATTAGTCCCAGGATGCTGAGGCTACCGATCAAGTGCAAATAAATTCTTCTCACCACTGGTAATTTGTAAAATACTTTAACAAATCAATTTCCTTGCCCCAAGAGTATTAGTCTATACCGCCCCGCCGCCAGCTTGGATATTTTGTCCTGTGAGCCAGCGTGCTTCTTCACTGACCAAGAACGCAACGACATCGGCCACGTCAGCAGGTTGCCCCAGCCGACCCAAGGGAGACATCTTCAGTCCCTTTTCTTTCAATTGGGGATTGCTAGCGAGCATTTCCGTATCCGTAAATCCTGGTGAAACAGCGTTAACTGTAATACCCCGTTCTCCTATCTCCTTAGCAAGTACTTTTGTAAACTGCTCGACTGCTGCTTTACTTCCAGCGTAGATGGAAGCGGTAGGGCTAGGCGAAACAGTGCCACCTGTTGAAATGCTGACGATGCGGCCGTTGTCCGCCATCCACCGCGCTGCTTCCTGCAAGGCGAAGAAAGTACCCCGAGCGTTGACCGTAAAGACCGTATCAAATTCTTCCTCCGTCAGTTGCACGAATGGCTTATAAATGGCGAGTCCTGCATTGTTGACTAGGATATCCAAGCGACCGAAGTGATCGATTGTTGCTTGGAACAAGTGTCGGATATCGTTAACTTTGCTGATGTCAGCTTGTAAGGCAAGGGCTTGTCCGCCTCTAGCTTCGATACCTGCGATCACTTCTTTAGCTTTGGCAGAATTGTTAGCGTAGTTTACCACGACGGACGCACCGTCTTCAGCTAACCGTTCTGCGATCGCCCGTCCAATACCCCGTGATGCTCCAGTCACAATTGCGACTTTTCCGACAAGTGTTCCCATATTGTTATTCTCCTTGATTTCGCTGATCAGTTTAGCTGAATCTCTATAGATGACTGGAGTTTAGACTAAGCAACAAGAAACTACTTACCAACGCTGAGTTTAAAACAAAGAGGTTTCAGGCATCAGAGTTGGGCAAGTCCTCAAGTAATTAAGTTCGGTTCATCACAGATTCTTAGTTACTCTGGGTTTGAAAAACTGGCTAATTTCTGCTGTTTCTGCTTTTGTTTCAACACTAAAACCGTACCAAATCCCAATACACCCAACCAAGAAGATGGTTCGGGGACAGGAGTCGGGGTACGAAGGAACAGCGTCCTTGCCTGGGTGTTTCCAAGGTTTTGAAAGCTGTAAGGTGTGTCTTCGGGAAGATAAACAAAGGTTCCGGGCTTGGCAACAAAGCTTTGGTTTTCCAACTCGAATGTCAGCTCCCCTGCTAGCACATAGAACGATTCAGCATCCTTAGAGTTGCTCTGTAGCAGTCCACCCTCAACTTGCGGTTGAACGGAAACATCAAATAGCGAGAACAGACCGCCAGTCTCGTTGCCAGTTGCTAAAGAAGTATACCTGTTACCCCCAATTAAAAATGACTCACGATTTGGTGCCCCAGGCGGCACTACTACGAAATCTAAAAGTCCATCTGTTGGGGGGAGTGTGGTTCCAGGTGGTATAGGTTGTAGACCGTAATTCGGGCCTTCTTCGGCAAATCTTCGGAGATCCTCTTCAGTGATGGGAGGTGGCGGAACATTTCTGTCGGTAACTGGTATGCCTAAGTTAATGAATAAATTCTCAAGTCCGGCGGGAGTAGTGAGCGATAGCGTCCTCACCAGCGTTGATGTATTGTTTATAAATGAGTGAGGTCTACCTTTAGGAAGGTAAATGAAGGTTCCGGGGGTCGCAACCATGCTGTTGTTACGGTCTCCCATCTGAACCGTCAACTCTCCCTGTAAAATAAAGAACGACTCAGCTTCACGACCGTGGACGTGTAGATCAGGCCCGCCCCCAGGTGGAACGTCAAAATTGAATAGCGAGAACAGTTGCTTGGTTTCTTTGCCAGTTGCTAAAAAGGTATACAGGTCGCCCGATGCGTAGAATGCCTCACGACCTGGGGCTTCTGGTGGTACAACTAAAACATTCTCTGGTTCTTCTTCATGCCCACTATGTGCGTATGCAGCTTGTAGCCCTAAACAAAAACCTGAAATCACCGCTCCAGCGACGAGCATTGATAACTTTTTTTTAGTAACCATATACAGGTGGCTCTTTAACTCAAAATCTACAGTTTTGACATCCCAACAACAACTCTGTTAACTAAGTAGAAGGACTGAATTAAACTAAAGTTCGTAGTATGGGCTTTAGCCCTTAAAACCCCTGTTAACAGCGATAAATCGCTGACTACGAACAAAGCTCGAATCTTACATTTAATTATGTCTATCTACTTAACTGTTACCTGCTCAAGGCAACACTGGCAGAATATTTATTTTCATTGCCATTTGTTTGGGCTTGTTGTTCTTGGGAGTTAGTTTGATAAAAAGGCAAAATATCTGCATAAACTCGCCATTCACTCACTTGGTTGCCTCTCAAGCGGTAAATATCACAACAGGCTATGGTCAAATGTCTTTTATCCTGCACAGTGATGTATTTGGCATCCATTTCTACAACAATAATGCCTGGTTCATTCCAAATTTTTCGGACGCTATGCCCTGTAAATTTGGCGGTATTTGTAAACAAAGAAGATAAAAAATTCACCACAGCTTGTTTACCATAAACCGGTTCAGATGAACCAACTTTATAAAAGATGTCATCAGTGAGAAATCCCTTGGCTTGTTCCCAATCTTCATTCAGTACGAAGCCTGACAGTTGTACAACAGCTTCTAACTGTTCTGAAAGTAACTGTTCTGACATAATTACTCCTTCCTTATTTTAAGCACTATTACTTATTGTCAAGTTGTTGCTGACCTGAAAATGTCGCCCTTTGAGCCTCACAGGGTGTTCCACGGAGACATATCTGCATAAACCCGCCATTCACTCACCTGGTTTCCTCTCAGGCGATAGATGTCGCAGCAGGCAATAGTAACATGCTTTTTACTTCCAACTAACTGGTATTTGGCATCCATTTCTATGGTGATGATGTCTGGCTCTTGCCAAACTTTCCGAACCTCATGACCATAAAACACCGCAGTATTGTTAAATACTTGCTTAAAGAAATTTACAACAGCTTGAGGCCCATAAACAGGTTCACCTGAACCTACTTTGTAAAAGATGTCAGGAGTTAAGTAAGTTTTGACCTTTTCCCAATCTTGATTCATTACGGACTGAGCTAATTCACCCACAGCTTTTAACTGTTCTGATGATTTGTCATTAGCTTTATTTTCAGAATCAATTGACCATTTAGGCCCAGCGATTGACCATTTGGGGACAAATCCATTTTTGACTCTTTCTTTTCCTTCGGGATGTTCTGCGAAGTGCTTCCTCATTGTTCCAGGAGGTAATAATTGCTTTCCTTCTTTTGCAGTCAACACAGAAGCAGATTGAGGAACAGGAAGGGTAGTATCAAATACAGGATTCACATCCATGAAAATCCGCAGTTCACTGAACTTATCTCCTTCGACGCGGAAAATATCTGTGCAAGGAAGAGAAACCAGCGAGCCATCTTTGCGCCAGTAGAGAACATCCATTTCTACAAAGACCAAATCTCCTAGTTCCCATATCACCTTGATTTCGTGATACACCGCCGAGATTTGATTGAAGAAGTTGTCCGCCGATTTTTTTATCGATTCTTTATCTAAACAGACTTCAAAATTGCCAAACTGATATATTGGATTTTCGGTAAAAAAGGTAATAAATCCTTCTGAATCAAAAGCTTCACCTCTAGAAAACAAGCGCTTTACTAAGTCTACATTGGTTCCAGAAATTTTTTCTATTGTCGGGGTTTTATCGTTTGAAGCAGATGCTCCTGCCATTAACTCATCCATCATTGATAGAACGACTTCACCAAAAACCACATGTACTGTACCAAGTGATTTGGCTAATTCTTCTTTAGTAATTTCATAGCCATTTTCAGATGCTATTTTAACGAAACTTTCGGGAGTATTAGCTGAGTGAAGTTTCTGTTGCAAGCTAGGATTTTCAAACGCAGATGCTAATAAACTAATTACTTTTTGTGACATGATATAACCTCATTTTGTTTCTATAATTTGTGGAATTCATAGCCAATTTTTGAGAAAAATCTCTTTGGTTAAGCTTTCTATGAGCAGATGGTTGATTGAAACCTACACACCGATCAACTAAAAATATAGGACTCATATTTGATTGTGTGAAAAAACTGCGTATACTCAAACAGCCTTTTTTCCTACTCCCCACTTTGCACTCCGCACTCCCGGACTACGCAAATAATTTCACAAATCAAAGCGGATGACTATATATGTAGCGATCGCTGCATTCGCTGTCTAGAAAAATTAACCAAGGAGAACATAATTCATGACCCGAAAAATCTTCGCCTGATAGTGGAAATCAATTTGATGTGACTATTTCAATCCAACACTGGAAGTATATTTATTTCCATTACCATTGGTTGGAGTTGGTTGTTCTTGGGGGCTAGTTTGATAAAATGGCAGAATATCTGCATAAACCCGCCATTCACTCACCTGGTTGCCTCTCAAGCGATAAATATCACAACAGGCGATCGTCAAATGTCTTTTATCCTGGATAGTGATGTATTTGGCATCCATTTCTACAACAACAATGCCTGGTTCTTGCCAGATTTTTCTGACTTCATGATTGATAAATTTGGCAGTATTTGTAAACAAAGAAGACAAGAAATTCACAACAGCTTGCTTTCCGTAAACTGGCTCAGATGAACCAACCTTATAAAAGATATCATCAGTCAGAAAATTCTTAGCTTGTTCCCAATTTTCCTTGAGTACGAACTCAGACAGTTGCACAACAGCTTGTAACTGTTCTGATAAATTTACTTCTTCCTGACCTATGGACCATTTCGGCCCATCTATTGACCATTTAGGAACAAATCCAGCTTCCACCCTGTTTTTACCTTCAGGATGTTCTGCAAAATGCTTCCTCATGATACCCGATCCAGCAAGTTTGTTGCCTTGGCTGATAGTAAATACCGAAGCTGTGGGAGGGACAAAAATTGTTGGGTTAAATACAGGATTTACATCCATAAAAATCCGCAGTTCCGAGAATTTATCGCCCTCTACGCGGAATATATCAGAGCAAGGTAGTGTGACTACAGAACCATCCTTGCGCCAGTAAATCACATCCATTTCCACAAATACCACATCTTCGATTTCCCGAATCATCTTGATATCGTGGTATACAGCAGAGATTTGGCTGAAGAAATTTTCCGCAGATTTCTTAATTGCAGCTTTATCCAAACACACTTCAAAGTTACCAAACTGATAAACTGGTGTGTCAGTAAAGAAAGTAATAAATCCTTCAGCATCAAAGGCTTCGCCTCTTGAGAACAAGCGTTTTACCAAGTCTGTTGTTGTACCTGGGAGTCTTTCTATATTAGCTTGGTTGAAATTGGCGATCGCAGTTTCTGCTTTCCCATTGGAAACAGGGATAGATATTCCATTCGACATATTATATTCCTCCTGTGCTTTATCAAAATGTTCTTTAGCCTTACGGGTGACTTGATTGAATTCAAGCTGTTCTCCATTGGGGCCTTTACAATAAAACAATGCCCAGCCTTCAAATTCACCAAATTCTGTTTCTGCTTCACCCTCTGCTAATAAATCTGGCTCATTCCAAAATTTATTAGAATTGTATTTCAGGGCAATATTTCTTCTTTCTTCTGCGGATTTTACTCGAAGTACACGATTAAAAACAACATTAGTTAGCCCTCGTTTTTGACACTCGTCTTCCAACATTTTGGCGAAAACATTCAAATCGATATCATCTTTCACATGGAAAGAGATATGCATTGCATTCACATTGCCAATGTGAGAAGGAATGCTGTTTTTAGAAGAAACTAAAGCATTTGGTGTCGCAGCATCTCGGAAATATATCAGTTCAATACAAGTGTTACCAAAAGAGATAAATTTAATATCCAATGCATCTTTTTCATCTCTGAGGTTGGGAATGTCAAAATTTTCCGGGTCAATTCTTTGAAAAATTGCATCTATCTCTTCTTTTTGAAAAAGAGTGTTTTGCATCCCATCACCCATCAAACCATTTTCTGAAAGAACTAATTTCCCTCCTAACACTTCTAAATAAAATTCGAGGGATTTTTCCATGTCTTGAACTGTAACCCCGACATGTTGCATTCCTTGCAGATAATGACCCAATCCAGACTTAACATTTTGCTTACCATTCATGAGAGAAACTATATTCTCCTGCAATTGATTGGTTGCTCCGATTTTTGTGATTAATTGTGCCACTTTAGAACTCCGCTGACCTGCTAAGGTCATCTGACCGTTGTAGACAAAAGTGTAAACACTCCGTTCTGCAAATGAATTGATTTGTCTAACATATTTGGCCTGTTCTTTGACTGCTATTGCATACTCTTTCGAGGCAAAGAATCTTTCCATTTCCAAAGGATTGGAGAATGCAATTTCAAAAGCCGCCTGATACTGTTGCTGTGGTGGTTCATTATGAACTACTCCTGCTGCATCAGGACGCGAATTATCTACTTCCTCAAATAAATGCAGTCTAAATTTGAGTACCAAATCATTCTTGACGATAGCTGAGGCAAAGCTATCTGTCATATATTTACGGAACTCCTCCACACTCACGTCATCAGATTTTTTCACCATGACGTGGAACTTTAGAATACCCAGTTCTCCGTTAGGGTCTCCTGTGGTAATGGTATCAACATAAGTTTTGGAATTACCAAAGCTAGTGTTATATCCAATTGCTTTGTGAAATAAGTTATATTCATCATCCATTAACACAGCCGCAGCCTGAAACCATTTCTGCTGGTCTGCTTCTGTCTCAAAGGTTAATTCGGCAATACCATCAAATTGATCTTCTGGCTGGGAGTTGTAGTCTATACCATTACTCACTGCCCACAAATCACCCTGATTATGAGATAAATGAAACTGCCAGTATTGATGTTGGCCTGGTAGTCTAGCGCAGACTGGACCATGAACATTTCTCCAATAGTCATTAAAAAGGTCTAGCTTTATTCCCTTTTTTTTCCATAAAAGAACGTAAAATACTAATTTGCCTTTTTGATCGCGGATTGCATAATCGGCCTTTCTGATTGCTGAGATCATTTGTCCAACTCTACTTTGTTCAATAATTTGATTAAGAGTACCAAAACAACCTGCAACCTTATTGAATCCTGCATAAACGCACATGAATAAAAAAAGTTCTTCAATTTCTGCGGAAGTTGCTCCTTGTTTGAGAGCCATATTCACATGTGCTGAAAAAGGATTTCCTGAACCTACATGGTCTTGATTGGCTACATCAACTGCAAGTGTGATTAAAGCCTTAGTCTTTTGGTTAATTAATGGTAAACCCCATGCTTCTCCTGCTACACGAGTAACAAAATCACCAAACTTGGGATTGATACCTTTTAAACTTTCTTGGAGTTCTTGATCATCCAGAACTGCATTTTCGTACACCTTTTCATATGTCATTTTAGGCTGCAACCATTAACTTCAGTAATTAGTTAGGGGCAAAAATCTCACGAAATTAAGTCAGTTATCCAGTTCTGAGATAGCAAACATTTCTTTGTCCATATCTAATTATGAATTACATTCATGTTAGCGATCGCTTAGTGATTATATACGTCTAAGTATTTATTTTTGCGAAATATACTTAGACTCAAAAGCCTGTTTGAAGAAAGTTTAGCCTCAAATCTTGTTCAAAAATCAGATAGAATTCCTATATCTTATTAAATTTATTTGTCAACACGAAGAAAGTGATAAACGCACATCTGCTAACCAGTTGTTAGTCTGAGTCTGTTCAAATGTTTCAGTACGAAATAATTGTTTACTTTTTTTTAAGATTTGAGTATAGAAGATCGATAAATTAAGGATCAATTTAAGAGTATCACTGGAGAAAGTTTTAACATCCTCCCACAGCTTCAAGGCGTGGGATTCCAAAAATCACTTCTTGGGCTTCCTTTTTGGCATTGTAGGGGCACACAGCTAGCTATGCGCCCCTACTGCAAATTGCAATAAACGATTTTTATCAAGAAGGCTCAGGGGGAAGGGGAAAAGATTTTAAGCTAGTAGAATTGTGGCCGCGTTGAGTTTATCCCTTTTCCCTTTTCCCTTCGGCTTTATACTTTAGATACGTTTGCCCTGCATAAATCATGCGGGTGGACTTGCTGACTTTGTTTTCTACAGTCATAAGTGCCTTAATTTGCTGAAAACAAGTACAGCTATAAGCCAGTGATTATATTTTACGGATAGTGCCTTAAGCAAGAGTATTTTTACAAAATTATCCCTGTAGGTAGTATAAAAGCTTAAGTTTAGTCTTAACTTAAAGATATTAGCTGGCTGATACTTTCTGAAATTGTTAAAAAGAAATAAAGAAACAAGTTTCCTTGATTCATCAGAATCCAGTACAAAGAAGAGTGCTTCTTAAGTACCTATAGGAATCCTATCTGATTTCTCAACAGGATTTGAGATGAAACCCTGATCAAACAGGCTTTTCAGTCTCAGTATTTTTTCAAAAATCAAATTGGAGTCCTATATTATGCTAATTATTAGCTTGTTGCGTCCTAAGGTTGTGTTGCTAATTAAGAGTATGAATCTAGTATCACACAAAGGCTAGACAATGCGTTCCAGAGAAATTAAGAGAGAATATTAGCTGAGACGCCTGCTATTAGTGCATTGTGAATAATGATGAAACAATTTAGGATAATTCGTACTGAACAACCAGAAAAATTATCAGTATAATTCCATTAGTTCAATCGATGGAAATCTAAATTAAGCTATTCATCAAAGTTTTTGGTATTACAGCAATCCTCAATTTTTTGTGAACACTTCTCTGTTTTCTTTTTTCTCTACGAGACGCTGCGGGAACATATAGTTTCGATACTTTACGGTTTATCCTGATTTTTTTTCGTTCACGATTTATCTGGGACTGCTGTATTACACAAGCATAGCACTGAGTGGATCTTTGCATTCTCAAAAAAATTTTGCAGTACAAGAACAAAATCTGTGTAATAGATGGAGAAAAACTATGAGTCCAACGAATCATACAGCATTGGAGCAAAATGGCAAGGCAACACTATATAAAAATGCTGTTTTAGATGATATAAAACTTCAAGATGCTTTAAATAGTATCAATCCGAAGTTTGGGGATTTTTGTACTCGTGTAGCAGGTGAAGCATGGGGTCTGCCGTTAATCGACCAAAAAACCAAGGCTTTAATCACAATTGCTATTGATGTTGTCAATCAAGATCAAGTCGGGACTGGTAGTCCTTTTGCAGCGCACGTCAAGATGGCTATGCAACAAGGTGCTACACGTGCAGAAATAGAAGAACTTTTTTTGTTCATGTGCGTTTACGCAGGATTTAATAAGGCCGCGGGCTGTTTTGGTACTCTAAACGATATTCTTAATTCCAATCAATAGCACACTGATGTAGTGCCAGACAATAACTTGAGCGCCAAATTACACTTCATTTCAGGTATTGAGTTTTTGATTAGTGAGTAGAAAGTGTACGTTAATTCTAACAGTACAACTTCTATGTTGTAAATATGTACAAATCAAATGAAAGGCAAAATCATGGTAACTACTGGTACTAAAAATCAGGGTAAAATAGGTGTACTCATTGAAGAACACTTTGATGAAATTGAGTTTCGAGCTTTTAATAGTTTTTTCCCATCTCATGGATACGAGATCGAATATATTTCTCATCTTTGGAATCAAGAACAATTGACTTTTAAGGGTGTTGACTTAACAGAAGAAGTCACTGTTACAGTAGAAGTAAACGATATTCAACCTACTGATTATCAAGGCATTATTCTCATTGGTGCATACGCTATGGATCGTCTGCGCTATGAAGAATATCCTCAACAAGGGCAATCCAATCAATCTCCCGCTGTCAAATTTCTCCGCAAAGCTGTAAAGGCTATGGATGCTGGAAAATTAAATATTGGAACTATTTGTCATAGTCTTTGGTTATTTTGTGCTGATCCAGAATTGTTGAAGAATCGGGAAGTAACTTGTGCCCATAACATCATTTGTGATGTCAAAAATGCTGGAGGCATAATTATTTTTGATGGCGATGGAACTACGAATATACATATTAATGGCAATCTGATTACAGCAAAACATCCGAATGTAGTTGTCGAATTCATGGAAGTTTTCTTAAAAGCAATTAATGAGCAGAGATTGCAGCTAGCTACCAAGTAAGCAACTAGGATGAAAAATTCGAGTCTGTCATGTGGGAAAGAAAAGCGCTGCTAATTTCTGACCAGTCTGGTTGGATTGTCTGCAATTACGTTAACGCTACTAGCCAGATTCAGGTACTTCGGATCGCAAATATTCCTAATTGGTACTTTGAGCGAGTTCTTTTCCCAAAACAACGTTTTCGTTTTGAAGCACCTGCCGATGCCGATCTGGAAATTCATACGGGCACTATAGCTAGTGCAATTCTCTCAGATAAGATTCAGTGCGATCGCTTACGCATTAGCTAGAACATCAATTAATTTCTCAAGCCGAAGCTTAGTTACTCCTATTGGTAAAAACTAGGTTTCTATGATTAATGAATTTATGTTTTAGAACATATGCTTGTTCCTCACAAACTGTTGCGGAATTGTTCAGTCAATTATCAATTAATTTTTCAGGTGAGAAGAAAGAGAAAATGATTGCAACAACATTTCAATATCAAGCAAAAACTACAACCAATTACCAACTAGAGTTGGGACGCACATATCCTTTGGGTGCAAAACCCGACAAATATGGAGTCAATTTCTCAATCTTTTCAGAACATGCCACATCTGTGGAACTTTTGTTATTTGAGACACCTGACGACGCAGAACCGATACAAATCATTGAGTTAGACCCAAAGCTGAATAAAACTTTCTTTTTGTGGCATATCTATATCAGAGGCTTAAAACCTGGTGCTGCTTATGCTTATCGCATTGATGGACCTAAGGATTTACACGGCAAAGGACATCGCTTCAACAAAAATAAAGTACTGATTGATCCTTACTCAAAAGGAAATAGTACTACGCTGTGGAAGCGCACTGATGCTTTAGGGTCTATAGATAACTTGACTACTTCAATGCGTAGTGTAGTCATAGATATATCAGATTATGACTGGGAAGGCGATCGCCCTTTGAACCGACCCATGAATGAAACCATCATTTATGAACTACACGTTCGCGGGTTTACTAAATCACCTTCCTCTGGCTGCAAGCATCCTGGTACTTTTTCTGGAGTGATCGAAAAAATTCCTTACCTACAAGAATTAGGAATTACAGCTGTTGAATTATTACCAGTATTTGACTTTGATGAAACAGAAGTTTTGCGAGAAGTCAATGGCAAACAACTCAAAGATTACTGGGGATATAACCCACACAGTTTTTTTGCTCCAGAAACTTCATATTGTGCTTCTCCCCATGAGAAAAACCCAATTACAGAGTTTCGGGATATGGTTAAAGCCTTGCATAAGGCAGGAATTGAGGTCATCCTAGATGTAGTCTTTAACCACACTAGTGAAGGAAACCATCAAGGCCCAACTATTAACTTTAAGGGATTTTTCAATAGCATATTCTATCACCTTGTACCATTCGATAAACAATACTACATGGATTACTCAGGGTGTGGGAACACGATTAACTGCAACCATCCCTTAATCCAGAAGTTAATTGTTGATTGTTTAGAGTTTTGGGTGCAAGAGATGCACGTTGATGGCTTCCGGTTTGACGAAGCCTCTATCTTATCCCGCGACCAAAGTGGAGTTCCAATGGTTCATCCGCCAGTAGTTTGGCAAATTGAAACATCCGAAGTCTTGGCGGAGACAAAAATTATTGCTGAAGCTTGGGATGCTGCTGGATTGTATCAGATTGGTTACTTTCCAGGCTATCGTTGGGCAGAATGGAACGGACGCTTCCGAGACGATGTTCGGCGCTTTATCAAAGGAGATCCAGGACTGGTAGGGGCAGTGGCTTGGCGCATGTCTGGAAGTGCTGACCTTTACCAATCAAGCGGACACCTACCAATTAATAGCGTCAACTTTATTACTTGCCACGATGGATTCACTCTCAATGATTTAGTTTCTTACAATCACAAGCACAATGAAGCTAATGGCGAAAACAATCGGGATGGAATTAGTGACAATTTAAGTTGGAATTGTGGTGCTGAAGGAGAGACTGACAACTTACATATTGATGCACTGCGGCGGCGACAAATTAAGAATTTTACAACTATTCTTTTGCTCTCCCAGGGTGTGCCGATGATTACATATGGTGATGAAGTCAGGCGTACTCAAAACGGCAATAACAATGCCTACTGCCAAGATAATGAAATCAGTTGGTTTGATTGGAATCTTGTAGACAAAAATATTGATATATACAGGTTCTACAAACTGTTAATTAGTTTTCGTAAATGCTATTGTCATGAATCCTTGCACCGCCGCCACTTCTTCAATGGTGAAGTTAATGAGCGGGGTTTGGCAGACATCTCTTGGCATGGCTTACATCTGCATAAACCGGCTTGGGGAGATTCTCATGCTAGAGTTCTCGCTTTTACATTAGCAGGCTTTAAAGGAGCAGCAGATATCCACGTCATGTTTAACATGTACTGGGATACTCTGAAATTTGAAATTCCTTCTCTTTCAGATAGAAAATGGTACAAAGTTATCGACACTGCTCAGCCTTCTCCTATGGATATTATGGAACCTGGGCAAGAGATTTTAATTCCAGAGAATTTCTCTTTAGTTCAAGGCCGTAGTAGTGTTGTTTTGATTTCCAAATAGTTTCCTGGTCAACGAAATTAAATTTTTGGAGATAATTCCATGAACCAAGTAAGTTTTCCATTTTCAGATTTAATTGCTGGGTATGTTACTAAATTTAATTCTCAAAAGGGAGCTTTTGGAAGTTTCAATCTGAAAACCACCGATGGCAGAAAATTTGAGGTAGCACTGTCCGCAAACACCTATGCAGAACTAGTGCGGAACTTGGGTGAGCCTTACTATGATTGCACTCTGCAAATGAGAGAAATGTTAGTTGCAGATCGCTACCTTTTTGTATATGGCACTTTTTATCCAGAGGATGGTGAACACAATTTTGAAGGTAAACATATTGTGTTCCTTGGCAAAACCGAAAGTGAGTATGCATTTGAAAAGCAAGACTGGTGGGTGAACCAAGTACGAAATCTCGCCAATTTTTACTTAAAAGTGCAGTTTGAAGATGGAGAAATTGACTATGGGAAATATCGCACTAATTTAGGCTTGGTTGGTACAAAAGAAATCAGTACTAGACAAGAAACTGACACGATTTCGCGTCTGGTTTATGGTTTTGCTACAGCCTTTTTGATGACTGGGGATGACCGTTACCTAGAAGCTGCTGAAAAAGGCACTGAATACTTGCGCGACCACTTGCGTTTTCTGGATGAAGGTGAAGGAATTTGCTATTGGTATCACGCAATTGATGTTCAACCAGATGGTAGAGAACAAAAAATATTTTCCTCAGAATTTGGGGATGATTATGATGCCATACCAGCTTATGAACAGATTTATGCACTAGCTGGCCCAACCCAGACTTATCGGGTGACAGGCGATCCCAGTATCTTGAATGACATTGAATTGACTTTAAATCTGTTCAATCGCTATTTTCTAGACAAAACAGACAAAGGAGGATTTTACTCACACATTGATCCGATTACTCTGAGTCCCCACAGTAGTACCTTGGGCCATAACCGGGCGAAAAAGAATTGGAATTCGGTAGGTGACCATGCCCCAGCATACTTAATCAATCTTTGGCTGGCGAGTGGTAAAAAAGAGTATGCTGATTTACTTGAGTATACTTTTGACACAATTGAAAAGCATTTTCCTGACTACGACTCTAGTTCATTTGTGCAAGAGCGTTTTCATGAAGATTGGAGTCATGATACAACATGGGGATGGCAACAGAACCGAGCAGTTGTAGGTCACAACCTCAAAATCTCTTGGAACCTGATGCGGATGCACCACCTCAAACCAAAAGAGAAGTATGTTGCCTTAGCTGAAAAAATTGCAGACATCATGCCTGCTGTTGGCAGTGACCAACAACGTGGAGGGTGGTATGATGTTGTAGAACGGATATTAGAACCAGGTCAAAAAACACACCGCTTTGTTTGGCACGATCGCAAAGCTTGGTGGCAGCAAGAACAAGCCATACTAGCCTACCTGATCCTGGCTGGTTCACTTAACAAATCTGAGTATCAAAAACTAGCGCGGGAATCAGCAGCTTTCTATAACGCTTGGTTCCTCGATTACGCAGATGGCGGTATCTACTTCAATGTTTTGGCTAATGGAATTCCCTATTTGCTAGGAACTGAAAGGGGCAAGGGTAGTCACTCCATGAGTGGTTACCACTCATTTGAACTGGCGTATTTAGCTTGTGTGTATACTAATTTATTGGTGACTAAGAAGCCAATGGATTTGTATTTCAAGCCAAAACCAGGAGCTTTTAAAGATAACATCCTCCGGGTTCAGCCAGATATCTTACCACCAGGCAGTGTCCAAATTGGCGAAGTTTGGATTAATGGCCAGCCTTATGCCGATTTTGATGCCGAAAACCTAACAGTCAAACTGCCATCAACTCAGGACGAAATCAAAATTAGAGTTCGACTGCTTCCCACGCAAGTATTTTTCAATGCAACTTTGTTAGAAGTCAGCGGAGGTACTGCCAAACTATCTTTAAGTGGTTTACTTGACGCTAATGCTATTGGACTACTTGAGGAAGAATTGCAAAGAGCAACAGCCCAATCTATCAAACGCCTAGTGTTGCAACTAGAGGATTTGAAATGTATAAGTGCGGCTGGTTTACGATATCTCATTTTCACCAAGCAAAAACTGGGTAGTAAGGTTGATATCTATTTAGTTGGCGCGAATGAGAATGTATTGGGTTTCTTGAGGAAAGGCGCATTCTGTGAAGGTGTCACTGTTGTAGAGCAGTATGAGGCTGTTGAATTAGCCACTGTCTAGGTAAGCACAAAACCTTTTTTAGCTTGCCACTAGTGGACTATCGCCAAAGTTTTGATAGGTTTGGTTTGTAGTAAGAATATGAAGATTGGAATTGAGAATATTTCAGAAATAAAGTTTTTACTACAAACGCATTTTTCCTTAACAATTAGTGCGATAGTTCACTAGCTGACACCTTTAATTTGCATATTGTATTCAAAGAAAATTTTTGTGGATTTGGTTTTAGAGCTTGTTTATCCTATGCAACTTAAAAGTTCATGAACTTAAACTCACATAAATAACTGTGAGGAAACTCAATAAACACGAACTATAAAACACAATTGTGTCGTTTGCTGGATGTTGCTAGAAGCAGCATTTTGAAGAAATTATGGCTAAACCTGTGATAGTGGCATTAGATGATGACTTGGAAGTTTTGCAAGCGATCGAGCTTGACTTACGTAAAGAGTATGGCAATCGCTTCCGGGTGGTACGATCCAACTCGCCTAAGACGGCTTTAGAGGTACTGCAAAAGTTAAAGTTGCGTAACGAATCAGCAGCGCTGTTTCTTGTAGATCAGCGAATGCCACAAATGAGCGGTGTGGAATTTCTAGAACAGGCAATTGAAATCTTTCCTTTGACCAAACGTGTCTTACTCACAGCATATGCAGACACTAATGCAGCTATCCATGCTATCAACAAGGCTAAGATTGATTATTACCTGTTGAAGCCTTGGAACCCCCCTCAAGAGCGTTTATATCCCATACTTAACGATTTGCTAGAGGTTTGGCAAGCTTCTTTCCGTCCACCTTTTGAAGGTGTGCGCGTTGTTGGTTCTCGTTGGTCGCCTAGATTGCATCAAATCAAAGATTTTTTAGCCCGCAATCATGTTCCTTATCAGTGGCTAAATATTGAGTCAGATGAGGGCGATCGCCTTGTTAGTTGCGCTATTAATTCTGATACTAGATGTCAGGCGTTAGTTATTTTCCCTGACGGTTCACATCTTGTAGAGCCGACAAATATGGAAATTGCCGAAAAAGTAGGGCTAAAAACACGCCCCAAGATGCCGTTTTATGACTTAACTATTGTGGGTGCTGGGCCTGCTGGTTTGGCAGCAGCTGTTTATGGGGCCTCTGAAGGACTTCGCACTGTGTTGATTGAACGAGAGGCACCAGGAGGACAAGCAGGTACTAGTTCTCGGATCGAAAATTATCTTGGTTTTCCGGGTGGTGTGCATGGGGGAGATTTAGCTAAACGTGCTGTCACACAAGCTCAAAAGTTTGGAACAGAAATTCTTTCACCGCAAGAAGTGACTAATGTTCGTGTGAATGGTCAATATCGATTGATCACGCTAGCAGATGGTTCCGAACTTAGCACCCACACCTTGATTATTGCAACAGGGGTATCTTATCGCAAGTTCAACATCCCTGGAAGTGAAAAACTCACAGGTGCTGGTATCTACTATGGCGCTGCTATGACCGAAGCACTGACTTGCAAAGGCGAAGATGTGTTTATTGTGGGTGCGGGTAACTCGGCTGGACAAGCAGCTGTTTATCTTTCTAAGTACGCAGGCTCCGTTAACCTGATAGTTCGGGGCGACTCACTGAAAAAAAGTATGTCTCAATATTTGATTGCTCAGATTGAAGAGATTGATAATATCAACGTCAAGCTATTGACTGAGGTGAAAGAATTTATCGGAGAAGATAAGTTGGAGGCGATAACCATTTTTAATTCAGTAACAGGTGAAATTGAAACTATTCCCACCAATGCTTTGTTTAGCTTTATTGGTGCCAAGCCGCGTACCGATTGGTTACAACATATTGTAGAGCGTGATGAACATGGCTTTATTCTTACCGGAACTCACACAATCCGCAATGGAATGTCACCGAAAGGATGGACAATAGAGCGCGATCCTTTCTTTTTGGAGACTAACGTGCCTGGTATTTTTGCCATCGGCGATGTGCGTTGTAACTCAGTTAAACGAGTCGCTTCCGCAGTGGGTGAGGGAGCGATTGCTGTTCAATTAATTCACCAATATTTAGCATCTGTGTAGCGATATTTCGGGTAATGACCATGTTTGAGACATTGCGTAAGATATCGGTTTTTGAACACTTGAATGAAAACGAACTCAAGTGTTTTCTCAATGGTACGGAATTATGGTTCGATTCAGGACATATGCTGTTTCACCAAGGAGATCCTGTAGAGTATTTCTATATAGTATTTGAAGGAGCAATCCAGCTTTCACGAGAGATTGTTAACCAAAAAATCCTATTAGCTACATACGGTAGTAGTTCATTCTTTGGTGAAGTTCCTCTACTTGCAGGTACACCTCACCTTGCAAGCGGTGAAGTAGTGCGTAGAAGTCATATGTATTGTCTGCACGAGAATGATTTTTGGCAAATGATTACTATTTGCCCAAATATTAGAAAAATTGTTCTCGGCCATATGGCTTCTCGAATGCAAGAGTTACAGTTGTTATCTCAGCAACACGAAAAGCTCGTTGCTTTAGGTACTTTGTCTGCTGGTCTTGCCCATGAACTAAATAATCCAGTATCCGCAGCACATAGAGCTGCAAGTCAATTGCAAGACACAGTTAAGTCATTGGATGATGTTACTTTCAAAATGATTGGGCAAAATCTCACAGAAAGTCAACTCAAACATCTCTTAAGCTTTAGGCAAGATGCTATTGAACACATTGCACACACTGATACACAAAATTCTTCCGACACACTGTTTCAGATTGATCAAGAAGATGAATTAACGCAATGGTTGGAGTTACATAATGTGACTGACGGGTGGAAACTTGTTCCTACCCTCGTTGCTGCGGGAGTCAACGATCAGAAGTTAGAAGCCATTAGTGAGCATTTAACAACTAAGACCTTTACTGATGTGCTAGTTTGGCTGGAAGCAACGCTGTCAATAATCGGGCAGTTGAAGGTACTGGAACAGGGTACTACTCGTGTCTCCGAAATAGTCAAGGCGATTAAAGACTACTCGTACATGGATCGGGCTTCACTATTGAAGATAGATGTACATGAGGGTCTGGAAAATACTTTGACAATTCTGCACTATAAATTGCGGAAGCACAATATTGTGGTGACACGCGAGTATGACAAAAATCTACCATCAATTCAAGCTCATGGCAGTGCATTGAATCAAGTGTGGACTAATCTGATTGATAATGCGATCGATGCCTTAGGTGAACAAGGCGACATTTTAGTACGTACTTGCAAAGACAAAGACTATATTGTTGTCGAGATTATAGATAACGGGCCAGGAATTCCCCTTGCAATTCAATCTCGAATTTTTGAGCCATTTTTTACAACCAAGGAGGTTGGTGCTGGTACTGGGTTAGGTTTGGAAATTTCATATCGAATTGTAGTGACTCAGCATTACGGAGAAATTCGCTGTTTTTCTGAACCTGGCCAGACACGCTTTCAGATTCGTTTGCCTATCATTCATTCGTAAAGTACTGACCGAATAATTACTAAGTAAGTCGGGGAGGAAATTTATAAGTATGTAACAAAAAATTCAGCAGAAGGATTAGAGTTAAATCTTACACGTTGCGTACTGTATTTTCCTTTTTCTCCTCTTGTTTGAATTCCATCGATGACAGCATAAACAAGGTCTAATTCATCCTCAAAAGTTTTCGAGGCTAGGGCGTGTTTTCAAACTCGTTATATCCTGAAAAAGGAGGCGCTCAGATTACTGTAATCATGAACCGAGGAGACTTAAGCAACGAACAGTGGGAGAGGTTAAAACTTTTACTACCACCACAAAAACCTCTCACAGGCAAGCCAAATAATGACCACCGCACAGTTGTGAATGGCATTCTCTGGATACTGAGAACTGGGGCACCGTAGCGGGATATGCCAGAAAGGTATGGAAAATGGGAGAGTGTAGCAACGCGGTTTTATCGTTGGCAAAAAGCTGGACTTTGGAATCAAATCTTAAAAAGTCTGCAAGCGATCGCAGACAAAGATGGAAACCTTGATTGGGAGGTTCATTATGTCGATGGAACAGTTGTACGCGCCCACCAGCACGCGGCTGGTGGAAAAAAGGAGGTGAAGAAGACGAGAAACTAGGTCGAACACGCAGGTGGTTTGTAATGAAGGGTGGTAAGTCGAAAAAGTTGTCACCTGGACAGATGAGCCGACCTTAGGCATCAAGTAAAAATAACTTGAACAATTAGGGAGAAATTTTGGGTTTGATAATATAGTTCCACTCACCATGAAAA